>NZ_LXJP01000026.1:0-96361 GCF_001728855.1 Pseudomonas sp. AP19 | reverse complement strand
CTCAACCAACCAACCAACAAATCATTGGAACTTTGCCAGGAAATAACCGCCTGAATCCGGTACGCTCACCCTTTTTACATCAAGGAGTTACTCCCCATGGCCAAAGCCACCGCCCGTCACATCCTCGTTCCCACTGAAGAAAAGTGCAACCAACTCAAAGCCCAGATCGAAGGCGGCGCTGATTTCGCAGAAATCGCCAAAGCCAACTCCAGCTGCCCATCCAGCCGCGACGGCGGCAACCTGGGCTCGTTCGGCCCAGGCCAAATGGTTAAAGAATTCGACACCGTCGTCTTCAGCGCCCCGGTCAACACCGTGCAAGGCCCGGTAAAAACCCAGTTCGGTTACCACCTGCTGGAAGTCACCAGCCGCCAGGACTGATCCAGTCTGCGCTGACGCTCTAAACAACGGCCCGCCTTTTGGCGGGCCGTTGTGCATGTGGTGACGGGCGACGCTTAAGCCGTTAACGTACCCGTCCCTATTCTTCTTCACCTGGCGTTCAAGGCTGATAATGCGATTGGCTTTTTCCCTGAAACTCCTCGGCGCTGCCCTGGGCCTGCTAATGGCCAGCACCGCCGCGACTGCAGCCCCGCAAACTTACTTGACCGTGTACGGCGAACCCGCCAAATACCCCGCCGGTTTCACCCACTTCGACTACGCCAACCCTGACGCCCCCAAAGGCGGCAGCCTGCGACGCTCAGCCATCGAAATCGGGCGTTTCGACCATGTGTTGCCGTATATCGACAAAGGCATCGGCGTCTCCCAGGTCGACGGCTGGCTGTACGCCCCGCTGGCCCAGCGGTCCCTGGATGAGCCCTACACCGTTTACGGCCTGGTTGCAGAGAAGATGGAACGCTCGGACGACGGCCTGTCGCTGCGTTTCTACCTCAACCCCAAGGCGCGTTTTGCCGACGGCAAGCCGATCACCGCCGAAGATGTGCGCTACAGCTTCGACCTGCTGATGACCCAAGGCAGCCTGCGTTTTCGCACCCTGTTCGCCGACGTCAAGCACGTCGAAGTCGAAGGCGAGCGCCAGGTGCGTTTTGACTTTTCCAGCAATGAAAACCGCACCCTGCCCCTGGATATCGCCACCTTGCCGGTATTCCCCGAACACTGGTGGAAGACCCGCGATTTCGCCAATGGCGGCGGCTATGAAGCCCCGCTGGGCAGCGGCCCGTACAAAATCAGCAAGATCGACTCCGGCAGCACCATCACCTTTACCCGCGACCCGGACTGGTGGGGCAAGGACTTGCCCGTCAGCCGTGGCCTGTACAACTTCAATCACTTGAGCCTGGAGTATTTCGGCGATACCGAGGTGGCGCGCCAGGTACTGCGCGGCGGCGCCTACGACTTCAATCGCGAGTTCTCCGCCACCGGTTATTCCATCGGTTACAACGGCCCGGCCCTCGACGACGGCCGCCTGCAACGTGCGCACCTGGCCAAAGAAATGCCGCAACCGGCCCAAGGCTATGTGTTCAACGTACAAAAGCCGATGTTCAAGGACCGCCGGGTGCGTCAGGCGCTGGCGATGCTGTGGGACTTCGAATGGGCCAACCGTCAGATGATGCGCAACCTGTACATTCGCCAGCAAAGCTATTTCTCCAATAGCGAGCTGGCGGCGAGCCAATTGCCGACCAAAGAAGAGCTGGCGATTCTGGAACCCCTGCGTGGGCAGATTCCCGACGAAGCCTTCACCCAGGTGTTCAAGGCGCCGGTCACCGACGGCAGTGGCATGATCCGCGACAAGCAGCTGCAAGCCCTGGCCTTGCTCGAAGCGGCCGGCTGGACACCGGATGGCGACAAGCTGGTGAATGCACAAGGCGAACCGCTGGAGTTCACCTTCCTCAATGCCCAACCCGGCCTGGAACGTCTGTTGCTGCCCTACAAACGCAACCTCGCGCAGATCGGCATTACCCTGAATATCCGCCGCATCGACTCCTCGCAATACGTCAACCGCATGATGGCGCGGGACTACGACATGATCGTGATTGGCTTCCCGGTGACCACCTCGCCCGGCATGGAGCTGTACAACTACTTCGGCTCCCAGGCGGCCTACGACCCCGGTGCCAATAACTACATGGTGTTGAAAGACCCGGCCGTCGACACCCTGATCAACGGCCTGGTCAAGGCCAACACCCACGCCCAGATGCTCACTTACGCCCACGCCCTGGACCGTGTGCTGCAATGGAGCTACCTGTGGATTCCGAATTACTACCCGCCCGGCACTTCCGCCGCGTGGTGGAACCGCTTCGGGCGCCCGGCCATCGAGGCCAAAAACGACGAAGCGCTGGAAACCTGGTGGGAAATCAGCCCCACGCCACTGACGAATGAGCAAATGAACGCCGAGTTGAAAAAACGCGCAGGTGCCCGCTGATGTTTGCCTATATCGTGCGGCGCCTGCTGCTGATCATCCCGACGCTGGTGATCATCCTGCTGGTGAATTTCGTGATCGTCCAGGCCGCGCCCGGCGGGCCGGTCGAACAGGCTATTGCGCACTTGCAAGGGATCGGCGGGGGCGGCATCGGCGGCTCTTCCGGCGAAAGCATCAGCGGCTCGCGGGCCAGCCGTGGCCTCGACCCCAAGCTGATCAAGGACATCGAAAAACAATACGGCTTCGACAAGCCCGCCCCGGAACGCCTGTGGTTGATGCTCAAGAACTACGCCCGGCTGGACTTCGGCAACAGCTTCTTCCGCGGCAAGACTGTGATCGACCTGATCCTGGAAAAGATGCCGGTGACCATTTCCCTGGGTTTATGGGCCACCTTGATTACCTACCTGGTGTCGATCCCCCTGGGCATTCGCAAAGCCGTGCGCCATGGCAGCAGCTTTGACGTGTGGAGCAGCACCGCCATCGTCATCGGCTACGCGATGCCGGCGTTCCTGTTTGCGATGTTCCTGATTGTGCTGTTCGCCGGTGGCACGTCGCTGAACTGGTTCCCGGTGCGCGGGCTGGTGTCGGAGAACTTCGACGAACTGAGCACCGTCGGCAAGATCGCCGACTACTTCTGGCACCTGGTGTTGCCCGTCACCGCGCTGGTGATCGGCGGGTTTGCCACCCTGACAATCCTCACCAAAAACTCATTCTTGAATGAAATCACCCGCCAGTATGTGGTCACGGCCCGCGCCAAAGGCTTGAGCGAACGACGTGTGCTCTATGGCCATGTGTTCCGCAACGCGATGCTGCTGGTGATCTCGGGGATTCCCCAGGCGTTTATCAGCGTGTTTTTCGCCGGTTCCCTGCTCATCGAAGTGATCTTCTCCCTCGATGGCCTGGGCCGCATGAGCTACGAAGCCGCCGTGTCGCGTGACTACCCGGTGGTGTTCGGCTCGCTGTTTATCTTCACGTTGTTCGGCCTGCTGATAAAACTCATCGGGGACCTTTGCTACACCCTGGTGGACCCGCGTATCGACTTCGCGGCGAGGAACGCCTGATGCTTAATCTATCCCCGGTGGCGCGTCGGCGTTTCGAGCGATTCAAGAAAAACCGTCGCGGTTGGTGGTCGCTGTGGCTGTTTATCGGCCTGTTTATCCTGACCCTGGGCGGCGAATTGATCGCCAATGACAAACCGCTGCTGCTCAGTTTCAAGAACGAGCTGTATTTCCCGGTGTTCAAGCGCTACACCGAGCAGCAGTTCGGCGGGCAGCTGCCGTTCCAGGCCGACTACCGCAGTGACTACGTGCAAAAGCTGATCAAGCAGGACGGCGGCTGGATGCTGTTCCCGCCGATCCCGTTCAGCGACGACACCCCCAACTACGAACTGACCCGCCCTGCCCCCAGCCCGCCCTCGGCGGTGAACTGGCTGGGCACTGACGATCAGTCGCGCGATGTGCTGGCGCGGGTGATCTTTGGAGCACGGGTGTCGATCCTGTTTGCACTGGCGTTGACGGCCATCAGCGCCGCCATCGGCATTGCCGCCGGGGCCTTGCAGGGTTACTACGGCGGCTGGGTGGATCTGCTGGGCCAGCGCCTATTGGAAGTCTGGTCCGGATTGCCGGTGCTGTACCT
Organism: Pseudomonas sp. AP19; assembly: GCF_001728855.1. Lineage (NCBI taxonomy): Bacteria > Pseudomonadati > Pseudomonadota > Gammaproteobacteria > Pseudomonadales > Pseudomonadaceae > Pseudomonas > Pseudomonas sp. AP19. The sequence continues at coordinate 92,358 of NZ_LXJP01000026.1, read as the reverse complement.
GCTGATCATTCTGTCGGGCTTTGTCGAGCCGAACTTCTGGTGGTTGCTGGGGATCATGGCGCTGTTTTCCTGGCTGGCCCTGGTGGACGTGGTGCGCGCCGAGTTCCTGCGCGGGCGCAACCTGGAGTACGTCAAGGCCGCCCGCGCATTGGGCCTGGGTGACGGCAAGATCATTCGCCGGCATATCCTGCCGAATGCCATGACCGCCACCCTGAGTTACCTGCCGTTTATTTTGACCGGAGCGATCTCCACGTTGAGCGCCCTGGATTTCCTCGGTTTCGGCATGCCGGCGGGCAGCGCGTCGCTGGGCGAGCTGATTGCCCAGGGCAAGCAAAACCTGCAAGCGCCGTGGCTGGGCCTGACGGCATTTTTCACCCTGGCGCTGATCCTGTCGCTGCTGGTCTTTATTGGCGAGGCATTACGTGATGCCTTCGACCCACGTTCATGAGTGACTGCAGATGAACCTGATCGAAATCCGCGACCTCAGCGTCGCCTTCAGCGGCCAGACCGTCGTACGCAACCTGAGCCTGGACGTACGCCCCGGCGAGTGCCTGGCATTGGTGGGCGAGTCGGGCTCGGGCAAGTCGGTGACGGCCCATTCGATTTTGCAATTGCTGCCCGAAGCCGGCACGGCAACCACCGGCTCCGTGAAGTATCGCGGCCAGGAGTTGATCGGCGCGCCAGCCGGCACGTTGCAAAAGCTGCGTGGCAACCGCATTGCGATGATCTTCCAGGAGCCGATGACCTCCCTCAACCCGTTGCACAGCATCGAAAAGCAAATCGGCGAAACCCTGCTGTTGCACAAGGGCCTGGGCGGCAAGGCAGCGCAGGCGCGGATCCTCGAACTGCTTGAACTGGTGGGCATCCAGAAGCCCCAGGAACGGCTCAAGGCGTATCCACACCAGCTCTCCGGCGGCCAGCGCCAGCGCGTGATGATCGCCATGGCCCTGGCCTGCGAGCCGGAACTGCTGATCGCCGACGAACCCACCACCGCGCTGGACGTGACCGTGCAGCGCAAGATCCTGCTGCTGCTCAAGTCCCTGCAACAACGGTTGGGCATGTCGCTGCTGCTGATCAGCCATGACCTCAACCTGGTGCGCAGCATTGCCCAGCGCGTGTGCGTGATGCACGCCGGTGAGATTGTCGAGCAGGCCGATTGCCAGACGCTGTTCACCGCACCGCAGCATCCTTACAGCCGCCTGCTGCTGGATGCCGAGCCTGCCGGTGATGTGCTGTGCAGCGACGAGCGCGAGACGGTGTTGCAGGTCGACAACCTGACCGTGCAGTTCCCCCTCGGCGGCGGGCTGTTCCGGCGCAAAACTTACCTGCGCGCCGTGGACGGCATCAGCCTCAGCGTGCAGCGCGGCAAGACCCTGGGGATTGTCGGCGAGTCCGGTTCAGGCAAGTCGACCCTCGGCCAGGCGATCCTGCGCTTGCTCGACTCCACCGGCAGCATCCGCTTCCAGGGCCACGCCCTCGACCCCCTGAACAACCAGCAAATGCGCCCGTGGCGCAAGCAGATGCAGGTGGTGTTCCAGGACCCGTTCGGCAGCCTCAGCCCGCGCATGTCGGTGCAACAGATCATCAGCGAAGGCCTGGAAGTGCACGCGCCGTGCAGCCTGGCCGACCGCGATGCGCAAGTGATTCAGGTGCTCAAGGACGTGGGCCTCGACCCCGCCAGCCGTCATCGTTACCCCCATGAGTTTTCCGGTGGCCAGCGCCAACGCATCGCTATCGCCCGCGCCTTGGTGCTCAAGCCGGCGCTGATGTTGCTGGACGAACCCACGTCCGCCCTCGACCGCACGGTGCAGAAGCAGGTCGTGGCGTTATTGCGTGAACTGCAGGAAAAATACGCCCTGACCTACCTGTTTATCAGCCATGACCTGGCGGTGGTACGCGCCATGGCCCACGACATGATCGTGATCAAGGATGGCAAGGTGGTGGAGCGCGGCGCGAGCCATGACGTGTTCGAGGCGCCGCAGCACGCGTACACCAAGGAGCTTCTGGCGGCAGCGCATATTCCTTTGTAGGAGCGCGACCCTCTTCATATTTTGTGTTGGCGGCGGGTGCATGAATAGCAACGAAAGCCTCAAGGATTACCAACGGGTGCGCGGCCTGGCCATCCAGTCGCTGTTCGAGATCATCGAGCAGTCCAGCGAAGGCACAGTGATTGTCGACCGTGACGCGACTATCGTCTGGATGAACGAGCGCTATGCCAAGCGCTTCGGCCTCAAAAGCGCCGACGATGCCATTGGCCAGCCGTGTGAGCAGGTGATCGCCAACAGTTTGTTGCGCCAGGTCGTGCGCAACGATCAGCCGATTTTGCTGGATATCCAGGACACGCCCAAGGGCCCACTGGTGGTGATGCGCCTGCCGATTCACGACGATGCCGGCGCGGTGATTGGTGCGATTGGGTTTGCGCTGTTTGATGAGTTGCGCAACCTGTCGCCACTGATCGAGCGCTACCTGAGCATGCAGCAGGAACTGGCCTCCACGCGGTCGTTGCTGCGTTCGCGGCAGAGCAAATACAACTTCGCGCACTTTATCGGCACCAGTGCGGCCAGCCTGGAAGTCAAACGCCGAGCGCGGCGCAGTGCGAGTGCCGAGTCACCGGTGTTGCTGCTGGGCGAAACCGGAACTGGCAAGGAGCTGCTGGCCCAGGCGATCCATGGCGCCTCGCCGCGTGCGCACAAAGCCTTCGTCAGTATCAACAGTGCCGCGATTCCCCACGACCTGCTCGAAGCCGAGTTTTTCGGCACCGCGCCGGGCGCGTTTACCGGGGCCGACCGCAAAGGCCGTCCCGGTAAGTTGCAGATCGCCCACGGCGGCACGCTGTTTCTGGATGAAATCGGTGATATGCCGCTGGCGCTGCAAAGCAAACTGCTGCGGGTGTTGCAGGAGAAGGAATACGAAGCGGTAGGCTCCAACGACATGCTACACAGCGATGTGCGGGTGATTGCCGCGACGTCCATGGACCTCGAAGCGGCGATCAAGCGCGGTGAGTTTCGTGCAGATTTGTATTACCGGCTGAATGTGCTGCCCATCCAGGTGCCGCCCTTGCGGGAGCGACTGGATGATATTCCAGCATTGAGCGAGGCGATTCTGGAAGAGCTGCGCAGCCAGCATGAACTGGACCGCGAGGCCCTCGCGCTGTTGGCACAGCACGCGTGGCCGGGGAACATCCGTGAGTTGCGCAATGTGTTGGAACGCGCGGCGTTGTTGAGTGATGACCTGATGCTGGATGCCAGGGAGATTCGCGCGGCGATTGGGACGTTTAGCCCGGTGACGCGTGGCCCGGTGGAAACCCTCGAGGGTGAGACGTTTGCGGCGGCGCGGGAGCGCTTTGATCGGCAGCTGATTGCAGCGGCGTTGAAGGCCTGTGACGGCAATGTGGTGGACGCGGCCAAGCGGTTGGGGCTGGGCAGATCGACGCTGTACAAGAAAATGGTTGCCCTTGGCATCGCCTAGTCTCAAAACAGAGAAACAATTCTATTTATGAAGACAATCTAATGTTGGAGCGGGCTTGCTCGCGAATGCGGTATTTCAGCCAGCTCATCTAGCACTGACACACCGCTTTCGCGAGCAAGCCCGCTCCCACATTGGGCCTTCACTTGTCTCTAGATAGAGACAAAATTCTGACCCGCCGATCTAAAATCAAATAATATTCTTATATTTCAACACGTTAATGTTTTGGCACACATCTCGCTATAGCCCCTCTCCAAAGCACCACCCCACAACAATAACAATCCGATTTGGAGACACACCATGAGTGTGATCATTGCCCTGGCAGCCCTCGCGCTGTTGATGCTGGCAGCCTACCGTGGCTACAGCGTTATCCTGTTTGCCCCCATCGCCGCCCTCGGCGCTGTGCTCCTCACCGACCCGTCCGCCGTCGCCCCTGCCTTTACCGGGGTGTTCATGGAGAAAATGGTCGGCTTTATCAAATTGTATTTCCCGGTGTTCCTGCTTGGCGCGGTGTTCGGCAAGCTGATCGAGCTGTCGGGCTTTTCGCGCTCGATTGTTGCCGCCGCGATCCGTTTGCTTGGCACACGCCAGGCGATGCTGGTGATCGTGCTGGTCTGCGCCCTGCTCACCTACGGCGGCGTGTCGTTGTTTGTGGTGGTGTTTGCGGTCTACCCGTTCGCAGCGGAGATGTTCCGCCAGAGCAATATCCCCAAGCGCCTGATCCCGGCAACCATCGCCCTTGGCGCGTTCTCGTTCACCATGGACGCCCTGCCCGGCACGCCGCAGATCCAGAACATCATCCCCAGCACCTTCTTCAATACCACCGCGTGGGCTGCGCCGTGGCTGGGCTTGATCGGCACGATCTTCGTGTTCTGCACCGGCATGCTCTACCTGGCGCGCCAGCGCAACAAGGCCCAGCGTGCCGGCGAAGGCTATGGCACCGAGCTGCGTAACGAGCCGGAAACCGCCGAGAACCTCACCTTGCCCAACCCATGGATCGCGCTGTCGCCGCTGATTCTGGTGGGCGTGATGAACCTGCTGTTCACCCACTGGATTCCGCAGTGGTATGGCAAGACCCATAGCCTGAGCCTACCGGGCATGAGCGCGCCGGTGACCACCGAAGTCGCCAAGCTCACGGCAATCTGGGCGGTGCAGGCGGCGTTGCTGGTGGGCATTGTCATGGTGCTGGTGTTCGGCTGGTCGGCGATTCGCGACAAGCTCGCCGAAGGCAGTAAAAGCGCGGTCAGCGGTGCGCTGCTGGCGGCGATGAACACCGCATCGGAATACGGCTTTGGTGCGGTCATCGCCTCACTGCCGGGCTTTCTGGTGCTGGCGGACTGGCTCAAGGGCATCCCCAATCCGCTGGTCAACGAAGCGATCACCGTGACCTTGCTGGCCGGTATCACCGGCTCGGCCTCGGGCGGCATGAGCATCGCCCTGGCGGCGATGTCCGAAAGCTTTATTTCCGCGGCTCATGCGGCCAATATCCCCCTTGAAGTGCTGCACCGGGTAGCGGCCATGGCCAGCGGCGGCATGGACACCCTGCCCCACAACGGCGCGGTGATTACGCTGCTGGCGGTGACCGGGCTGACCCACCGCGAAGCCTACAAGGATATTTTCGGCATCACGATTATCAAGACCCTCGCGGTGTTCGTGGTGATCGGTACTTTCTACGCCACCGGCATTGTGTGAGGTTGACATGACGAACTTGAACGGCAAGACCGCCCTGGTCACCGGCTCCACCAGCGGCATCGGCCTGGGCATAGCGCTCAGCCTGGCCAAGGCCGGCGCCAACCTGATCCTCAACGGCTTCGGCGACGCCAGCGCGGTGATCGCCCAGGTGCAGGCGTTCGGCGGTAAAGTCGGCCATCACCCGGCAGACGTCAGCGACCCGGCGCAGATCGCCGACATGCTGGCCTATGCCGAGCGTGAATTCGGTGGCGTGGATATATTGGTCAACAACGCCGGCATTCAGCACGTGTCGGCGGTGGAGGATTTCCCGGTGGAACGCTGGGATTCGATCATCGCGATCAACCTGTCGTCGGTATTCCACAGCACGCGCTTGAGCCTGCCGGGCATGAAGGCCAAAGGCTGGGGGCGTATCGTCAATATCGCCTCGGTGCACGGCCTGGTCGGTTCGGTGGGCAAGGCCGCGTATGTGGCGGCCAAGCATGGCGTGATCGGCCTGACCAAAGTGGTGGGCCTGGAGACGGCCACCAGCAACGTCACCTGCAACGCCATCTGCCCGGGCTGGGTGCTGACGCCGCTGGTGCAGAAGCAAATTGATGACCGTGCGGCCAACGGCGTTGATCCGCAGCAGGCGCAGCATGATTTGCTCGCGGAGAAACAGCCGTCGCTGGAGTTTGTGACACCGCCGCAGTTGGGTGAGCTGGTGTTGTTTCTGTGCAGCGAGGCCGGTGCCCAGGTGCGCGGCGCGGCGTGGAATATCGATGGCGGCTGGCTGGCGCAGTAAACCCCCGCTATTCCACACGCAGGCGTTTTAAAATGTGGCAGCGGGCTTGCTCGCGAAGGAGGCGCGTCAGCCAGTTTGTAACTGACCCACCGCATTCGCGAGCAAGCCCGCTCGCACATTTGCTCCGTGCTGTTGGGTAGATTTCATCTAAGCACAAGAGATTGCGCAATGTCCGAGATCCTCTGGCAACCTTCCCCCGAACGTATCGCCAACACGCGGATGGACCAGTTCCGTCGCTTCGTCAACGACCGCTACAGCGTGCAACTGCCCGACTACCCGGCCCTGCACCAGTGGAGCATCGACCAGCGCGCCGACTTCTGGCAGGCCATCGTCGGGTTCTTTGACGTGCAATTTCGCAGCCCACCCTCGGTGACGCTGATCGAAGACCGTGAAATGCCCAGCGCCCAGTGGTTTCCCGACGCCACGCTGAACTTTGCCGAACACCTGCTGCGCCGCCGTGATGATCACCCGGCCGTGGTCGCCATCAGCGAGGACGGCCAGCGCGAACAGCTGACTTACGCCGAACTGGCTAGCCACGTCGCCGGCCTGCAACACAGCCTGCGCGCAGCGGGTGTCGGGGTGGGCGACCGCGTGGCCGCGTGCATGCCCAACACCTGGCAAACCCTGGTCGGCATGCTCGCCACCAGCAGCCTCGGGGCGATCTGGTCCTGTTCATCGCCGGACTTCGGCACCCAAGGCGTGATCGACCGTTTCGGCCAGATCGAACCCAAGGTGCTGATCACCTGCGCGGGTTATCGCTACGCCGGCAAGGCCATCGACCAAAGCGCCAAGCTGCATGAAATCCTCGCGCGCCTGCCGTCCCTGCAACAGCTGATCATCGTGCCGTATGCCCGGCCACAGGCGACAGCCGCGGATTATCAGACCCACGCCAAGGTCACGCTGTGGGACGACTTTTACCAACCCGGCGGCGAACCTGAATTTGTCGCAGTGCCGTTCAATCACCCGCTGTACATCCTCTATTCCAGCGGCACCACCGGCGTGCCCAAGTGCATCATCCACGGCACCGGCGGCGTGTTGCTCACGCACCTCAAGGAACACGGCCTGCATGCCGACCTGTCGCGGGATGACTGCCTCTTTTACTACACCACGTGCGGCTGGATGATGTGGAACTGGCTGGTGTCGGTGCTGGCCCTCGGCGCAACCGCCGTGCTGTACGACGGCTCGCCCTTTCACCCCGGCCCCGAACGGCTGATCGACCTGATCGATGCCGAGACAATCAGCGTATTCGGCACCAGCCCGAAATACCTCGTCACCCTGGAAAAAGCCGGCCTGCAACCGCGGCTGAGTCATGATTTGAGCAGTCTCAAAGGGCTGATTTCAACCGGCTCGCCGCTGTCGCCGCAGAGCTACGACTACGTGTACCGCGACATCAAAAGCGAGCTGTGCCTGTCGTCGATGTCGGGCGGCACCGATATCGTCTCCTGCTTTGTGATCGGCAACCCGGTGCTGCCGGTGCGGCGTGGCGAAATGCAGTGCAAGAGCCTGGCGATGGCCATCGAAGTGTGGAACGACCAGGGCCAGCCGCTGATTGGCGAAAAAGGCGAATTGGTCTGCACTCGGCATTTTCCGGCCATGCCGATCGGGCTGTGGAATGACCCGCACCAGCACACGCTGCGCGCGGCGTATTTCAGCCAGTTTCCCGGTGTATGGGCCCAGGGCGACTACGCCGAACAACGCCCCAATGGCAGCCTGCTGATTCATGGGCGCTCCGACGCGGTGCTCAACCCGGGCGGTGTGCGCATCGGCACGGCGGAGATTTATCGCCAGGTGGAAAAGGTCCCGCAGGTCCTGGAAAGCCTGGCCATCGGCCAACGCTGGCAGGACGATGTGCGGGTGGTGCTGTTTGTGCGCCTCAATGAGGGCATTGAACTCGATGACGCCCTGGAGCAACAGATTCGCCAGGTGATTCGCGCCAACACCACGCCGCGCCATGTGCCGGCGAAAATCCTCGCCGTCACCGATATCCCGCGCACCATCAGCGGCAAGATCGTCGAACTGGCGGTGCGCAACGTGGTGCACGGTGAACCGGTGAAGAACACTGACGCGTTGGCAAACCCGGAGGCGCTCGCGCAGTTTCGTGATCGACCGGAGCTGGCATAAACAAGAAAGGTTTCCGCCCTGAAGCACTCAGTTGAAGACAAACCCCCAATGCATGCTATTTTTCGAGGGGTAGTCAGCCGTTCCCGTGTCGCGGGATAATCGGTTTTGTCGTCTTTCAAAGTGTCGGGTTTAGGGTTTTTTCATGAACGTAACATCCACCGGAAGCGAAGCCGCCGCATTGATTGCACGGCTGGACTGGGCGCGAAGCCCCCTCGGTGAATCCAGTGACTGGCCGCAAAGCCTGCGCACCGCCGTCGATATCGTGGTCCACTCACCGATGCCGATGCTGCTGCTGTGGGGCAGCCAGCTCACTCAACTCTACAACGACGGCTTCGCCGCGCTCGCGGGCAACAAACACCCCGGCGCCATGGGCCAACCCGCGCATGAGACCTGGCCGGAGCTGGAAAACTTTACCGCACCGATCTACGACGCCGTCCTCACCGGCCAAGTGCGCACCTTCACCGAACAGCGCTTCGTCCTGCAACGCAACCATCGCGACACCGACATCTGGCTCGACCTGACCTACAGCCCGGTCCGCGATGAAAGCGGCACCGTCGCCGGCATTCTGGTCACCGCCATCGAGACCAACGAGCGCCGCAGCAAAGCCCTCGAACTGCAACAGCGCTCCGATGACAGCCTCAAGGCCCAGCACAGCACCGAACAACGCCTGCAATTGGCCCTGGCCGCCACTGATGCGGTGGGAACCTGGGACTGGGACATCGGCGAAGACCGCTTTATCGCCGACGCCCATTTCGCCTATTTGCATGGCGTCAACCCGAGTGACGCCGGCCTGTTGCCGATCAGCGACTACCTGCAAGGCGTGCACCCCGAAGACCGCGGCATGGTGGCGCGCAGCATCAAACACTGCATCACCTTTGGCACCGAATACGCCGAGGAATACCGCTTGCTGCAAGCCGACGGCCAACTGCGCTGGGTGTTCGCCCGTGGTCGCTGCTACAAGGACCCGCAAGGCCGCCCGGCACGCTTCCTTGGCGCCGCGCTGGACCTGACCGAACGTAAACACACCGAGCACGCGCTGCGCCAAAGCCAGACCGAGCTGCAACTGATCATCAACGCCATGCCGGTGCTGATCGGCTACGTCGACCACGAACAGCGTTTTCGCCTGAACAACAGCGCCTACCTCGACTGGTATGGCATGACGCCCCAGGAGCTGTACGGCAAGACCATCCGTGAGGTCATCGGCGACGAGCTGTATGCCGGGCGCGAAGACAAGATCGCCGCCGCGCTCAAGGGCAAGGCGTGCAGTTTCATGACCGTTACGCCCCATCACGACGGCCGCCCGCGCCACGCGTTGATGAAGTACCTGCCACGCTTCAGCAATGACGGCTCGGTGAACGGCTTCTATATCTTTGTTATCGATGAGACCGAACGCAAACTCACCGAAGAGGCCTTGCGCCACCTCAACGAGAACCTCGAAGAGCGCGTCGCCCAGCGCACACAGGCGCTGGCTGAAGCCAACCAGCGCCTGCAAAACGAAATGTTCGAACGCGAGCGCGCCGAAGACGCGCTGCGTCACGCGCAGAAAATGGAAGCCGTGGGCCAGCTCACCGGCGGCATTGCCCATGATTTCAACAACATGCTGACCGGGATTATCGGCAGCCTGGACTTGATGCAGCGCTACATCAGTGCCGGGCGCAGCGACGAAATCGGCCGCTTTACTGACGCCGCCGTATCGTCCGCCCATCGCGCGGCCGCCCTCACCCATCGGCTGCTGGCGTTCTCACGCCGCCAGTCGCTGGACCGCCGCCCGCTGGACCCCAACCAGCTGGTAGCGTCCCTGGAGGATCTGTTCCAGCGAACCAAAGGCGCGCATATCACGCTCAAAGTGCAACTGGGCCGCGATATCTGGCCCGTGAATACCGATGCCAGCCAGTTGGAAAACGCCCTGCTCAACCTGGTGATCAACGCACGCGACGCCATGCCCGACGGCGGCGAATTGCTGATCGAAACCGCCAACAGCTACCTCGATGGCAGCGACATCACCACCCTGGAACCGGTGAAGGCCGGCGACTACGTGATGCTGGGCGTGTGCGACAACGGCACCGGCATGGCACCGAAAATCCTGGCCAAGGCGTTCGACCCGTTTTTCACCACCAAGCCTATCGGCCAGGGCACAGGCCTTGGGCTGTCGATGATCTATGGGTTTGCCCAGCAATCCGGTGGCCACGTGACGATCCAAAGCGAGCCCGGCCAGGGCACCTGCGTGCGCCTGTACCTGCCGCGCCTGTATGGCACCGCCCTGGAAAGCCACCTGCCGCAGCATTTGAGCGAGGCCCCGTTGGCGCTGGCCGGTGAGTCGGTGGTGGTGGTCGAGGATGACCCGGCGGTGCGCATGCTGGTGGTCAATGTGCTCGATGAGTTGGGTTACACCGCACACCAGGCAGCGGACGCACGCACGGCGCTGCCTTTGCTGGAGTCGGATTTGCGTGTGGACCTGCTGGTGACCGATGTCGGCTTGCCGGGCATGAACGGCCGGCAACTGGCGGAAATCGCCCGTCAGCACCGGCCCGGCCTGCGCGTGTTGTTCATGACCGGTTACGCCGAAAAAGCCGCCGAGCGCCAGGGCTTTCTGGAAGACGGCATGGACATGGTCGCCAAACCGTTTTCCGTTGACCTGCTGGCAACAAAAATCCGCAGCATGATCAGCGTCGACGAATGAGTTCAGGCATAATCGCGCGCCGCCGCACACCTGGTAGAAATCAATGAAAGCCCAAGCCCGTCACATTCTGGTGAAGACCAGCGAAGAAGCCGAACAGCTCAAGCAGCGCATTGCCAAGGGCGAAGCGTTTGATGTGCTGGCCAAGAAATACTCGACCTGCCCGTCCGGCAAGCGCGGCGGTGATTTGGGTGAAGTGCGGCCAGGGCAGATGGTCGGGGCCATTGATGCGGTGATCTTCAAGAAGCCGGTGAAGGTGGTGCATGGGCCGATCAAGAGCAAGTTTGGCTATCACCTGGTGCAGGTGTTTTACCGCGACTGAGGGTTGGGCTTTAGACCGCTTTCGCGAGCAAGCCCGCTCCCACAGTTGACCGAGTTCCTTCAGTTGAAATGCAATCAAATGTGGCAGCGGGCTTGCTCGCGAACCGCCGCGGGCGGCTATTCCACCGACTATCTTGGGATCAGTGCACCCGGCACTTGAATCACCCGGCTCGCCAACCGATGCCCCGCCAAGGCCGCCGCCTCTGGCGAACCACCCGTGAGCCGACTGGCCAAATACGCCGCACTGAACGAATCCCCCGCCGCCGTCGTATCCACCACGTTCTCGACCTGCAACGCCGGCACGGCAAAGCGCTCGCCTGCGCAACGGATCAGACACGCCTGCGCCCCGCGCTTGAGCACCACTTCCGCAATGGCCGGGTACGCCGCAAACACCTGCTCACTGTCGGCGTACCCAAACAGCGCACGCTCGTCATCTTCGGTCAGCAAAGCGATATCCACCTCGGCGAGCACCCGGTGATACGCCGCGCGCGCCGCCTCGACACTGGCCCACAGACGCGGCCGGTAGTTGTTGTCGAAGACCACCTTGCCGCCGCGACGGCGGGTTTCGATCAGGCTTTGCAGTAAGCGTTCACGCCCGATTTCACCCAGCACCGCCAAGGTGATACCGCTGAAATACACCACGTCGTAATCCGGCAAGGCCGCCAGGATCGGTTCGGCGGCCGGCGTGGTGAAGCAATCACGCACGGCGGCTTCATTGCGCCAGTAGAGAAATTTGCGTTCGCCGTTGGCGTCCGTCTGGATGCAATACAACCCCGGCAAACGGCCGGGCAAGCGCTGAACCCTGTCCAGGCCCAAGCCTTCGTCGCGCCACTGTTGGCACATGGCATCGCTGAAACTGTCATCGCCCAAAGCGGTGACGTAGTCGACCGTGCCGACAGCGCCCAGCTCGCGGCGCAGGTACACGGCCGTGTTCAGGGTGTCGCCGCCGAAGCTCTGCTGCAGGCTGCCGTCGGCGCGGTGCTGCAATTCGATCATGCATTCGCCGATCAGGGCGATGCGCGGTTGTGTGTTCATGCCTTTGATCTCTGGTGTGGCTGATGGCTCCTTCGCGAGCAAGCCTGCTCCCACGGTTGACTGCATGCCTTCAGATACAACGCGGTCAATGTGGGAGCTGGCGTGCCTGCGATGGCCGCTAATCTCTGGTGTGGCTGATGGCCCCTTCGCGAGCAAGCCTGCTCCCACAGTTGACTGCATGCCTTCAGATACAACGCGGTCAATGTGGGAGCTGGCTTGCCTGCGATGGCCGCTAATCTCTGGTGTGGCTGATGGCTCCTTCGCGAGCAAGCCCGCTCCCACGGTTGACTGCATGCCTTCAGATACAACGCGGTCAATGTGGGAGCTGGCGTGCCTGCGATGGCCGCTAATCTCTGGTGTGGCTGATGGCTCCTTCGCGAGCAAGCCCGCTCCCACAGTTGACTGCATGCCTTCAGATACAACGCGGTCAATGTGGGAGCTGGCTTGCCTGCGATGGCCGCTAATCTCTGGTGTGGCTGATGGCCCCTTCGCGAGCAAGCCTGCTCCCACGGTTGACTGCATGCCTTCAGATACAACGCGGTCAATGTGGGAGCTGGCTTGCCTGCGATGGCCGCGACTCGGTCTAGAAGCAGGTCTGCAGCGACTCGATCACCTGCAACTGCTCATCCACCAGGCAGCCCACTTGCCACTTGTCGAAGGTCAGGCACGGGTGCGAGGTGCCGAAGGAAATGATGTCGCCGATACGCAGCTCAACCCCTGGTGCCACGCGCATGAACGCGTGCTGGTCCATCACTGCGGTGACTTTGCAGGCGCTCACGTCATCGCCTTCGGCCGGCAGGATACCGGCCTTGTAGCGCTTGAGCGGCACCGGCAACCCGGCGTCGTAGGCCACGTCGCGCTTGCCCAGGGCAATCACCGCAAAGCCGGGCTCGGGCAACGATTGCACGTGCGCCCAGACTTCCAGCGCAGGGCGCAGGCCTTCATTGAGGTCGCTGCGGCGGTCGAGCACGCAGCATTGCGCGTCTTTGTAGATACCGTGGTCGTGGGCCACGTAGCTGCCGGGGCGCAGCACGCTGAGGAAACGGCCGGCGGCGTTTTGCGTCTCGAAGGACTCGGCGATCAGGTCGTACCAGGCCGAACCCGACGCGGTAATGATGGGCTTGGGCAGGTCGAAAGCGCCATTGTTTTGCAGGTCCACGGCCAATCGCACCAGGCTGGCGGCGAACTCGCGGATGCCACTGATAGCGTGTTCGCCGTGGATGACACCTTCGTAGCCTTCGATGCCGGTAAGGGCCAGGGCCGGCTGGGCCTTGATCGCCTTGGCGAGCTCACGCACTTCCTGCTCGCTGCGGCAACCGCAGCGGCCGCCGACCACGCCGTACTCGATCATCACGTTCAGGCGCAGCCCACGGGCGGCGAAGAACAGGCCCAGGTCGGCGACGTTGTCCGGGTGGTCGACCATGCAGTGGAAGTCGAAATCAGGATCGGCCAACAGGTCGGCAATCAACGCCATGTTCGGCGCGCCGACCAGTTGGTTGGCCATCAACACGCGGCGCACGCCACCGGCATAGGCGGCACGGGTCTGCACCGCATTGGCCAGGGTAATGCCCCAGGCGCCTTGGGCGAGCTGGCGCTGGAACAGTGCGGGCATCATGCTGGTTTTGCCGTGGGGCGCGAGTTCTGCGCCGCTGTTGCTGACAAACGCTTGCATCCAGCGAATGTTGTGTTCCAGGGCGTCACGGTGCAGCACCAGGGCCGGCAGGCTGACGTCGCGGACCAAGTGGGCGCCAATCGCGGCGGCGCCTTTTTCAACGGCGTTGAAGGCAGACATGGAAAACTCCTATTCGTTGATGCGGCGGGCCAGGTGGTTGGCGCTGTCGATCAACACCCGGCGATAGTCGTTGTAATTTTTAATCGCGTCGGCCCGTGGGGCGACGATGCACAAGGTCGCAATGCTGATGCCTTGCGCGTCGCGAACCGGGGCAGCGAAGCAATGGGTAAAGGTGTCGGCCACGCTGTCGAAGGAGAAGAACCCATCGAGCGTGGCCTGGCGGATCTGCGCCAGGAAGGTGTCCAGCGCCAGGCGCTGGCCGTCCGGCAGGATGAAATCGTCGTCGTCGATCAGGTCGATGATTTGCTGGTCGCTCAAGTGCCCCAGCAACAGGCGCCCGGAGGCGGTCCACGGAATCGGCGCGTTTTCGCCGATGTCCGACGAAATACGGAAATGCCGCTCACCTTCGCGCATCAGCGCCACCGTGTATTTGCGCCCGTTGAGCAGGCACATCTGTGCGGTTTCGTGGGTTTGGCTGACGATTTCCTGCAAGGCGTGGTCGGCCTCGCGGGTCAAGTCGAAATGGCGCAGGTGCGCCTGGCCGAGGAAGTACAACTGGCGGCCGAGGTAGACGTGGCCGTCCTTGCCCACCGTTTCCAGAATGCGCCGTTCCAGCAGCGACGCGACCAACTCATAGACGGTGGATTTGGGGCTGCCGATGCCGCTGGCAATATCATTCGGGCGCAGGGGCTGGCCGATTTCCTTGAGAAAATCGAGGATATCAAAAGCACGGTCCAGGCCTTTGGCGCGGCGTTTGATGGTGTCTTCGGTCATGGCAGTAATCGGTCCCGTCAAATGTGGGTGCTGCACAGTGATCCCCTGTGGGAACGGGCTTGCCCGTGATTGCGGTGGGTCAGTGCCAGATGGGCTGGCTGACACGCCGTCATCGCGGGCAAGCCCGCTCCCACATGGGATCTCCTATGGTTTCAAGCATGGGGCATTTAGCCTTTTTTCTTGTAGGCCACGCAATCAATCTCGACCTTGCAGTCCACCATCATGTTGGCCTGCACACAGGCGCGCGCCGGGGCGTGTTCCGGGGTGAAGTATTCGCCGAAGACCTTGTTGAAGCTCCAGAAGTCCCGTGGGTCTTCCAGCCACACACCCACGCGCACCACGTCTTTGAGTTCGTAGCCAGCCTCTTCCAGAATCGCCACCACATTGCGCATGGTCTGGCGGGTCTGCTCGATGATGCCGCCGTTGATGATTTCACCGTCCACCGCTGGCACCTGGCCCGAGACGTAGAGCCAGCCGTCCGCTTCCACCGCACGGGCGAAAGGACGTGGCTGGCCACCGCCGGCGGTGCTGCCGGTGCCGTAACGAGTAATGGTCATAACGTTGCTCCTGATTAAAAACGAATGTTCTTCAAAAATTCCGCCAGGCGCGGCGATTGCGGACGCTCGAAGATCTCCTTCGAGGTGCCCTGCTCTTCAATACGGCCCTGGTTCATGAATACGATCTTGTCCGACACTTCATAGGCAAAACGCATTTCGTGGGTGACCAGCAACATGGTCATGCCCTCCTCCGCCAGGCCCTTGATCACGCTCAGCACCTCGCCAACCAGTTCCGGGTCGAGGGCCGAGGTGACTTCGTCGAACAGCATCAAGCTGGGGTTCATCGCGATTGCACGAGCAATCGCCACACGCTGTTGCTGGCCGCCGGACAATTGCCCGGGGAAGTGGTTGCGCCGCTCCAGCAGGCCGACACGGTCGAGCCATTTTTCGGCCAGGGCCACGGCTTCGTCCTTGCCCATTTTCTTCACCTTGAGCAGGCCCAGAGTGACGTTTTGCAACGCCGTCAGGTGCGGAAACAGGTTGAACTGCTGGAACGCCATGCCGGTCATCGCGCGGTGCTGGGCAATCACCCGCTCAGGGTGACGCACACGCTTGCCGGCGATTTCGCTGTAACCGATCGACTCGCCATCCAGGGTGATCTGGCCGCCCTGGAATTCTTCGAGCAAGTTGACGCAACGCAGCAGCGTGGTCTTGCCCGAGCCGCTGGAGCCGATCAAGGTCACCACGTTGCCGCGCTGCATGGACAGGTCGACGCCTTTGAGCACTTCCACCTGACCGTATTGTTTGCGCAGGCCGCGAATGTTCAGCAGCGGTGAGGGGGTATGTGGTTGGTTCATGGCAAGGCCACCCGCTTTTCAATGTAGCGCCCGAATAATTCGATGGCGTAGTTGATGACAAAGAACAGAAACCCGGCGAACAGGTAGAACTCCAGGGTCATGAACGTACGCGCGATCACTTGCTGGGTGCTCAGCAGTAACTCAGCCACGCCAATCACCGAGAGCAAGGTCGAAGCCTTGACGATTTCCGTGGAGGAATTGACCCAGGTCGGCAGGATCTGGCGCAGCGCCTGAGGCAACAGCACGTAACCCAGGGACTGGTAGAACGTCAGGCCAATCGCCTTGCCCGCTTCCAGTTGCCCACGGGGGATGGCTTGCAACGCGCCGCGCACGATTTCCGAGACGTGCGAGCCGCAGAACAACGTCAGCCCGACCGCCCCGGCCTGGAACGCGGTGATCTGCCAACCGAGCGCCGGCAGCATGTAGAAACACGCCAGCACCAACACAAACACAGGCGTGCCACGGATCAGGTCCACGTACAGACGAAACGGCGCACGCATCCAGAATTTGCCGTAGGTCAGGATCAACCCCGCGAAGATACCGATCAGCGTGCCAAAGATAATCGCCAGCACCGAGCAATAAATACTGGTCTGAAACCCCGCCCAAAGGGTATCCCGGGCGATCCACAACTCATGCAGCCAGCTGGGGGACTCGTACATGGAAACCCTCCTTAACGACGGATCGCCAGACGCTGTTCCAGGTAACGGAGCAGCATGGCGATGAAATAACAGGCGGCCACGTAGAGCGCGGTCGTGACCATCCAGGTTTCAATCACCCGGTAGCTTTCGACGTTGATCTTGCGGGCGTAATAGGTCAGCTCCGGCACCGCGATAGCGGCGGCCAACGAGGTGTCCTTGAACAGCGAAATAAAGTTGTTCGACAACGCTGGCAACACGTTGCGCAGCATCACCGGCACGGTGATGTAGGCACGAATGCGCCACTCGCCCAGGCCAATGGCCAAGCCGGCTTCACGCAAGCCCTTGGGAATATTCAACAGCCCGGCACGGAACACTTCGGTCAGGTAGGCACCGGCATACAGCGACAGGGTGATGATGAAGGACGGGATTTTGTCGAGACGAACCCCCAGCGACGGCAGGGCAAAGTAGATCAACAGGATCAGCACGAGGATCGGCGTATTGCGGATCACCGTCACGTACACCGAGGCGAAGACGCGCAACGCCCGGTGCCTGGACAGCATGGCAAATGCCATCATCAAGCCGATCACACAGCCAATCGCGATCGACAGCAATGCCAGCTCAAGGCCCAGACCGAGCCCCGCCAGCAAGCTGGGGAAATCACGCCACACGGCGGCAAAGTTCAACTGATAGTTCATGGTCGGCAGTACCTGAAGCGGGGCGCAACACGCTGCGCCCCCGGTTTACACATCACTTGAATTCAACAGGGAAACCAATCGCAGGCTCTGGCAGGTCCACACCGAACCACTGCTTGAACGACGCTTTGTAGGTCGGGAATTCCACGCCGGTCATGGCCTCATGCAACGCCGTGTTGACGAAGTTCAGCCAGTCCTGGTCGCCACGCTTGACGGCGCACGCGTAGGTTTGCGGGCTCCAGGCGTAGGTCGGGCTGCGGTAGCGGCCCGGGTTCTGCACCATCAGGTACTTGACCGAGGATTGGTCGGTGGCGGCAGCATCGGCGCGACCGGAGTTCACGGCCTGGTACATCAGGTCAACGCTGTCGTACTGATCGACCTTGGCTTTGGGCAGCGCCTGGTGCACCAGCTCTTCGGCGTAGACGTTTTGCAGCACGGCCACGGTGACGCTGTCGCCTGCGGCTTGCAGGTCTTCGATTTCTTTGTATTTGCTGTTGTTCGGCAGCAGCAGGCCCACGCCTTCGCGGTAGTACGGCAAGGTAAAGGCAACCTGCTGGGCACGGCTGGCGGTGACGGTGATGAACTGGCAACTCATGTCGACCTTGTTGGTCAGCAGGTTGGGAATGCGTGCGTCGGACGACTGCACCACAAATTCGACCTTGCTTGGATCGTTGAACAATCCTTTGGCCACGATGCGGCCGATGTCGATATCAAAACCTTGCAACTTGCCATCCGCTCCCTGGAAGTGCCACGGCGCATTGGTACTGCCTGTACCCACGATGAGATGCCCACGCTTGAGCACATCATCGAGTTTGCTGTCCGCCGCATGCACGACGCTTGCGAGGGAAGCCGATGCGGCGAAGAGAAAAACACACGCTTTAAACACGGAAGGTCGGTGATGCATGACAAGCACTCCAGGAGTTGTGTATTCCGCTATACCGGAACCTAGTATGTAACAACGGAATAGACAGCAGAAAGTGTGCCACACGCAGTAACAGGAAAATATGCCGAGGATAAATTCGTTATAAATCAGAAAGATAATTTCTGATGAGCTGTACAGCGGGATGCCATCATGCGCAATCAGATTGCTACCCAAGGCCCCACACCACCGTGACAGGCCCCAACCGGGTGCACCACCACAGTGTTACCGCGCACCCTTGCGGCGCGGGCGCACCCTGCAAAAATCTCCAGGCTGGACTAGCCTTGGCACATCCAAGCCAACACGGACGACCTCTGCGATGAAGCTCAGCCTCACTCTGGTTTTGCTGTCATGCCTAGCAGCCGGCAGCGCCTCGGCGGCTAACGACCGCCGCGAATGCACGGAACAACTGCGCAAACTCAAGGAAGCTTTCAATACCAACTACACCAGCCAGAACCACCATGACTATCGGCGGGCAAAGGCGTCCAGGGACAATGAGGAATACCAGAAATGCGCGAATCAGGCGCGCAAGGCCCGGGAACGCATGGAGCGCACCGACGATGCGTGAGCGGCGTCACCTGTGAAGGTTGACAGTAGACGGTGGTGATCTCGCGATTTAGCGTACCCGCAACCATTCGGCCGGGCTCGCAAGGAGATCATCATGGGCGTTGCAAAAACGGTTATTCACGCGCACAACGAATACCAACGAATCCTGAATGAACACCCGCTGGTTATTGTGTTGTTCACGTCCCCCTACTGTCAGGCGTGCTTAGGGGCTGACCTGCGCTTTAATCGCATCGCCGACAAATACGCCGGGCGTGTAAAAAGCATGCTCCTGGACACCACCCAAACCCCGCCGATTGACGGGGTTAGCGGCACCCCAACGCTGGTGGTCTACAAAAATGCCCTTGAGGTCGAAAACCTCAAGGGCATCGGTGCCCCCCATGAACAGGAAGCCGTCCTGGAAGACGTGTTTAAAGACTACGCGCCCTAGGCGTCAGCAGCACTTGCGTCACCCGCCGCTCTTCCACCGCCGCCACGGTCAGGCGCCAGCCTTCATGCTCAAGGCTGTCACCGACCATCGGCAGGCGATCCAGCAGGCTCATCACCAAGCCTGCCAGGGTCTGATAATCCTCGGTGGCAAGCGCATTGAAACCGGTACGCTGACGAACCCGATTGAGGTTCAAGGCGCCATTGACGCGAAACCCCTCGCCCTCCTCGACACTATCCGGCCCCTCGATTTCGCTGGCGTCCGGCAACTCACCGGCGATCGACTCGAGAATGTCGGTCATGCTCAACACGCCCATGAAATCCCCGAATTCGTTGATCACGAAGGCGATGTGGGTCGACTCCTGGCGCATCTGTTCCAGGGCGTTGAGGATCGAAAAGCTCTCCAGCAGGTTGATCGCCCGTCGCGCCAGGTGCTCCAGGTTCGGCTCGTTGCCCGCCAGGTATTCCTTAAGCAATTCTTTTTTGTGCACGAAACCCAGTGGCTCATCCACCGCGCCGTTACGGATCAACGGCAGGCGCGAGTAGGACGAATGCATCAGTGTGCGGCGGATCGTCTCGGGATCGTCCGCCAGATCGATACAGTCCACCTTGGCCCGTGGCGTCATCAAGGTGCGAATCGGCCGCTCGGCCAGTTGCAGCACGCCACTGATCATCACGCGCTCGCGGCGATCAAACAGCGGACCCTGGGTTGCATCCGGTTCGCCCAGCAAGTCGGCGACGTCGTCACCCACCTCTTCCACCGCCAGGCTTCGGCCGCCGAGCAAGCGCATCACCGCATGAGCGGTACGCTCACGCACCGGCAACACGCCTTGCGCCGACTTCTTGCGACGGGCACGGGCAATCTGGTTGAACAGCTCGATCAGAATCGAGAAACCAATCGCCGCGTACAGGTAGCCCTTGGGAATATGGAAGCCCAGGCCTTCGGCGGTCAGCGCGAAACCAATCATCATCAAAAAGCCCAGGCACAACATGATGACCGTCGGGTGCGCGTTGACGAAACGGGTCAGCGGCTTGCTCGCCACGATCATCAGGCCGATGGACACGATCACCGCGATCATCATCACGGCCAGCTCATCCACCATGCCCACGGCGGTAATCACCGCGTCGAGGGAGAACACCGCGTCGAGCACCACGATCTGCGCTACGATCGGCCAGAACATGGCGTAAGCCACATTGCCCGTGCGCTGCGCCACGTGGCCTTCAAGGCGCTCGTGCAACTCCATGGTGGCCTTGAACAACAGGAACACACCACCAAACAACATGATCAGGTCACGGCCAGAGAAGCTCTTGTCGAACACCTCGAACAGCGGCTGCGTGAGCGTCACCAACCAGGAAATACTCGCCAGCAGGCCCAGACGCATCAGCAACGCCAGCGACAAACCGATCAACCGCGCGCGGTCGCGCTGCTCCGGCGGTAACTTGTCCGCCAGGATCGCGATAAACACCAAGTTGTCGATGCCCAGCACCAGTTCCAGCACAATCAAGGTCAACAGGCCGAGCCAGGCCGTTGGATCCGCTAACCATTCCATTTAATAGAGTCTCTTTAAAGGTTTCAGAACGCCGGACACGGCAAGGCGCGGTCAGTGGACCGGGACAAGGTTAGCAGTCGGAATACAGGGTGTTTCAGCGGGAACAGCGACAGCGGATGTCTTGGGGAAAGACGACTGGGAGGCTCCGAGAGGGTGTTCATGCAGGTCCTGCAATAAGAAAAGGACTTGAATCGTACAGGCGAAACCCAAACTTCCTACAACGCAAAATTATTACAAAATCTGTCCCCAAGCACACACAAAACCAATGTGGGAGCGGGCTTGCTCGCGAATGCGGAGGTTCAGTCAATCCACATGTCGACTGACACACCGCCTTTGCGAGCAAGCCCGCTCCCACATTTTGACCTGCGCAATATCAGGTTTTGCGTGTCGCATCATCCAGCGCCAGGATGGTGTGGGCATTCGTTACCGTGGTCGCCAACGTATTGATCACCCCCGAGCGCAACGCGCCAAGCGTTGCCGCCGCCTTGGTGTTCTCACTGGCAATCGCCACCACATCCGGGATGCGGAACAACTCCTGCACCGTCAGCCCGATCACCCGGCCTTGAATTGCGTTGACCGCCGGCTGGCCGTGAATATCGATAAAGTCATACCCCATCATGTCGCCCACGGTGCCGGACAACCGCGCCTGCGCGATCTCCTGCGGCGAAAACCAGCCCATGCGCACCATGTTGCTGTTCTCGCTCATGTCGCCAATGCCAATCAGCGCAATGTCCGCGCGCCGTGCGCGATCCAGGGTCGAGCGCACGGTGTCGTTGTTGATCAACACGCCGCGTAACTCGGGGTTCGCCACCAACGCCGGGGCGTACAGGCTTTCGCTCTCGCCACCAAAACGCAGGGCCAGGCGTCGGCAAATATGATCGGGGTTCATGTATTCGCCAGCCTTGAGCGAACCGCCGATGGCGCAGACAAACGTGCAATTGCGCGTCACCGGCAAAAACACGTTATCCGCCACGGCACCGACGTTACGGCCCATGCCCACGGCGACAATCATGCCGTCGCTGAGCGTCTTGTTCAGGTAATTCGCCACCAGGCTGGCGACAGCCGAGCGCTGGGTGTCGGGGTCGCTGTGGTCGACCGCAATCAAAGCGCGGTCCAGCTTGAAGCGCTCCACCAATGCCCGCTCCAGCTCGTTGTTCATCGCCGGGTGCTGCAACACGCGCACCTCGACAATCCCTTCATCGCGCGCACGTTTGAGCAAGCGGCTGACTTTCGCCCGCGACAGGTCGAAGCGTTTGGCGATGGCTTCCTGAGTGACGTTCTCAAGGTAATAGAGCATCGCCACTTCGGTCATCTGATCGATATCGCTGGCAATGCGCTGGGTACTGTCACTCATGGGGACGGGCTTCCGTTTCGGCGTCAAAGGCGCATTCTCCCGACTCTTGCCCCGTTACGTCCACTACTGATGCCCATCGCGCTCGATCGCATTGATCCGCTCGACCTTGGCCCCTGAACGCGCGGCCTCGAACTCCGACTCCAGGAACGACTTGACGATACTTTTGGCCAATTCGGCGCCGATCACCCGCGCGCCGATCGACAGAATTTGCGCATCGTTGCTCTTGCGCGCGCGCTCCGCCGAATAGGTGTCATGGGCCTGGGCCGCACGAATGCCCAGCACCTTGTTGGCCGAGATCGCCATGCCGATCCCGGTGCCGCATACCAGCACACCCAGGCGTTGCTGCCCGGCATTGATGGCGGTAGCCACCGCCAGGGCGATGTCCGGGTACAGCACCGGCGCCGTGGAATGCGTGCCGAAGTCGGTCACCGGATAACCCAACGCCTCGATATGGCGCTTCAACAGCTCTTTGAGCTCAAAACCCGCTTCATCGCATCCGATAGCCACCGGGAAAGGTGTGTTCATGGCATCTGGCTCCACTGCCGAGAGGGCACTTAAGATCGATCAAATGATCAGTCACTGAAATTTCTATCAGTCATTTCTCAGGCAATAAGCCCTTTCTGTCAAGTGAGTTTTAACTGACTCGCCAGTCAAAGCCCTATTACAGGGCGCTATTAATACGCATGGTGGGATTCATAGGTTTTAAGTGAAAGAGATTGACTGATCAGAATTTCATTTGGTACACATATGATCACAGCGAAACATGACTGTGCGACCTAATAAGAATTCACAGCACGAGGACACGCCGATGGCCACGCCATTACTGCTCCAGGCTGAACACGTCGCCAAGGCTTACGCCGGGGTGCCTGCCCTGCGTGACGGGCGCCTCTCTCTACGGGCCGGCAGCGTGCATGCGTTGTGTGGCGGCAATGGCGCCGGCAAGTCGACGTTCCTGAGCATCCTGATGGGCATTACCCAACGCGACGCCGGCAGCATTGCGCTCAACGGCGCCCCGGTTCAGTTCAGCCGCCCCAGTGAAGCCCTGGCAGCGGGGATCGCGATGATCACCCAGGAACTGGAACCCATCCCCTACATGACCGTCGCCGAAAATATCTGGCTGGGCCGCGAACCGCGCCACGCCGGCTGCATCGTCGACAGCAAGACCCTCAACCGCCGCACCCGCGAGCTGCTCGAAAGCCTGGAGTTCGACGTCGACGCCACCCGCCCCATGCACCGCCTGAGCGTGGCGCAGATCCAGTTGGTGGAAATCGCCAAGGCGTTCAGCCACGACTGCCAGGTGATGATCATGGACGAACCCACCTCGGCCATCGGCGAGCACGAGGCGCAAACCCTGTTCAAAGCCATCCGCCGTCTCACCGCGCGCGGCGCCGGCATCATCTATGTATCGCATCGCCTGAGCGAACTGGCACAGATCGCCGATGACTACAGCATCTTTCGCGATGGCGCCTTTGTCGAAAGCGGACGCATGGCCGATATCGACCGCAACCACCTGGTGCGGGGCATCGTCGGCCAGGAGCTGACGCGCATTGACCACAAGGTCGGCCGCGAATGCGCGCCCACGACCTGCCTGCAAGTTGACAACCTGAGCCGCAACGGCGAATTCCACGACATCAGCCTGCAACTGCGCCAGGGTGAAATCCTCGGCATTTACGGCCTGATGGGGTCGGGGCGCAGCGAATTCCTCAACTGCATCTACGGCCTGACGGTTGCGGATTCCGGCAGCGTGACCCTGCAAGGCAAGCCCATGCCGATCGGCTTGCCCAAAGCCACGATCAACGCCGGCATGTCGCTGGTCACCGAGGACCGCAAAGACAGCGGCCTGGTGCTCACCGGCAGCATTCTTTCCAACATTGCGCTGTCGGCCTACAAACGCCTGTCGCGCTGGTCGCTGATCAATGCGCGCAAGGAAACCCAACTGGCCCAGGACATGGTCAAGCGCCTGCAGATCAAAACCACCTCCCTGGAACTGCCGGTGGCCTCCATGAGCGGTGGCAATCAGCAAAAAGTGGTGCTCGCCAAATGCCTGTCGACCGAACCGGTGTGCCTGTTATGCGATGAACCGACCCGGGGCATTGATGAAGGTGCCAAGCAGGAGATTTACCACCTGCTCGACCAGTTCGTGCGCGCCGGTGGCGCCGCCATTGTGGTGTCGTCCGAAGCCCCTGAGCTGCTGCACCTGAGTGATCGCATCGCCGTATTCAAGGGCGGCCGGCTGGTGACTATCAGCACCGACACCGCCCTTTCCCAGGAAGCCTTGTTGAGTCTTGCCTCATGAACGCCAAAACCATCGCTGCCCCCATGACTGCCGCGCCGCGCAATCGACTGCGTTTATCCCTCGACCGCTTCGGCCTGCCGCTGGTGTTTATCCTGCTGTGCGTGGTGATGGCGTTTTCCAGCGAATATTTCATGACCTGGCGCAACTGGATGGACATCCTGCGCCAGACCTCGATCAACGGCATCCTCGCCGTGGGCATGACCTACGTGATCCTGACCAAGGGCATCGACTTGTCGGTGGGCTCGATCCTGGCCTTCGCCGGGCTGTGCAGCGCAATGGTCGCGACTCAAGGCTACGGCCTGCTGGCGGCGGTCAGTGCCGGGATGTTTGCCGGGGCCATGCTCGGCGTGGTCAACGGCTTTATGGTCGCCAACCTGTCGATCCCGCCGTTCGTGGCCACCCTCGGCATGCTCAGCATCGCGCGGGGCATGACCTTCATTCTCAACGATGGCAGCCCCATCACGGACCTGCCCGACGCCTACCTGGCGCTGGGCATTGGCAAGGTCGGGCCGATTGGCGTGCCCATCGTCATCTTCGCCGTGGTCGCGCTGATCTTCTGGATGGTGCTGCGCTACACCACTTACGGCCGCTATGTGTACGCCGTGGGCGGCAATGAAAAGAGCGCACGCACCTCCGGCATCGGCGTGCGCAAGGTGATGTTTTCGGTGTACGTGGTGTCCGGCCTGCTCGCCGGGTTGGCCGGCGTGGTGCTGTCGGCCCGCACCACTTCCGCCCTGCCCCAGGCCGGGGTTTCCTATGAGCTGGATGCGATTGCCGCTGTGGTTATCGGCGGCACCAGCTTGTCGGGCGGCACCGGCAGCATTGTCGGCACGCTGTTTGGTGCGTTGTTGATCGGGGTGATCAACAACGGGCTGAACCTGCTCGGCGTGTCGTCCTATTACCAGCAGGTCGCCAAGGGCCTGATCATCGTGTTCGCCGTGCTGATCGACGTGTGGCGCAAGAAAAAACGCTAATCGCTTTCCCTCCCAACAATGAACTGAACGACCTACAACAATAAGCGGAGTTCTCACCATGAAACCTGGAATGACGTTGGCCGCCGTTGCGGCTCTCTCCCTGCTCGCCAGCAGTATTGCGCTGGCCGCCGATGGCAAGACCTACAAAGTCGGCGCCGCCGTGTACGGCCTCAAGGGCCAGTTCATGCAGAACTGGGTCCGCGAGCTGAAGGAACACCCGGCGGTCAAGGACGGCACCGTGCAGTTGACCGTGTTCGACGGCAACTACGACGCCCTGACCCAAAACAACCAGATCGAAAACATGGTCACCCAGCACTACGACGCCATCCTGTTCGTGCCCATCGACACCAAGGCCGGCGTAGGCACGGTAAAACAAGCCATGAGCAACGACGTGGTCGTCATCGCCTCCAATACGAAAGTAGCCGATGCCGCCGTGCCTTATGTGGGTAACGACGATGTGGAAGGCGGCCGCCTGCAAGCCCAGGCCATGGTCGACAAACTTAACGGCCGCGGCAACGTCGTGATCATCCAGGGCCCGATTGGCCAGTCGGCGCAGATCGACCGGGAAAAAGGCGAACTGGAAGTGCTGGGCAAACACCCCGACATCAAGATCATCGAGAAAAAAACGGCCAACTGGGACCGCGCCCAGGCCCTCACCCTCACCGAAGACTGGCTGAACGCGCACCCCAAAGGCATTAACGGTGTGATCGCCCAGAACGACGACATGGCCCTCGGTGCCGTGCAGGCGCTGAAATCCCATGGTTTGTCATCCAAAGACGTGCCGGTGACCTCGATCGACGGCATGCCGGATGCGATCCAGGCGGCGAAGAAAGACGAAGTCACGACCTTCCTGCAAGACGCCCAGGCCCAGTCTCAAGGCGCACTGGACGTGGCATTGCGCGCACTCGCCGGCAAGGACTACAAGCCGCAATCGGTGATCTGGGAACGCTATGCCAAGGACGTGAAATGGGCCGACGGCACCGCCAAGAACTACATCCTGCCGTGGGTGCCGGTGACCAATGCGAACGCGGATGCGCTGTACAAACAGGTCAGCGGCGGTAAGTAACGGTTTCGACCTGTGAATGCATTCCAACTGTGGGAGCGGGCTTGCTCGCGAAGGCGGTGTGTCAGTCAGCACATCCGTCAGCTGATCCACCGCTTTCGCGAGCAAGCCCGCTCCCACATTGGATCTCCACCGTTTTCAAAAATGGAGTTAATCGTATGTCTGGATTCTGGAACCAAGCCTTCGACCTCACCGGCCGTTGCGCGGTGATTACCGGTGGCGCCGCCGGCATCGGCCTGGCCTGCGCCAGCCTGCTGGCGGAACGCGGAGCACGCGTGGCGTTACTGGACCGTGACCCGGCCGTGGTGGACGTCGCCGCACGCCTGGGCGCCGAGCATCTGGGCATTGCCGTCGATCTGGGTCAGATCGGCCAGATACAACCCACCATCGACCACGTATTCGAACACTTCCAGCGCCTGGATTACCTGATCAACAGCGCCGGCATCGTGCTGCTCGACAAGGCCGTCGATGTCAGTGAAAGCGCCTGGGACAACACCCTGGACATCAACCTCAAAGCCAGCTTCTTCGTGGCCCAGGCCTGCGCCCGACACATGCTCGCCAACGGCGGCGGGCGCATCGTCAACCTCGCCTCCCAGGCCGCCGTGATCGGCCTGGACCGCCACGTCGCCTACTGCGCCAGCAAGGCCGCCATCGTCGGCATGACCAAGGTGTTGGCCATGGAATGGGCGCCGCAGATCAACGTCAACGCCATCTCCCCGACCATTGTCGAGACCGCCCTGGGCAAGAAAGCCTGGGCCGGTGAAGTGGGTGACAAGGCCAAATTGCAGATCCCGGCCGGCCGTTTTGCCCAGCCGGAAGAGATCGCCGGGCTGGCGCTGTACCTGCTCAGCGATGCCGCGCAGATGATCACCGGCGCCAACATGGTGATCGACGGCGGCTACAGCATTCAGTAATTCATTTTTTGTCGTGAGGTTTTGTCATGTCCACCGTCACCGAACGCACAGCTGAACAGCTCTCCCCCAGCATCCCGAAAACTATGCAGGCCGTGGTCTGCCATGGCCCGGAAGACTATCGACTGGAAACCGTCGATGTGCCCACGCCCGGCCCCGATGAGATCCTCACCAAGGTCGAGCTGTGCGGCATTTGCATGGGTGACATCAAGACGTATCGCGGCGCGCCGTCGTTCTGGGGCGATGCCGAACAGCCGCGCTACGTGAAACCGCCGATGATTCCCGGGCATGAGTTCGTCTGTCGCGTGGTTGCCCTGGGCCCAGGCGCCGAGAAGCGTGGGGTAAAGGTGGGCGACCGGGTGATCTCCGAGCAGATCGTGCCGTGCTGGGGCTGCCGCTTCTGCAACCACGGCCAGTACTGGATGTGCCAGAAACACGACCTTTATGGCTTCCAGAACAACGTGCAGGGCGCCATGGCCCAGTACATGATTTTCACCAAGGAAGGCATCATCCACAAAGTGCCGGAATCCATCGCCCCCGATGAAGCGATCCTGATCGAACCGCTGGCCTGCTCGCTGCATGCCGCCGAGCGCGCCAATGTCGACCATGACGACGTGGTGGTGGTAGCCGGAGCCGGCACCCTGGGCCTCGGCATCATCGGCGCCGTGCGCCTGCGCAACCCGAAAAAGCTGATCGTGCTGGACATGAAACCCGAACGCGCCGCCCTCGCCCTGCGCATGGGCGCCGACGAAGTATGGAACCCGGCCGACGTCGACGTCATGGCAAAGATCCGCGCGATCACCGACGGTTATGGCTGCGACATTTATATCGAAGCCACCGGGCATCACAAGGCGGTGAACCAGGGCCTGGCGATGCTGCGCAAGCTGGGGCGCTTCGTCGAGTTCAGCGTATTTAATGACGAGGCCACGGTAGATTGGTCGATCATCGGCGACCGCAAGGAACTGGACATCCTGGGTTCGCACCTGGGGCCGTACATGTACCCGCGCGCCATCGACTTTATTGGCAACCGCAAGATCGACATGCGCGACGTGGTGACCCACAAATTCGCCCTGGCGGATTTCAAGGAAGCGTTTGCGGTGATGGAGCGCGGGGACAAATCGCTCAAAGTTGTACTCGAGCCTTAAGAACGCCACCTATCAAACTGTGGGAGCGGGCTTGCTCGCGAAAGCGGAGTGCCAGGCAACACATGCATCAACTGAACCACCGCTTTCGCGAGCAAGCCCGCTCCCACATTGAATTGTTGTTGCCCCTAAGAACAAGAACACAGGAACCCGCGTTATGAATCGAGTCATCAACGATCCGGACCACGTGGTCGAGGACATGTTGCACGGCATTCTGGTCGCCCACCCCGAACTGCGCCAATACGAGAGCAACCCTCGGGTCATCGTCAAAGCCAGGCCATCGGGGCAAGGCCGGGTTGGCATCGTGACCGGCGGCGGCTCGGGCCATGAGCCGGCGTTTCTGGGCTACGTCGGCCCCGGTCTGGTGGACGCCGTGGCCGTCGGCGAGATTTTCTCCTCGCCCACCGCCAAAAGCTTTTTCGACGCGTTCCGCGCCGCCGACCATGGCGCTGGCGTAGCCTGCCTGTACGGCAACTATGCCGGCGACAACATGAACGTGAAGCTGGCAATGAAAATGGCCGCCAGCAAAGACATGCGCATCCGTACCGTGGTCGCCAACGACGATGTGGCCTCCGCCCCCAAGGACGATATCGCCAAGCGGCGCGGCGTGGCCGGGGAGATCTTCATGTGGAAGATCGGCGGTGCGGCAGCGGCCCAGCATTACGACCTCGATGGCGTGATTCGCGTCGCCCAGAAAACCGTCGATCACTGCCGCTCAATTGGCATCGGCCTCACCCCGTGCACCATTGCGGCGGTGGGCAAGCCAAACTTCCAGATCCCCGACGGCCAGATGGAACTGGGCATCGGCCATCACGGCGAACCGGGCATTGAAGTTGTGCCCATCGAGCCCGCCGCCGCCATGGCCGAACGCATGCTCGCACCGATCCTGGCTGACCGTGATTTCAGCCACGATGACAGCGTGGTGGTGCTGGTCTCGGGCCTGGGCGCCACGCCGGTGATGGAGCTGTACATTTTTTACGCCGAGGTCGAGCGACAGCTCAAGGCCAAGGGCTTGAAGATTCACCGTTGCTACGTGGGCAATTACTTCACCTCCCTGGAGATGATGGGCGTCACCCTCACCCTGCTCGGCCTCGACGCCGAGCTGAAAACCTTGATCGACCAACCGTGCCGCTCCATCGGCATGACCCAGGCGGAGTGAACCATGAGCCAGCATTTTTCCACCCGCGACGGCAGCGCTATCGTCGCCGACCTGGTCAGCGTGATCGTGGCCAACCGTGAATACCTCAGCGAAGTCGACGGCGCGATTGGCGACGGCGACCACGGCATCAATATGGCCAAGGGTTTCGCCCACTGCGGCCGCATGATCGAAGGCCGCCAACTGACGTTGGCCCAGGCCCTGGATGAGCTGACCCTGAGCCTGATGGAAGGCATCGGCGGCTCCATGGGGCCGTTGTATGGCAGCCTGTTTATCGGCATGGCCGACGAAGTGCGCAGCAGCGAGGCTATCGACGCCGCCACCTTTGCTCGTTTGCTGCGCGGCGGTTTGACCTCGCTGCAGGACATCACCGAAGCGGGCGTGGGTGACAAGTGTTTGATGGACACGCTGATCCCGGCGGTTGAAGCCTTCGAACGTGCGCAGGAACAAGGCGCGGGTTTCAGCGCTGCGCTGGAGGCGATGAAAGCCGCCGCGTCCCAAGGCCGCGATTCAACCAAAGACCTGGTCGCCAAAATCGGCCGGGCCAGCCGTTTGGGCGAGCGCTCCCTCGGCGTACTGGATGCCGGCGCCGTGTCGTGCTGCCTGATCCTCACGCGCCTGGCGGACTCGGTGCAGCCGCGACTGAGCGTTTGACTTGTTGGATATACCGCGCCACTGCCGGCGCTTGCTCAAAGCGCCGGTAAATCAACGACAGCCAGGACGCCGCCTCGCAGCCATGGAGAGTGCGGTAGACCACGCCCGGCAAGCTCACATGCCCGACCATCGACGCCGGCACCACCGCCACGCCCTGCCCTAGCGACACCAACGCCACCACCGCGACCAAGCCGCCCGGTTGCGGCCCGAGGCGCGGCGCATAACCACCCTGCGCCGCGACGTGCAACGTGCCGCTGATTTGCTCCGGCAAGATAAAGGTTTCGTTTTGCAGGTGTTCACAACCAATCGCCTTGAGCCCCAGCAGCCAGGAATCCTGCGGCAGCGCCAGCACGAAACCTTCACTGTCGAGGCGCACCGCCTCTACCCCATCGGGCAGCGTCATTGGCGAGCGGATGTAGCCGATGTCATAGCGCCCGTCTGCCACCGCCGTCGGCAATGTGGCCATCGCGCATTCGCGCACATTCACGCTCACCTCCGGAAACGCCTGGCTGAACGCCTGCATTTGCCGCTGCAGCAGCCCGGTGTATACCGCCGAGGCCACGTAGCCCAGTTCGACATGCCCGATCTCCCCACGGCCGGCGCGCTGGGCGCTGCGCTGGGCAAACTCGAACTGGCGCACCGTGGCTTGCGCCTCGGTCAGTAACGCCGCGCCCGCTTCGGTGAGGCTGACTTCGCGCTGCTGACGGATAAACAGACGCGTGCCCAACGCAGTTTCCATGTCCTGGATCTGACGGCTCAAGGTGGGCGGCGCGATACCCAATTGCTCGGCGGCGCGGGTGAAGTTGCGCTGGCGGGCGACCGCCAGGAAATAGCGGAAATGGCGGATTTCCATCGCAGGATTAGCTCAAAGGTAATGAAGTGCTTCAGCCCAGCTAACAACGCAAGCAAGTGCCAGGGATAAGCTCACGAAACATCAACACTAGAGAGCCCTTGCGATGTACGTCAACTGTCTTTTCCGTATTGCCTGTAAGGTAATTCAGCCATGAACCGGGTCAGCCCACGCTTGACGCTGCTCACCGCTTGCGGCGTTTGTTCGCTGATCGTGCTCGACACTAATATCGTCGCCGTGACGCTACCGAGCATCGCGCGCGACCTGGGCGCCAACTTCGCCGATATCGAGTGGGTGGTCAGCGCCTATATGCTCGCGTTCGCCGCACTGCTGTTACCGGCCGGCAGCATCGCCGACCGCTTTGGGCGCAAGAAGACCCTGGTCTGGGGCTTGAGCGTTTTCATCCTGGCGTCCATCGGTTGTGGCGTCGCGCCGAATGCAGTGTTTCTGGACATTGCCCGCGCCGTCAAAGGTGTCGGCGCAGCCTTACTGCTGACTTCGGCCCTGGCCGCCATCGGCCATACCTTTCACGATGACGTGGAGCGTGCCAAAGCCTGGGCGTTCTGGGGCGCGTGCATGGGCGTGGCAATGACCGCCGCGCCGACATTGGGCGGGCTGATTACCCAATACCTGGGCTGGCGTTGGATTTTCTACCTCAACCTGCCCGTCGGCCTGGGCTTGATGGCGCTGGTGCTGCGTGCGATTCCAGAGTCCCGCGATACCCAGTCAGCACGCCTTGATCCGTGGGGCAGCCTGGCATTCAGTGCCAGCCTGTTGTGCCTGATCTGGGGGCTGATCGAGGCCAACCGCATCGGTTGGGACAGCCCGTTAACCTCTGCGCGCCTGATCGGCGGGGCTGTGTTGCTGGGGGTGTTTGTGCTGGTCGAACGCGCGCAACAACGGCCCATGGTCGACCTGCAACTGTTGCGACACCCACGGTTTATCGGCGCCTTGCTCGGGATGTTCGCCTATGCCGGCTGCGCCCAGGTGATGATGACGTTGCTGCCGTTCTACCTGCAAAACGGCCTGGGCTTCTCGGCCATTGCTTCGGGCCTGGGCATGTTGCCGTTTGCCCTGACTATGCTGATTTGCCCACGCATCGGTGCACGCCTGGCGGTGCGCTTTGCGCCCGCGACGATGATGGCCGCGGGGTTGACCCTGGTCGGCGGCGGCAACCTGTTGAGCGCCTGGGCGGTCGATGTTGGCAGTTACCTGCCCTTCGCGTTGGCGATTGCCGTCACGGGCGCCGGGGCCGGCCTGCTCAATGGCGATACGCAGAAAAACATCATGGCCTGCGTGCCACGCGACCGGGCGGGGATGGCGTCAGGCATCAGCACCACCATGCGCTTCAGCGCAATCATGTTGGCCATTGGTGTGTATGGGGCATTACTGAGCAGCCACAGTGAGCAGTTGCTGCGCGCGCGTATCGACACACAATGGCAGGCCCAAGCGACGGGTATCGCTTCGCGGGTCGTGGCCGGGGATATGCCGGCGGCGATGGGCTTGTTGCCGCAGGCGGCACGGGAATTAACTCAGCCGCTGGCGCGGCAGGCGTTTGTGGGCGGGTTCAGCACGGTGTTGTGGGTGGCGGGATTGTTGGGGCTGCTGGGGGCGTTGGTGGTGGGGATGTTGATGCGAAAACCAATTCCCTCAGTACAACAACAGTCTTCCAGACTGACTCAGAACTAAATGTGGGAGCGGGCTTGCCCGCGATGGCGGCGGGTCAGTCGGTAGATGTATCGACTGGGACATCGCTATCGCGGGCAAGCCCGCTCCCACATTGGGATCGGCTACATTCTGGACTTACCAGAAACGCTGCTGGGTCAACCGGCTCCACCACGTCAACAGCACACGGTCTACCGAGCCACTGGCCGCCAGGCCGACCCGCTCCTGCAGGCTTTTACGCTCGGCATAGTGCAGGTGGAACACCTCGGCGGTCTTGGCCTTGGTGGCCAGGTACTCGTCGCTGGTTTGCAGTTCGTCGACCAGTTGTTTGTCGAGGGCAGCAACACCCAGCCACACTTCACCGGTCGCGACGTCATCGATTGCCAGCTGTGGGCGATAGCGCGACACGAAATTCTTGAACAACTGATGCGTGATATCCAGGTCTTCCTGGAATTTCTCGCGGCCCTTCTCGGTGTTTTCGCCAAACACGGTGAGGGTGCGTTTGTATTCACCGGCGGTCAGCACTTCGAAGTCGATGTCGTGCTTTTTCAGCAGGCGATTAACGTTAGGCAACTGCGCCACCACGCCAATGGAGCCGAGGATGGCGAACGGCGCGCTGATGATCTTCTCACCGATGCACGCCATCATATAGCCGCCGCTGGCCGCGACCTTGTCGATGCACACGGTCAACGGCACGCCGGCCTGACGGATACGCGCCAGTTGCGAAGAGGCCAAGCCGTAGCTGTGTACCATGCCGCCGCCGCTTTCGAGGCGCAGCACCACTTCGTCCTTCGGCGTGGCCAGGCTCAGCAGCGCGGTGATTTCATGGCGCAGGCTCTCGGTGGCCGAAGCTTTGATGTCGCCGTCAAAATCCAGCACGAACACCCGTGGCTTGGCCTCGGGTTTCTGCTTGCCTTTCTTCTTTTCGGTTTTGCTTTCGGACTTGCGCAGGGCCTTGAGCTGGTCCTTGTCGAGCAGGCTCGACTCCAGGCGCTCACGCAGGCCTTTATAGAAGTCATTGAGCTTGCTGACCTGCAATTGGCCGGCGGATTTGCGACGCCCCTTGCTGCGCAACGCCGCGAAGCTGATCAATACCACCAGAATAGCGACCACCAAAGTGACGGTCTTCGCCAGAAAACTCGCGTATTCGGCCAGAAAATCCATGTGACTCCTTACAAGTTGCAGTGCGCCGGGCGCGGATGGTCTCAGCATACCGATGGCACTGCCTTCGGACCAGTGCTCAAACCGCCAGCAGCGGCCCTCTAACGCGCTTTTAAAACAAGCGTATGTTTTTTCATTGACAGCTCGCGGGCATCCTCATAACCTCGCCAGACTTTCAACGTACCGGGAAAACGGACGTGGGCAGCATTTATTTGATTCGACATGGCCAGGCCTCCTTCGGTGCAGACGACTATGACGTCCTGTCGCCCGTCGGCGTGGAACAAGCGCAAGTGCTCGGTCGCCACCTGGCGGACCTGGGCATTACGTTTGACCGCTGTGTCTCCGGTGACCTGCGTCGCCAGCAACACACCGCCACTGCCGCATTCGATCAATACAGCGCCCTCGGCCACCCCATTCCACCGCTGGAAATCGACACCGCCTTCAACGAATTCGACGGTGAAGCGATCATCCGCGCCCTGCTGCCTGACTTGCTCGCCAGCGAGCCCCACGCTGTGGACGTGCTGCGCAACGGCGCGCAGAACCGCAGCGAATTCCAACGCATTTTCGCACTGATCATCGAGCGCTGGCTGGCAGGCACCTATGATCCACCCGGGCTGGAGAGCTGGCTGGGGTTTGTCGAACGTGTACAAGGTGGCCTGCAACGCATTCTTGAAGCGGCCGATAACACGCACAAGATCGCCGTGTTTACCTCCGGCGGCACCATCACTGCCCTGCTCCACCTGATTACCCGGATGCCTGCCGCCCAGGCCTTCGAATTGAACTGGCAAATTGTTAACACTTCGCTCAACCACCTGAAATTCCGTGGTCGCGAGGTGGCACTGGCTTCCTTCAACAGTCATACCCACTTGCAACTGTTGAAGGCGCCGCAGCTCATCACTTTCCGATGAATTGCGGCCAACCGTGACCCCAAGGTCACTGGACTCACCCATAAAGGATCGAAACCATGACTGACGTAGCCAAAGCTGTAGAAGCAATGAAAGCCAAATTCAACCCAGCCGCTGCCGACGGCCTGGACCTGGTGTTCGGTTTCCGTATCGACGACACCCAGAACTTCTCGCTGGTGGTCAAGAACAACACCTGCGAACTGCTGGAAGGCGAAAACCCGGACGCCCAGGTGACCCTGGTGATGGACGGCGAAACCATGAAAGGCATCGTTGACGGTTCCACCGACGGCATGCAGGCCTTCATGGGCGGCAAACTGCGCACCGAAGGCGACATGATGCTGGCCATGAAGCTGAGCGACCTGTTCCCGGCTTGATTCAAGGGCAGCCTTGAATACCGATCCCGCCTTTGCCGGCGGGATTTTTTTACATTGCGAAAATGTACCGAGCGTACACGGTGACTTCAGAAAGCGCTTATCCGCCCATAAAAATCAATGGATCTATCGCAAAAAATTTTGAATCACTAGTATTTCTGACAGTAGTCGTTGATCACTCATACCGGCACATTGAAACCCTCCGAAACTAAAGAGGGTAGTCAGCATGGAAAGCCAATCCGACGATTTTGGGAATGTGACGGTATCAATCAATCCTGAAGAGCAGGTCACTCTAACGACGCAAAATAACCTGACGATAACGACCAGGATCATTGCCTTGAGCGAAGACGGAACGTGCCTTGTCACCGATTCAGGAGAGAGCATTCAAATTGATCAGATCGCCGACATCTCACCGCCAGTGGCACTGCGTACAGCGAGATTTATCAGCGGAATAACCTTGGCTGCGGGCAGTCTTGCAACCACCGTCTCCGGAGGCAGCGTTAACAAGCCCCCTCCTCTGACGTTCACATACATCAATGGAATCAGAGTGCCACTCAAATAACGCTGCGTTGCTGCAGCTCTGTCAGGGGCTACTCTTGGGCTGCAGCAGCAACGCCACCAACGCACTCCAGCCAGTCTGGTGTGACGCGCCCAACCCACGCCCGGTTTCACCATGGAAATACTCATGGAACAACACCAGGTCACGGCTGGCCGGGTCCGCTTCCAGCTGCGCATAGCCTGCCATCGACGGCCGCAGCCCGTCTTCATTCCTTAGAAACAATCGGGTCAGACGCTGGCTCAGGCTGTCGGCGACCTCCTCCAGAGACGCCAGATAACCACTGCCGGTCGGGTACTCCACCGAGAAGTTGTCCGCGTAGTAGCGGTGAAATTCGCGCAACGATTCGATCAGCATGTAATTCACCGGCATCCACAATGGCCCGCGCCAATTGGAGTTGCCGCCATACAAGCGTGAGTCGGACTCGCCAGGCTGATAGCGCGCGCACAACGTGTCGCCGTTCATCTTCAGCGCCAGCGGCTGCTCGGCAAAGGCCTTGGACAAGGAGCGCACGCCAAAGGCCGACAAAAACTCCGTGTCATCGAGCATGCGCCGCAGCAAATCCTTGGTGCGCTCGCCGCGCAACAACGCCAGCAGCAGGCGATTGCCCTGCCCCGGTTCGTTCCAGCGCGACACCAGTTTGGCCAAATCCGGCCGGTGCTTCATGAACCCCAGCAGCCGTTCACGCAACCCCGCAAGGCCTTCATGTTCGCGCTGCTCCAGCACCAGCACGGCGAACAACGGCATCAGGCCGACGATGGAGCGCAGGCGCACCGGCTCGTTCTGGCCGTCGGGGCGGTGCAGCACGTCGTAGAAGAACTGGTCGTGCTCATCCCACAAGCCCTCGGCGCTGTCGTCAACGCGGTTGATCGCCCCGGCGATATACAGGAAATGCTCGAAAAACTTCACCGCGATATCGACGTAGACCCCATTGCGTTTGGCCAGCTCCAGACCGATGCGCATCAGGTCCAGTGCATAAGCGGCGACCCACGCCGTGCCGTCGGCCTGATCCAGCTGGTAGCCCGGCGGCAAGGCAGCGGAGCGGTCGAACAAGGCAATGTTGTCCAGGCCCAGGAACCCGCCCTGGAACAGGTTGCGGCCCTCGGCGTCTTTGCGGTTGACCCACCAGGAAAAATTCAGCAGCAACTTGTGGAAAATGCGCTCAAGGAAATCCATGTCGCCGACCCCGGTCAGCGCCTTGTCCTGCTGATACACCCGCCAACTGGCCCAGGCATGCACCGGCGGGTTGGCGTCGTCGAAACGCCATTCATACGCCGGCAGTTGGCCATTGGGGTGCATAAAGCGGTCTTTCACCAACAGCAATAATTGTTGCTTGGCATACTCCGGATCAATCAGCGCCATCGCGACCGCCTGGAAGCCCTGGTCCCAGGAGGCGTACCACGGGTATTCCCAGGTGTCAGGCATGGAGAGAATGTCGAAGTTGGACAGGTGCCGCCAATGGGTATTGCGGATATGCAGGCGCTCGGGCGGCGGCGCAGGTTGGGCCGGGTCGCCGTCGAGCCACTGGTTTACGTCAAAATAGTACAGCTGTTTGGACCACAGTAAGCCGGCGAGCGCCTGGCGCTGTACGTTGCGCGCATCTTCATCGGTGATCCCCTGTTGCAGGGCCGCATAGAAGTCATCAGCCTCTTGCCGGCGAAGCTCAAACAGCTTGCGCGCGTTGACCGCAGGTGCGTCCGTGGGCGCAAACCGCAGGTACAGGGTTTTGCTCTCCAGGCCCGCCAGTTCAAGGCTGAAGCGCGCGGCGACTTTGGTGCCCGCGTCCCGGCGAATCGCCGACTGAACGCCGTCCACCAGGTAATCATTGATGCCATCCTTGAACGGCCCAGGCGCCGGCTGCCCATCCAATCGGGGAATATTGCTCTCGTTTTCGCAGAACAGCCACTCGAGCCCGTCCTGCCCCCAGGCGCTGAGACAGCGATCGGGCAGTTCATGATGGAAGGCCAGCACCTGCTCGCCGTCCAGCCGCAATTGCGGCTTGGGCGCGTCAACGGTCCAGCTCCAGTCATTGCGCGCCCACAACTGGGGCAGCACGTGCAGCTGCGTCGGCTGATCCGAACGGTTATGCACGGTGACCCGCATGAAAATATCGTCGGGATGGTGCTTGGCGTATTCGACGCTGATGTCGCAATAGCGGTTGTCTTCAAACACGCCGGTGTCGAGGATTTCGTACTCGGCATCTTCAAGCCCGCGGCGGGCGTTCTCGGCGATCAGGTCCGCATAAGGAAACGCGGCATGCGGGTATTTGTAGAGCATGCGCATATAGGCATGGCTCGGTACGCCATCGACGAAAAAGTACAGTTCCTTGACGTCTTCACCGTGGTTGCCCTCGGCGTTATTCAAACCGAACAGGCGCTCCTTGATGATCGTGTCGCGCCCGTTCCAAAGCGCCAGGCCCAGGCACCAGCGTTGAGCCTTGTCGCTGAACCCGGCCAACCCGTCCTCACCCCAACGGTAGGCGCGGCTGCGGGCATGTTCATGGGGGAAGTAGGTCCAGGCATCGCCATCGGCGCTGTAGTCTTCGCGCACCGTGCCCCATTGGCGTTCACTCAAGTAAGGGCCCCAGTCGCGCCAACGTTCGGGCGCTTCGGTTGCCAGGCGCTGGCCTTCAATCGTTGCGAGGATGTTGGTTGCAGGCGTGGCCGTCATCGGGTCCTCCATCACTGACACAGTGAGGGGCAGTGTAGAACCGCTCCACGCCCGGATGCACATGAAGTCTTATCCACCCGCGCAAAAAAAGAGGCCGCTGATTAGGCGGCCTCTTTTTTCGACGCTGCAAAAGCGCGCGGGTTCTTAGAAGATCGCGTAGGTATAGTTGAAGATCAGACGCGTTTGGTCCTGGTCCGCCGTGCCGGTGTTATGCCCTTTGTAGGTACCGGTACGGAAGGTGGTACCAAAGCCTTTGAGCGGGCCTTCCTGCACAACGTAGTCCAGGCGGAAGTCGGTTTCGTTTTCTTTCTGGTCAGCGCCGCCGGCGACTTTGGACTTGATGCCCGTGCCGTCCAGATAAGCCACGGACGCTTTCAGGCCAGGTACGAAGGCCTTGAAGTCATAGGAGTACTGACCAAAATTGACCTGCTCGCCCGCACGGGAGAACTGGCCCACCACGGCATCGGTAAACAGGTAGAAGTCGCTGCCGCCCGCGCCCTGTGCGTTTGGATCGGCGATGCTGCCCTGGTTGACCCAGACGAAGCCGCCGTCGTCGCTGACGCCGATGTGGCCAAGCATCAGGCTGCTGCCGCCCAACTGGTAGGTGAACGCGGCGCTGTAGGTTTTGTTATCCACTTCGCCAGCGTGTTTGGCGTAGCCACCGTTGTTGTTGAACTGGTAGCCGGCCTCACCGTTTTTGCCATCGCTGCTGCTGTCGAAGTAACGCAGGTCAGTCTTGAACGACTGGTCGTTGCCCAGCGGCAGAACGTGAACCAGGCCGAAGTAGTTCTGTTTGTAGAAGTCCTGCAGGTTGGCGTAGTAGTACTGCAACGTCAGGTTTTTCGCGATGGCGTTGTCAGACGAGCCGAACGGTTTGTAGTCCACACCGCCGAACTTGAAGCTGTCGCTGTCGCGGGTACCGCCAGCGACGCTCAACCCGGTGGAGTTGCTGGAAGCACGGCCTTCGGCCTTGTTCAGCTCACCACCGGTAAAGGTCACGTTAGGAATGTCACTGGACGTGAGGATGCCGCCGTCAAAAGTCTGCGGTGCAACACGGCTGTCGTTGGAGACCAGGATAGGCAGCACCGGGGCCAAGGCACCGCCGACGTGCAACTCTGTCTGGGAAATGCGAAATTTCACGTTACCCGCAGCACGGCCGAAACTGTCGGCAGGCTCGGTGCCGTTGTTTTTGGTCGGGAAGAAGCTGTTGCCGTTACCGGACAGGCCTGGGCCTGCGGCGTGGCCATCGCCACCGTCCAGGCGCAGGGCACCGAAAGCCATCACATCGAAACCGACGCCAAGGGTGCCTTGGGTGTAGCCGGATTTGTAGTCGAAGCGCAGCAATGTCGCGGCTTCGCGCAGATCGTTGCTGGTCCCCGAACGGTTGTCCGCACTGTAGTACATCGTCCGCGAACTGACCGCTGCGTGGCTGTCTTCAAGAAAGCCACTGTGCCCCGTGCCTGTGCCCAGTGCGCCGAGCCCGAAATCGTCCGCGCAAGCCTGTTGCGCGAGCAGTGCAGCGGTGATGGATAACGCCAGTGTAGAAATTTTCATGTGTCGCAGCCCCTAAACATTTTTTTATGTGCGTTGTGTGCAAACGGCGTTTTCATCCCTACAAACGTGACGATTGTTTCATGAGGACCGGGGCGCGCCTCGTGAAGAATTTGTTAGGAAAACCGCCGAAAAATGAAATTTTTCAGCCGTGCATTTTTGTCATATTCGCGTCATATCATTCATTTGCAGAATGAAGTCCTGAGGATTCTTCGTTTGCAAGCCAAGCGCCAGCCCAACAAAATCCTGAAAAATGCCAAGCCTCCTTTACAGTGTTCAGGAATTTTTCTATGCCAAGCGCCGCCTATGTCAGCCCTGACGAAATACGCAAAGACTTCTCCAGGGCCATGTCCGACATGTACCGAGATGAAGTTCCACTGTATGGCGCGCTGATGGCGCTGGTAGCAGAGACCAATGCGCAGGTATTGGACAGTGACTCACGCTTGGCCGGGCAGTTGCGACGCACGGGCGAAATTGCTCGCCTGGACATGGAACGTCACGGCGCCATTCGCCTGGGCACTGCCCTTGAGCTGGCAACCATCAGCCGCCTGTTTGCGGTGATGGGCATGCAACCGGTGGGCTATTACGACCTGACCCCGGCCGGCGTGCCCGTGCACTCCACCGCTTTTCGCGCGGTGCATGAACGTGCGTTGCAGGCCAGCCCGTTCCGGGTGTTTACCTCACTGTTACGCCTGGAACTGATCGAAAACCTCGAACTGCGCGCCTTCGCCGAAAGCGCCCTAGCCAAGCGCTCGATCTTCACCCCCGGGGCGCTGGCGCTGATCGAACAAGCAGAACGCGACGGCGGCCTGAGCGCCGCAGATGCCGCGGCATTTATCCAGCAGGCCCTGGAAACCTTTCGCTGGCACCACACCGCCACCGTCACGGGCGCGCAGTACCAGCAATTGAGCGACCAGCATCGCCTGGTCGCCGACGTGGTGGCGTTCAAAGGCCCACACATCAACCACCTGACACCGCGCACCCTGGACATCGACCACGTGCAGGCCGCCATGCCGGGCAAAGGCATCACCCCCAAGGCAGTGATCGAAGGCCCGCCACGCCGCGAGTGCCCGATCCTGCTGCGCCAGACCAGCTTCAAGGCCCTCGACGAGCCCATCGCCTTCACCGACGCCCAAGGCAGCCACAGCGCACGCTTCGGCGAAATTGAACAGCGCGGTGTGGCACTGACCCCCAAAGGCCGCGCCCTGTACGACCAACTGCTGAACGCGGCGCGCGACGAACTGGGCGCGTTGCCGAATGAGGGCAACGCGGCACGTTATGTGACGCTGATGGAGCAACACTTCCAGGCCTTCCCCGATAACCACGCGCAAATGCGTGAACAGGGCCTCGCGTACTTCCGCTACTTCGCCACTGCACAAGGCTTGGCGGCACGCGGCCAGGCCGACCAACCGCGAACGCTGGAGGCGTTGATTGCTGCCGGGCACGTGGATGTCGAGCCGTTGGTGTATGAAGACTTTCTGCCGGTGAGTGCGGCGGGGATCTTCCAGTCGAACCTGGGCGATGCCGCGCAAAGTCACTATGCAGCCACATCGAATCAGGCTGAGTTCGAAACGGCACTGGGCCGCCAGACGATTGATGAATTGAAGCTGTATGGCGAGACGCAGCAACGCTCGATGGATGAATGCATGCAAGCACTGGGGGTATGAGGCCGGTGTGAAACAGGTTGCCCACCCGGCTCAGCAGCGCAATCCTTGCGCCGCAACAGTCCCCAGAGCCGGGTGGACGGCGGGCATCATAGTCAGTGAAGCGCCGCCTGTCCCTCAGACAATTCTGAACAAATATTACCGCCCCGATGTAGGAGCGAGTTGCAGCACAATCTTGTCTTTGACCAACAGGCGTTTCTTCTTCAGTTTCTCCAGTTCGTCGTCCGCTCCGCCTGACGACTCGAAAACGAGTACCTCCTTGTCGGCGGCATCGTATTGTTCGAGCAGCGAATTCAAGCGGTCATCGCTCCTCCTGCGTTCGTGAACAACTTCCTTGCTCAAACCCAAATCCTGATACAGGTCGTGTTTCACTGGCATGGAGTACCTCCGCAAGTTGATCAATGGCCTACCCTGTTGAAGCTAGCCCATTCCAAGGGGTCTTGTCATGTCTTGGGTCAATGCGTC
Organism: Pseudomonas sp. AP19; assembly: GCF_001728855.1. Taxonomy (NCBI): domain Bacteria; kingdom Pseudomonadati; phylum Pseudomonadota; class Gammaproteobacteria; order Pseudomonadales; family Pseudomonadaceae; genus Pseudomonas; species Pseudomonas sp. AP19. The sequence goes on along the minus strand of NZ_LXJP01000026.1, from coordinate 50,149 downwards.
CCCGTTCGTCGCAACGCGACCGATGGGATCAAACCTTTGCCACCCCCTGCCCTCCACTGTAGATCGCCACCTGAGGGAGAACGGTTTCATGACTCATGCTGCCACTGCTGTCGACACCCAATGCATCAACACCATTCGCACCCTGGCCATGGACGCTGTGCAGAAGGCCAACTCCGGCCACCCCGGCACGCCCATGGGCCTGGCGCCGGTGGGGTACACGCTGTGGAGTCGGTTCCTGCGCTATCACCCGCACCATCCCGACTGGCCCAACCGCGATCGGTTTGTCTTGTCGGTGGGGCATGCGTCGATGCTCCTGTATTCGCTGCTGCACCTGGCCGGCGTGGTGGAGATTGATGCCCACGGCAAACGCTCGGGCCAACCGGCGATCAGCCTGGACGATATCAAGCAGTTCCGGCAGATGAGCTCCAAGACCCCGGGCCACCCCGAATACCGCATGACCACCGGGGTAGAAACCACCACGGGCCCGCTCGGCCAGGGTTGCGCCAACAGCGTGGGCATGGCCATGGCCGAGCGCTGGCTGGGCAAGCGTTTCAACCGCGATGACAACGTGCTGTTCGATTACAACGTCTACACCCTGTGCGGTGACGGCGACATGATGGAAGGCATCAGCAGCGAAGCCGCGTCCATTGCCGGGCATTTGAAGCTGGATAACCTCTGCTGGATCTACGACAACAACACCATCAGCATCGAGGGCCACACCGAGCTGGCGTTCAGTGAAGACGTGACCAAGCGCTTCCAGGCCTATGGCTGGCATACCCTGCATGTCACCGACGCCAATGACCTGCAGGCCTTGAGCGCCGCACTGGAGACCTTCAAGACCAACACCGGCGCGCCGACCCTGATTGTGGTCGACAGTGTGATCGGCTACGGCTCGCCCCACAAACACAACACCGCCGCCGCCCACGGCGAACCGTTGGGCGTTGAGGAAATCCGCCTGACCAAAGCCGCTTACGGCTGGCCGCAGGACTCCAGCTTCCTGGTGCCCGATGAAACCCGCACGGTGCTGCGCGATGCGCTGCTGGAGCGCAGCCAGCCGCTGTATGAAGAATGGAACCGACACTTGTCGCAGTTGGCACAGTACGAGCCTGAACTGGCGGATGAGTTGAGCCGCATGCGCGCCGGCGAAATGCCGGAGCATTGGCAGGATCAGTTGCCCACCTTCAACACCGACGCCAAAGGCGTGGCCAGCCGTGCCGCCGGTGGCGAGGTGCTCAATGCCTTTGCCGAGCAAATCCCCTGGCTGCTGGGCGGCTCGGCGGATCTGTCACCGTCGACCAAGACCAACCTCACCTTCGACGGGGCCGGGCGTTTCAGTGCTGACGACTACAGCGGGCGCAACCTGCACTTTGGCATCCGCGAGCACGCCATGGGCGCCATCGCCAATGGCATGGCGCTGTCGTACCTGCGCCCGTATACCTCGACGTTCCTGGTGTTCAGCGACTACATGAAACCGCCCATACGCCTCGCGGCGATCATGGAGTTGCCGGTGGTATTCGTGTTTACCCATGACTCGATTGGTGTGGGTGAGGATGGGCCGACGCACCAACCCATCGAGCACCTGACTCAACTGCGTGCTACGCCGGGGCTGCTGACCCTGCGCCCGGGCGATGCCAATGAAACCCTGGAACTGTGGAAAGTCGCCCTGGCGCAAACCCATCGGCCAAGTTGCATCGTGCTGTCACGCCAGGCGTTGCCGACTCTGGACCGTACCCAGTATGCGGCCGCCTCCGGTGCCGCCAAAGGCGCCTACGTGTTGGCCGGCGCTGACAAACCTGAAGTGCTGCTGTTGGCGACGGGCAGTGAAGTCAGCCTCGCAGTGGCAGCGTACGAACAGCTGACAGCCGAAGGGATTGCCGCACAGGTGGTCTCGATGCCGAGCTGGGAGCTGTTTGAGGAACAGGACGCGGCTTACCGCGACAGCGTGTTGCCGCCAGCCGTCAAGGCGCGCGTGGTGGTAGAACAGGCGGGTCCCTTGGGTTGGGACCGCTATGTCGGCCAGACGGGCGCCAAAGTGGTGATGAACAGCTTTGGCGCGTCGGCGCCACTGGCCAAGTTGCAGGAGAAGTTTGGGTTTACCCCTGAAAACGTGGTGAAGCTGGCCAAGCAACAGCTGGCTGAACACGGGTAATCCGCTGGGAGCGCGCTTGCTCGCGAATGCGCGAGCAAGCGCGCGCCCACTGTTGATCGGCGTTGATGCTCAGGGCAGCTCTCGTGCCAGAAACGGCGCGGTCCGGCTGGCCTTGCTTTTCGCCACTTTTTGCGGCGTACCACAGGCCACCACCTTGCCGCCCAAATCCCCGGCCCCTGGCCCGATATCAATCACCCAGTCACTCTGGGCGACCACGCGCATTTCGTGTTCCACCACCACTACCGTGTGCCCCGCGTCCACCAGTTGATTGAGCTGGCTGAGCAAGCGGTCCACATCCCGTGGGTGCAAGCCGGTCGTCGGCTCATCCAGCACGTACAGGGTGGCGCCCCGCGCGTTGCGCTGCAATTCGGTGGCGAGCTTGATCCGCTGCGCCTCGCCGCCGGACAGTTCGGTCGCCGGCTGGCCCAGGCGCAAATACCCCAGGCCGATATCGCGCAGCACCTGCAACGAACGCAACACAGCGGGCTGTTCGGCAAACACTTCCACCGCCTGCTCCACCGTCAGCCCCAGCACCTGGGCGATGCTCAGGCCTTGCCAGGTGACCGCCAATGTCTCGGGGTTATAGCGCGCACCGTGGCAGGTCGGGCATGGCGCATACACGCTGGGCATGAACAGCAATTCAACACTGACAAACCCTTCCCCCTCGCAATTGGGGCAGCGCCCCTTGGCGACGTTGAAGGAGAACTGCCCGGCGTCATAGTGACGTTTCTTCGCCGCGGGTGTGGCAGCGAAGAGTTTGCGCACGTTGTCGAACAGCCCGGTGTAGGTCGCGAGGTTGGAGCGCGGCGTGCGGCCGATGGGTTTCTGGTCCACCTGCACCAGACGGCGGATATGCTCCAGCCCACTGCTGATCCGCCCGCCACTGCTTTGCGGGGCGGCGTCTTCCAGGCTCGGTTCTTCGTCGCTTTGCAGCACACGGCCCAGGCCGGTGCCCACCAGTTCCAGCAGCGCCTGGCTGACCAGGCTGGATTTACCCGAGCCGGAGATACCGGTCACCGAGGTAAAGCAGCCCAGCGCAAAGTCCACACGCAAGTCATTGAGATTATTGCGCGTCACGCCTTCGAGCTTCAGCCAGCCAGTGGGCTCACGTCGCGCCGGCGGCGATGGGCGCCGCTCAGCGAACAAATACTCGCGCGTCTGCGACGCCTGCACATCCGCCAAACCGGCTGGCGGCCCACTGTAGAGAATTTGCCCGCCGTGCTCACCGGCCGCCGGCCCGACGTCGATCAGCCAGTCGGCGCGGCGCATGGTTTCCAGGTCATGCTCGACCACAAATAATGAATTGCCTGCGGCTTTCAATCGATCAAGCGCGGTGAACAGGGCCTCACCATCGGCCGGGTGCAGGCCTGCGGACGGCTCATCCAGTACGTAAATCACCCCGAACAGCTGCGAGCCCAATTGCGTCGCCAGGCGCAGGCGCTGCAACTCCCCGGAGGACAACGTCGGCGTGCTGCGCTCCAGGGACAAATAGCCCAGGCCCAACTCGGTCAGCGTGCTGACGCGCTCAAGCAGATCCTGGGCAATACGCTGGGCAGCGAGGCGCTTTTCCACCGACAGTTTCATGCTGTCCTGCCCCGCCGCCACCGGACGCAACAACTCGGCCAGTTGCGCCAATGACAGCTGCGACAACTCACCGATATCCACCCCGGCAAACGTCACCGACAGCGCCGCCTGGTTCAAGCGCTTGCCCTCACACGTCGGGCAGGCGCTGCCCTGCATGAATTGCGAGACGCGCTTTTTCATCAGCGCACTTTGGGTATGGGTGAAGGTGTGCAGGATATAGCGCCGCGCGCCACTGAACGTGCCCTGGTAGCTCGGCTCCAACTTGCGTTTCAACGCATCGCGGGTCTGCTCGGGGGTGAAGCCTGCGTACACCGGTACGGTCGGGGTTTCCTCGGTGAAGAGGATCCAGTCACGCTGCTTTTTCGGCAGGTCGCGCCAGGGGATATCCACGTCATACCCGAGGGTCACGAGGATGTCGCGCAGGTTCTGCCCTTGCCATGCCAACGGCCAGGACGCCACCGCACGTTGGCGAATGGTCAAGGAAGGGTCGGGCACCATCAGCGCCTCGGTCACTTCATACACACGACCCAAGCCATGGCATTGCGGGCAGGCCCCTTGGGGCAGGTTCGGCGAAAAGTCCTCGGCATACAGCATCGCCTGCCCCGGCGGGTAGCTGCCGGCACGCGAGTACAGCATGCGAATCAGGCTCGACAAGGTGGTGACGCTGCCCACCGAAGAACGCGCACTGGGCGTACCGCGCTGCTGTTGCAGGGCCACGGCCGGGGGCAGGCCTTCGATGGAGTCCACATCGGGCACGCCCACCTGGTCGATCAGGCGCCGTGCATAGGGTGCCACCGATTCGAAATAGCGGCGCTGGGCTTCGGCATACACCGTCGAAAATGCCAGGGACGATTTGCCGGAACCGGAGACACCGGTGAACACCACGAGGGCATCCCGGGGAATGTCCACGTCAACGTTACGCAAGTTATGTTCGCGGGCACCGCGCACGCGGACAAACCCGAGGTGGTGTGCCGTGATCGGGGGGATGTTGCGTTGTGAAGTCATGGGCAACCTTGTCTTGCGGTGAGCACGCTGTGCACCCTCTGTGTCAGCGCTTCGGGGCTGTAGGGTTTGCTCAGCAGATGAATGTCGGGGCTTAACAGGTGATTGGTGGAAAGCATGTCGCGGGTGTGGCCGGAGGTGAACAGCACCGCGACAGGTGGCTGCTGCACGCGCGCCCAGTCGGCCAGGTCGGTACTTTTGACCCGACCCGGCATCACCACGTCGGTAAAGATCAGGTCCGGCTGCACCCCGTTTTGCAAGGCTTGCATCGCGCGATCACCGTCCTCGGCCGTGAGTACGGTGTAGCCCGATTGCTCCAGCAGCTCGACAACGGTCAAGCGTACGCCCTCATTGTCTTCAACCACCAGAATGGTTTCCTGACCACCGCTGTGGGGCGCCAGCTCGCTGTGCTCGTCGAAACATTCCGGTTCCAGGCTACGCGGAAAATACATCTGTACCACCGAACCGCTGCCCTCCTCGCTCCACACCTCCACATGCCCGCCACTTTGCCGCACAAAGCCGAACACCATGCTCAGGCCCAGGCCGGTGCCGTGGCCTTCACGCTTGGTGGTAAAAAACGGCTCGAAGGCGCGCTTGAGCACCTCCGACGTCATACCGACGCCCGTGTCGGTCACCGCCAGACGCACGTATTCACCCGGCTTGATACTTTTACCGATGCAATCGCCAGGGTTGAGAATGATGTTTTCGCCGTTGATGCGAATCACGCCCTCGCCTTTCATGGCATCCCGGGCATTGATTGCCAGGTTGAGCAGCGCGTTTTCCAGTTGATTGCGGTCGACATTGATGCACCAGGAATCCTGAGGCAGTTGCACGTCGATATGAATGGTTTCGCCCAGTGCCCGTTGCAGCAGTTCACCCAACCCAGCATAGATGCGTTGGGGGTTGTACACCGCCGGCGACAACGGTTGGCGCCGGGCAAAAGCCAGCAGCTGCGATGATAATTTGGCCCCACGCTCCACCGCGGCAATGGCCGCTGAGACACGCCGCTGCACCTGGGCATTGTCCGGTTCATGCCGGGCCAGCAAGTGCAAGTTGCCGGCGATCACTTGCAGCAGGTTATTGAAGTCATGGGCCACGCCGCCAGTCAGGCCGCCGATGGCTTCGAGCTTTTGCGACTGGCGCAGCTGGTCTTCGGCGGCGGAACGCGCCTGCACTTCGGCGGCCACGCGCTGTTCGAGGTTGTGGGTCAGCTCCTGACGCAGACGCTCGGACTTCACGTGCTCAGTGGTCTCGGTCACGATCACCAGGACCCCGGCCGGTTGCTGGTTATCATCGGCCACGGGACTGTAGGTCAGGTCCATCCAGACTTCTTCCGGCATACCGTTACGCAGCAACTCCAACGGAAAGTCGCGGTACGACAAGGTGCCACCCGCCAGGCACGTGTCGAGTACATTGCGGTTGAAATCAGCGACTTCCGGCCAGCCCAGTTCCACAGGTGTGCCCAACAGGTACGGGTGCCGGCCACCGGCAAACACCGAATAACTGTCGTTGTAAATCATGTACCCCAACGGCCCCCAGAGCATCACCATCGGCATGGGCGATGCCAGCAGCATCTGTACGGCGCAGCTCAAGCTATGGGGCCACGCGTCAATGGGCCCCAACGCGGTGGATGACCAATCGAACGCGCGGATCCGCTGGGCCATTTCACCGCCCCAGCCTTCGCAGCCATGAGTATTGGACAAAAAATGCATCGGTTGGCTCTTGGCGAACAAAGGGGTGGGTAAGTGGCACAGTTCCACTGATAAAAGCTTGGAGCCTGGCGGCAATAAATCGTTTCATTGCATATAGCTTATCCATGGAGACATGGGCAACTAGTGAAAATCCCGACTGCGCACATTGATCCCTTCCAGCAACGCTGTCAGGTCAGTCAAACGCCCGGCGATCAGGTGCCGTACTTCGCCCACCGCCTCCCAGCGCCCGTCGACTTTCAGCAGCCGCGAACCGACCAGGGCCTGACGCTGACGCTCAGCCAGGTCGCGCCAGACGACCACATTGAGGTTGCCGAACTCATCCTCCAGAGTGACAAAGGTGACGCCACTGGCGGTGCCTGGGCGTTGCCGGCCGGTGACCAAGCCGGCAACGCTGACATTGCGCCCATGCGCCACCGCCATCAACTCCACGGAGCTGCGACAGCGCCGCTTACGCAGTTCATCGCGCAACAACGCCAACGGGTGCGGGCCAAGGGTGGTACCGAGTGTAGCGTAGTCAGCCTGCAGGTCTTCGCCGACCGTGGGGGCCGGCAGCGCCACCGTCGCCTCGTCAGGACTGGGCAGGCCGGCAAACAGCCCGAGTTGCTTGTGCACGCCGGCGACCTCCCAGCGCGCGGCGTGTCGATTACCGGCCAACGCGCGCAACGCACCGGCATCGGCCAGCAACGCTTGGGCCCGGGCATCCAGCCCGGCACGCGCGTCCAGGTCGGCGATGTCGCTGAAGGCCCGGTGTTGGCGCGCCCCTTCGATACGTCGCCCGTCCTCTTCGCGAAACCCCGCGATCATGCGCAAGCCCATGCGAATCGCCGGTTGCTGGCCGTCGATGGGCTCCAGGCTGCAATCCCAGTCACTGGCCAGCACATCCACCGGGCGCACCTGCAACCGATGGCGCCGCGCGTCCTGCAGGATCTGGTCCGGGCTGTAGAAGCCCATGGGCCAGCTGTTGATCAACGCACAGGCGAAGGCCGCCGGCTCATGGCATTTGAGCCAGCAACTGGCATAGGTCAACAAGGCGAAACTGGCCGCGTGGGACTCGGGAAAACCATAGCTGCCAAAGCCTTTGATCTGCTCGAAGATCTGCGCGGCAAAGGCCTCGCTGTAGCCGTTTTTCAACATGCCGGTGCGCAGGCGTTCCTGATGCGGTTCAAGCCCGCCATGGCGTTTCCAGGCGGCCATCGAGCGCCGCAACTGGTCGGCCTCGCCGGGGCCGTAGTCGGCGGCCACCATGGCGATTTGCATCACCTGTTCCTGAAACAGCGGCACGCCCAAGGTGCGCTCCAGCACCGCCTTGAGCTGCGCAGAAGGATAGGTGGTGGGCTCTTCCTTGTTTCGCCGACGCAGATACGGATGCACCATGCCACCCTGGATCGGCCCGGGCCGCACGATGGCGACCTCAATCACCAGGTCGTAGAAGGTTTGCGGGCGCAGCCTCGGCAACATCGACATCTGCGCCCGCGACTCGATCTGGAACACGCCGATGGTGTCGGCCTTGCTGATCATCGCGTAGGTGGCGGCATCTTCCTTGGGGATGTCCGCCAGTGACAGGTTCAGGTTGCGATGGCGGCGCAGCAAATCGAAGCAGCGACGGATCGCGCTGAGCATGCCCAGCGCCAGGATATCCACCTTGAGCAGGCCGACGGCGTCGAGGTCGTCCTTGTCCCACTGGATGATGGTGCGCTCGGCCATGGCGGCGTTTTCCACCGGCACCAGAGTGTCCAGCGGGTATTCGGAAATCACAAAACCGCCGGGGTGCTGGGACAGGTGCCGAGGGAAGCCGATCAATTGCTGGGTCAGCGTAAGCACCCGGCGCAGGATCGGGCTTTGCGGGTCGAAGCCACCTTCACGCAGGCGTTCAAGGGGCGGCGCATCTTCGCTCCAGCGCCCGCAGCACTCGGCCAGGGCATTGATCTGATCCGGCGGCAAGCCAAGGGCCTTGGCCACATCGCGCACCGCACCGGCCGCGTGGTAACAGCTGACCACCGCCGTCAATGCCGCGCGGGTGCGGCCGTAGCGCTGGAACACGTACTGCAGCACTTCTTCGCGGCGTTCGTGTTCAAAATCGACATCGATATCCGGCGGCTCGTTGCGCTCCCTGGACAGGAAGCGCTCGAACAGCATGTTCATCAGGCTTGGGTTGATCTCGGTGATACCCAAGGCAAAACACACCGCCGAGTTGGCCGCCGAGCCCCGGCCCTGGCACAGGATCGAGCGGCTGCGGGCGAAGCGCACAATGTCATGCACCGTGAGGAAATAGCTTTCGTAGCCCAGCTCGCTGATCAACTCCAGTTCATGGTTGATCTGCTGCAAGGTCTTCGCATCGACGCCCTGCGGCCAACGCTGCGCGATGCCTTCTTCGGTCACGGCGCGCAACCAGGATTTTGCGTTATGCCCTTCGGGCACCAGCTCGCGCGGGTAGTGGTAGCGCAACTGGCTCAAATCGAAGGTGCAGCGACGCGCGATGGCCAAGGTCTCGTCAAGCAAGGCTTGCGGGTACAACGCGGCCAGGGCCTCCAGGCTGCGCAAATGCCGCTCGCCATTGGGGTGTAAACGCGTACCGGCTTCGGCCACCGACACGTGATGCCGGATAGCGGTCATGGTGTCTTGCAGGGCGCGGCGGCCACGCGCATGCATGTGCACATCGCCGCACGCCACCGCCGGAATCTGCAGGCTGGCGGCCAGGTGCAAGCGCTGCTCCAGATGGCGCGTATCGTCCTGGCCGCAGTGCAGGTGCACCGCCAGCCACAGGCGCTCGGCGAAGGTGCGGCGCACCCATTGGATCGAGGCCTGGGTGTCGCTGTCTTCGGCCACCCACAGCGCCAGCAGGCCCGGCAGCGGTTGATCGAAGTCCTCTTGCAGCAGGCGATAGCGGCCTTTTTCGGCGCGGCGGCGAGCCACGGTAATCAAGCGGCACAGGTGCTGGTAGCCGGTCAGGTTTTCCACCAGCAACACCAGTTTCGGGCCGTTCTCGATGCGCATCTCGCTGCCGATGATCAACGGCAAGTCCACCGCCTTCGCCGCCTGCCAGGCACGCACGATGCCCGACAAGGTGCATTCGTCGGTGATCGCCAGGGCGCTGTAGCCCTGACGCCTGGCGCGCTCGAACAACTCCAGCGCACTCGAGGCGCCGCGCTGAAAACTGAAATTGGACAGGCAATGCAGCTCGGCGTAGCTCATGCAAACCAGCCTTGCAGCCACAGCCCATCGCTTTGCCCCACCGTGCGGTAGGCCCAGCCTTGCTGACCGGCGCGGGTCTGGATCAGGTAATAGTCGCGGCGGATATCGGCGCCATCCCACCAGCCCGATTCGATGCGTTCCGGGCCCATCAAAATCTGTACGCCGTGCTCGGCCAGCAAGGTCGGTTCGGGCAACAACCAACCGGGGCGTTGCACCTTGTTCAAGGTCGGGCACGCGCGGTTATCGGCGGCCGCTTGCCAGGCGCATTCAGGGCGGTGGTCGGCGTGAAAGCGCAGGCCTTGCACCGCCTCGTCCCCCAGACGCGCACGCAGGCGTTCGCGCAGTTGCGCCCAGGGCAAGGTCTGTTGCGGGCGGTCGTCGAACAGGTCCTGGCGTTGCGGCACAAATACCGGCAAGTCCTGGGCCACCAAACGAAAGCCGCGTACCGGCGCGGTGACGTGCACCTGCTCCAGGCGCCCGCGGGCCAGCTCGAACAGCATCGCCGGTTCGCGTTCGGCGCTGAGCAGGCCGACCTTGATCACGCTGTCGGGCGCCTGGGCGTGTTCCAGGTGCAGGTCAAAGCGCTGCACGCCGCTGTCACGCCCACACAGGAAGGCGGATAGGTCGCCCGTTAAACGACGCAAGGGGAACAGCAGCGCCTGGTGGGATTGCACATCGAAATTCAACTCGATGCGCACATCGAAGCGATCCGGCGGCTGATAGAACGCCAGGGCCAACGGCCGCTGCCCGCTCAGCGCATCCAGGTGCTTGAGCAACTCCGCGTCAAAGCGCCGTGCCAGGGTATGCCGAGGCAACGCCTGCACCTGGGCCAACGTACGCAGGCCCATACGCGACAAAGCCGTCGCGGCTTGCGGGTCAAGGCCCGCGCGGTCGACAGGCAATGGCGCCAACGCCTGCATCAAGGCGTGATCATCGGCCACGGCCAGACCATCGTAGATATTCGCCAGCACCCGCGCCGCCGCCGGGTTGGGCGCCGCGACGATACGGTGGCGAAACCCCAGTTCGGTCAGCTCCTGGCGCAAACGCGCCTCAAGCTGCGGCCACGGCCCGAACAAACCAAGGCTCGATTCGATCTCGAACAGCAAGGCGCGCGGGTAATACACGCTGACCTGGGAACTGAAACGGTAGGCCCAGGCCGCGAGAAACTGCTGCCAACGCTCGATCTCTGCGGGGTCGTATTCGGCGCAGGCAAAGGTCTTGGCCAGGGCATGCGCCGCCGTCAGGGATTGGCCGGGGCGTAACCCCAAGGCGCGCGCGGCGTCATTGACGGTTTGCAACACACGACGCTGCGGCGTACCGGCCAGCAGCGCCAGCGGTTGGTCGGGTTCGGGATGCAGACGCTGCACCCCGTCCAGCGCCAATTGCGGGAAGACAATACACACCCAGCGCATGGCAACCTCAGTGCCCCGCCAGGGCAATCGGCGCCGGATGGGCCAGCCCACCACGGCACTTGAGCACGCGCACCTGGGCCGGCCTGGCTTCGACCGCCAGGCGCAAGGCGGCGGGCGAAGCGTTGACCGCCTCATTCAAGGATCGCCAGGCAAACGCCAGGGTCTGTCCGGTTTCCGCCGCCACCTGCAAGCGGCGCAAGGCCCGGTCATCGGCCTTGCGCGGCCAGCACAACACCGCGCCGCAACTGCCCGAACGCAGGCACTGCTCCACCGCCCACAAGGCATCGCGTTCGTCGGCCTGGATCACCGAGAGCTGACGCAAATCCACCCCGGCGTTCTGCCAGGCGTGAGGGTACGGAGTATAGGGCGGTGCCACCAGCACAATGCGCTCGCCTGCCGCCGACAACCGCGCCAGAGTCGGCAGTACCAATTGCAGTTCGCCAACGCCCTCCTTGGCGATCAGGATTTCACTCAAGGCCGACTCTGGCCAGCCGCCGCTGGGCAGCACCGCATCCAGCGCCGCAAGCCCTGTGGGATGCACGCTGGCCGCTGGTGCGGCAGGCCGGCCCTTCCAGACTCGGCCGCCATTGAACAGCGAGTCCAGGGCAACGACGGCGCCCATCAGCCTTGCCTCACCAGGCCGCAGAACACCCCTTCAATGGCCAGGTCCTGATCGGGGCCTACCACGATGGGTTGATACGCGGGGTTGCGTGGCAGCAGGCGTACATGCTCGCCGTGACGCTCGAAGCGTTTGATGGTGACTTCGCCGTCCAGGCGCGCCACGACGATTTGTCCGTTCAAGGCCTCGGCGCTGCGGCGTACGCCCACCAGGTCGCCATCGAGAATGCCGTCTTCGATCATTGAGTCGCCCTGCACGCGCAGCAGGTAGTCAGGGGTTTTCGCGAAGGTGCCAGGGTCGAGTTGCAGACGGCTGTGCACCTCAGCATCGGCGCCGATGGGCAAGCCTGCCGCGACGCGGCCGAGGACGGGGACGTCCAGCCATTCGGGGCGTGCCGGTTGGTTGAGCAGACGGATACCACGCGCCTGATTGGGGTTGACCTCAATGAAGCCGGCTTCGGTCAGCGCCACCACATGCTTGCGAGCCACACTGCGCGAGGCGAAGCCAAACGCCTCGGCGATCTCGGCGAGGCTGGGGGGCTGGCCTTGTTGCGCGATACGCTCGCGGATAAAGGTCAGGATGGCAGTGCGGCGGGGAGTTAGAGTCGTCATGGAGTACATTTGTACTCTTGTGGGAAAATTCTGACAATAGCCGGTAGTCGGGAGGTCGACACCTATCAGCGCCCACAATTGCCGCCAATCACCGCCCCCGCAAACGCGCGCCGAACAAACCCGCTCGAATCGCCCAAAGACCCATTAACAGTCGCGGAGTGATCCAGCTCCGGATAAAAATGCCATTCAACCCGGTCCCCAACCTTGCACGCATCCCGCACCAACGCCTTCTGCCCCGGCACAAACACATCGCGGTCCTTGCCGCCGGTCCCCAAAAACAGCGGAATGTCGGTTTTCAACGAGGGATAAGCCGACGCCCGATTGACCCGATCCAGCGCCGCCTTGGGTGACCGCTTGAAGCTGTTGTTAAAGGTCAACCCGTGCGCCACCACCCGCTGCTCGATGGCATGCAGACACTCCTCCTGACTGGCTTTGAACGCTGGCAGCGCCTGCTCGGCCAAGTAATCGGCCGGCACAAAGGCGGGGTCCAGCAAACTGGCCGTGCTCAGCCGCAAGAGGTTATAGGCAAACGTGGGCACCACCGAGCGGCGGGCATTTTCAAGCTCCGGGTTTTGGCCTTGCGCATGCGCGGTGGCATACGGCGTCCCCGTCGCCACCACGCCCACAATATCCAGCTCCGGCGCATAGCCTTTGGCCGATACCGCCGTGGCAAACGCCGCCCGGCCGCCCTGGGACTGCCCGAATACCACCACGCGCCTGGACAGGTTGAAATCCGCGGCACCGACTGCACGAATACTGTCCAGCACGCCATAGGCCAGCGGCCGAGTGAGCCCGTAAGGGTGCAGGCCCGGCGTGCCCAACCCCTGATAATCGGTGGCCACAATCGCGTAGCCCTGGTCGAGCCAATAATTGAGGTAGCGCGTATCCCGTGGGCTGCGCTCGTTAAGCGACGGTGCACAACGGTCAGCACTGCCGACCGTGCCATGGGCCCAGGCCATCAGCGGCCAGCCACCCACTGGCGGTGTGCCCTTGGGCACGAACAGCGCACCGGACACCGCAATGGGTGTGGTGCCGTCGAGCCCATCAGTGGAGGTGTACAAAATCCGCAGGTTCTGCGCGGCCGAGGCGAGGCTTTGCTGCGGTGTGAGTGCTTCGCTGCGCAACAGTGTGCCCGGTGCAGACGGCGCAGGCTCGGCCCAGGTGTAGAACGTATCGCCGGCCTGGCTACTGCCCGCCACCAGTACACACCACAATGCACACCAGCGCATCAGGCATCACCACCCTTCTTTCAACATGCGCAATTCAAGGTACTGCAACAACATGATGGTTTTGCCATCCACAATCTCACCGCTCTGCACCATCGCCAGCGCCTGTTCAAAGCTGCGTTCCAGCACCTCGATGTCTTCGCCCTCCGCCTCCAGGCCACCCCCCGCGCCGACCTGATCCGCCGGCTGGTATTCGCCGATAAAGAAGTGAATCCGCTCGGTCACCGACCCCGGACTCATGAACGCCGAATAGATCTTTTCCACATGGCCCACGCGGTAGCCGGTCTCTTCTTCGGCTTCCAGGCGAATGCGCTCTTCGGGGCTGGCGTTATCCAGCAAACCGGCAGCGGTTTCGATCAAGTAACCCGGGTAATCATTGACGAAGGTGGGCATGCGAAACTGCCGAATCAGCAGCACCGTGCGCCGCTCACGGTTGTACAACAGGATGGTCGCCCCGTTGCCTCGGTCATACACTTCACGGGTCTGGGCTTGCCAAGTGCCATCCCGGCGGCGCAAGTCAAACGTGTATTTTTTCAAAAGGTACCAGTTGTCCGAGAGCGTCTCTTCGGCGGTGATGCGAACGGGGCTGCTGTGCATGGTCGGGCCTTTGCTCAAAGGAACAGGAGGATGTCGCGCCGGCCTTGTCAGCGTCAAGTTGGCGATGACCTCACTGGCTGTCGCGGATACGGCTACAATCGCGCCCCAAGAAGGATCTCTCTGCGCCGGGTTCAAGGAAATGATGCTGCACATCCCGACACTCCTGATAGTGGCCGTGTTCGTATTCTGCCTGATGGGCCTGCTCACGGCGCATGCCTGGAGCCGTGGCCGCGAGCCGACCCTGGGCTACCTGAGCATCATGCTGCTGCTCGCCTCCCTGGGCACGGGGCTGATCGTCGTGCGCGGCATGGGCATGGACTTCGTTGCGCTGATCATCGGCAACGTGGTGCTGTTGCTCAGCGCCGCGATGAACTGGACCGCCATGCGTGCCTTCGTGCAAAACACGCCCAGTGTGCCGGGCATCTTTGCCGGTGCCGGGCTGTGGCTATTGATGTGCCTGGTGCCGCCGTTCTATGCCTCGTTGTCGGCGCGGGTCACCTTGTATTCGCTGCTGGCGGCAGGGTATGGGGTGCTCTCGGCCCTGGAGCTGTGGCGCAAACGCGACAGCCTGGAAGTGGCCTATGTACCCGCGCTGGTACTGACCCTGTGGCACACCGGCTTCTATGCCATTCGCGCCTTTACCGACCCCGGCCTGCCCATCAAGAGCGCCCAGCAATCGGGCAGCGAAGGCGTTCCGTTTTTCTCGTTCATGTTGTTTGAGTCCATGCTGTACGCCATCGGCATCGCCTACGTCACGCTGGCGATGGTCAAGGAGCGCGCCGAGCTGCGCTTCAAGGCCGCCGCCTTCAGTGACGCGCTGACCGGTGTCGGCAACCGCCGCGCGTTTATGCTCACGGGTGACAAGCTGTTGGCCGACAGCGCCCGCCGCCGCCAGTGCGTGAGCCTGTTGCTGTGCGACCTGGACCACTTCAAACGCCTGAATGACACGTTCGGCCACCCGATGGGCGACCAGGCGTTGATCGCGTTCAGCCGGGTCACCGAGGCGACCTTGCGCAGCAGCGATGTGTTCGCGCGCATTGGCGGCGAAGAGTTCGCCTGCCTGCTTGCCGACAGCGATGAAGCCGGCGCGTTTGAAGTGGCCGAACGGATTCGCCAGGCGTTTGCCCAGCTCGACCTGCTGACCCCCGGTTTCCTGAGCGTCAGCATCGGCATCGTCACCACCGATGCGGCAGGCTACGACCTTTCACACTTGCTTTCCCAGGCCGACCAGAGGCTGTACCAGGCCAAGTCACGCGGGCGCAATCGGGTTCAGGGGATGGCGACAGCCTGAGGCGATTGCTTGATACGCGGCCATGCGGCGGCGACTTCATCGGCGCTGCCCGCCGTGATTCGCGCAAGATCGCACGGGTAATCCACCCCGGCGTTATCGGCGCCACTCATCACTGATCACTAGCCGGGCGCCGCCCGCTGCCAACGCCCGTGCATAGCTGAGACCCAGCCCGCGCGCGCCACCGGTGATGATGGCCGTTTTAGCGGTGAAATTCCTGTGCGTACGCGCCTGTTCGGCCGCCGCCCCTAACAACCCGCGCCCCCGCTGTTCAATGCGGTAACACTTTGCAAGCAAACCTCTGGGTCGACTGTCGAATTAATTCCTGCGGCCTTGCACCATCTGGTAAAACGCGTGCTTCGCCTTTGTCCTGGAACCTTCATGCCATCTCGTTTGCTGTCTCGCCTGGGCCTGCGCTGGTTTCCCCTGCTGTGCATGGCCATTGTGATCATCGGTCTGCCGGTGGGCTGCGCGGTGCTGCAACACAAGGAACGCGAGCTGGTGTTTCGCATCGAGCCGGGCACCGCCGGTTGGTACACCGGCCTGCCCAAGGCCGTACAGGAATTCGATATCAAGCCCGCCAGTTTCAAACCTGGGCAGAACCTTCACGGCTGGTGGTACCCGGCGGACAACAAAGATGCGCCGGCGATCCTCTACCTGCACGGCGTGCGCTGGAACCTCACCGGGCAATTGTTTCGCATTGAGCAATTGCACGCGCTGGGCTTCTCGGTGCTGGCCATCGACTACCGTGGTTTTGGCCAAAGCCACGGTGACTTGCCTTCGGAAACCACCGTGTATGAAGACGCGCGCATTGCCTGGGAGCGCTTTCAGGTGTTGCAGCCCGACCCCGACAAACGCCTGATCTACGGGCACTCACTGGGCGGTGCGGTCGCCATCGACCTGGCCGCGCAGTTGAGTCAACACACCCCGGTTCCCGTGCGTGGGCTGGTCATCGAGTCCACTTTCACGTCACTCGGGGACGCGGCCGCCGCCGTGGCCAATACCTCGCTGCCGGTGCGCTGGTTGCTGTCGCAGAAGTTCGACTCCATCGACAAGATTGCCGACGTGCACATGCCCCTGCTGGTTGTGCATGGCCTCGCCGACCAGTACGTGCCACCGCGTTTCAGCCAACAATTGTTTGACGCCGCCCAGGGACCCAAGCGGTTATTGCTGGTGCCCGGCGCCACCCATAACAACAGCATGAGCCTGGCCGGCCGCAGTTATGGCCAGGCGCTGGACAACCTGATGCGATCAAGGGGGCCGGCGCAGGTCGTCACGCATTCCACAGGCCGTGGTGACGACTCATAAAAGTGCTTTTCGGCACTGGGTTCGCGCTTGGCTGTCAAGCGCCAACCCTGCCCATACTGGCCCGCGCCGAAAGTTGATCAAATATTAACCGAGGGTTAAATCGCCAACCCTGCCGGGCCTTCGCAAAGTTATCCACAGAGATACCCACGGTTTTCGTGGACAACTCTTTTTACTTTTTTACGATTTTTTTGCTCAATAAACGCCGGTGGGAAAAGAACCCGGCAGCAAAATCTCGCGATTCACATCGCGTATATCGTTATAGCCGCACAGCGCCATCGACACATCCAACTCACGGGCGATGATGTCAAGGGCCTTGGTCACGCCCGCCTCGCCCATCGCCCCCAACCCATACAAATGCGCGCGGCCGATCAGGGTGCCTTTTGCGCCCAATGCCATGGCTTTAAGTACGTCCTGGCCAGAGCGAATGCCGCCGTCGAGCCACACTTCAATCTGATTACCCACCGCCTCGACAATCGCCGGTAACTGGCTGATGCTCGACGGCGCCCCATCCAACTGACGGCCACCGTGGTTACTCACCACCAACGCATCCGCGCCGGAATTGGCCGCCAGGCGCGCGTCTTCCACATCAAGGATGCCCTTGATGATCAGCTTGCCGCCCCAGCATTTCTTGATCCACTCCACATCATCCCAACTCAGGCGCGGGTCAAATTGCTGGGCAGTCCACGACGACAGCGAACTCATGTCCGCCACGCCTTTTACATGCCCGACAATATTGCCGAAGCCGCGACGCTGGGTGCCGAGCATGCCCATCACCCAACGCGGTTTGGTCATCATATTGAGAATATTCGGCAGGGTCAGTTTGGGTGGCGCCGACAGACCGTTGATCAAGTCCTTGTGGCGCTGCCCGAGAATCTGCAAGTCGAGGGTCAACACCAGGGCGTCCACCCCGGCGGCCTTGGCACGCTCGATCAACTGTTCGATAAACCCGCGATCACGCATCACATACAGTTGGAACCAAAACGGCTGGCCGACGTGTTCGGCAATGTCTTCCAACGAGCAGATGCTCATGGTCGACAAGGTATAACGCAGGCCGAACGCAGCGGCGGCGCGGGCGGTCAGGATTTCGCCATCGGCATGCTGCATGCCCGCCAGGCCGGTGGGTGCGAGGGCGACAGGCATGGCCATGTTCTGGCCGATCAGGGTGGCGCGGATCGAGCGCTCATCGATATTGCGCGCCACCCGCTGGCGGAATTTGATGCGGGCAAAATCGCTTTCATTCGCCCGGTAGGTACTTTCAGTCCAGGAGCCGGAATCGGCGTAATCGTAAAACATCCGGGGGACACGTTTTTGCGCCAGTTTGCGTAAGTCTTCGATGGTTGTGATCAACGACATCTGGGTCACCTCTCCCTGAACTGAGCGCAGAGAGTAACCGCCCATCGGCTGCGCAACCAGCCATTGCGTTTACTTCGACAGATGATTAACCTCGCACAAACCCGCAAAAAGAAGCACAAACATGCACAACACTCACCACGCCATCGACCTGCCTTCTTTGCGCAAACAAAAGATCCTGTTGCTGCTGGAGCGCGACGGTAAAGTCACCGCGTCAGAGCTGGTTGAACACTTTGCCGTGTCCCAGGACACCATTCGCCGCGACCTCGGTGAACTCGCCGCCGCCGGCTTGTTGCAACGCGTGCACGGCGGTGCCCTGCCCCGGCCCAAAGACACCGGCAAGGACTTCTTCACCCGCGTCGGCGAAACCAACGAGGTCAAACGCCACCTTGCGCAGCTGGCGGCCGAGCGTGTCGAGGATGGCCAGATCGTGCTGTTCGATTCCGGCTCCACCACGCTGCAGATTGCCCAGTCGTTACCGCGCTCGATCCACCTGACCGTGGTCACGCCGTCGCCGATGATCGCCATCGCCCTGGCGGATCATCCCGAGGTAAAAGTGATCCTCGCCGGTGGCCAGCTCAACCCCGCCACCTTGTCCACCGGCGGCCAGGATGCTGTGCGCCTGATCCAGAGCATCAAGGCCGACCTGCTGTTTACCGGCGTGTGCGCGTTGCATCCACAGGTCGGTATCACCTCGCTGCATTTCGATGAAGTGGCGGTCAAACAGGCCTTGCTCGACAGCGCATCCCATGTCGTGGCCGTAACCATGGCCGATAAGCTCGGCGCGGTGGAACCCTTTGTGGTCGGGCCGTGCAACCGAATCCATACACTCATCACGGAGTGGCATGTGCCGAGTGTCGAGGCGTATGAGCAGTTAGGCTTGGAAGTGCTGCGCGTGGAAGTCGAGTAGCCACAACCCATCGGTCACTGCGTGGCCGCTGGCGGTGTTATCGAAGATGCACCAGGTGGGAATGCCGGACGCGACCGCCTGGTTCAACTGTCGCGCGAACGCTTGCACCCGTTGCGGGCCGTAGGCGCTGTGGTAGATACGCGGCGAACCGTGCAGGCGCCAATAGCCCAAGCCCTGCCAACCCGCGCCCGCGTCGATCACCGCAGGGTCGGCGACCACGCGAGCAACCCGCCAATCCACCAACAACGCTTGCGCCTCACGCCATGTGGCATGACGCGGTTCGAGCACCACAGCACCGGCAAAGCGCTCGCGCAATGCACTGAAAAAACCCGCCGCTACAACCGGTTCATAACGCAGCGAAGGCGGTAGTTGAACCAGCAGGCAGCCAAGCTTTTCGCCCAGATGCAGGCACTGCCCGAGGAACTCATCCAGCGCCGTCTCGCAGTGCTGCAAACGCAGTGTATGGGTGATGCGCTTGGGCAGCTTGACCGAGAACCGGAACCCCGGCGGCACCGATTCTGCCCAGCGCTGGTAAGTCCTGGGCAGGTGCGGACGGTAAAACGAGCTGTTGATTTCCACCGCATTGAAACGCGCGGCATAACGCTGCAAATGCGTGCCCTGCTCGGCAAAATCCGGCCAGCGTTCACGGGGCAAACGCCAGCCGGCACACCCCACAGACAGCAGTGCCGTCAAAACAGCACCGTGGCCGCGTCGCGCATGAAAATCTCGATAGTCTTGGGCCCGACCCCATCGAATTCGCCCAGGCGCTTTTCAAAGGCCTGCCGGTCCTCGCTGGCACTGCGGATTTGGCTGATCTTGCCGGCGTACTCGGCGTTCAATTTGGCGCTGAGGTCGAGCAAGCGCTGCGCCGTGGTTTCGTCGTAACGCACGTAATGGGCGCGCCCGAGCATGCTCACCAATTCACGCGAGGTGCAGTGCTGCAACTTGCGCGCAGTGTCACGGCCCTGCTCTTCCACAATCACCTTGTAAGCCTGCGCCGCAATGGGCGCCTGGATACGCTTGCCCATCAGGAAGCTGGCAATGAACCATCTGAACAGGCTGGCGTCATCCCCGGGCTTGAGCTCGATGCCCAGTTCAGACGCGGTAATCGACCGAGCCATGCTCAGTGACCCAGCTTGCGCTCAGCCTTGGCGGCTTGCTCGTTGATGGCATCGGTCTGGCGCTCGATGTCCTTGATCGAGGTGGGCGTCAGCACCTTGTCCACGGTTTCGGTATGCGGGTTCGCACGCTCCAGCGTCTGCCCCTTGGCCGGTTTTTCGGTGCCTTTCTGCGCGTCTTCCGAGCTGATGGGCGATGGGGTTTTATCGACGGTGTTGTGATCGGTCACGGTGTATCTCCAGGCAGTTGAAGGCCCACCTGAATCAGCAGGCACTTATGCAGCAGAGCCCTGCGAATGGGGTTAGTTCAAGGAAATTGCCGTGCAGTGCCACCGGCGAAATAACTGCGAATTAATTTAAACCTTTTGCACCAGCACTCGCTCAACCAACAGGTACGGCATCACGCCATTATCGATTTCAAGGAGCTTCACCATGACTACGCTGCTGATCAAACAAATGGGCCTGACCGTTGTGCTGGTTGCGGGTTCGATCACCACGGCCATGGCCGCTACGTCCAACAGTTTTGTCGACGACGCCGCCCAAGGCGGTATCACCGAGGTCGAAGCCGGCAAGCTGGCGCTGGAAAAAAGCAGCGCGAGCGACGTGAAGACCTTCGCCCAACACATGGTCACCGACCACACCAAAGCCAACCAGGCACTGGCGGCACTGGCGAAGAAGCTCGACATCGAAGTCCCTGATGACGCCGCGCTGACCGACCGAGCCAAGAAGGCCATCCTGGAACTGCGCGACGAATCGTTCGACAAGGCCTATGCCAACAACCAAGTGGCGGCCCACGAAAAAACCGTCGAACTGTTCAAGAAAGAAGCCGCCTCTTCGGACAACGCCGAGTTGAAGGCCTTCGCCACCAAGACCCTGCCAACCCTTGAAGCCCACCTGAAAATGGCCAAGGAACTGCAAGCCAATCACGCCCACTGATCCGTCCCTGACTAAGGAGCCCAACCATGCGTTCGCAACTCAACGGCAAGCACATCCTCATCATCACCTCTAACACCGGTATCGAGCGCGATGAGTTGCTCAAGCCGCTGCAAGCCCTGCGCGCCTACGGCGCGACCGTCACGCACGCCTCAAGCAAAGGCGGCACGACGCAGACCTTCGTCGGCGACACCGAGAAGGATCAAACCGTGGAATCCGACGTGCAACTCTCGGCGGTCGTCAGCAGCGACTTTGACGCGCTGGTCATCCCTGGCGGCACCGTCAATGCCGATACCCTGCGTCAGGATGCGGCTGCGTTGAAACTGATCAACGACTTCGTCAAGGCCGGCAAAACCATCGCAGCGATCTGTCACGGCCCCTGGACGCTGATTGACGCCGGGGTGATCAAGGGCAAGACCTTGACCTCCTACAAGAGCGTACGCATCGACCTTGAAAATGCCGGCGCTGCCGGCTGGGTCGACGCCGAAGTCAAAGCGTGCACCGCCAATGGCTGGACCTTGATTACCTCGCGCACACCGGATGACTTGCCGGCGTTCAACGAGGCGATTGCCAAGACCGTGGCAGGTTAACCCCAGCCCTGGAACGCAAACAGGCGCCCCATGGGCGCCTGTTTTCAGTCCGGTTCAGCTTCAGTTTTTACGCACTTCAGGCATCTCGCGTTTCGGCCCGAACATCGCCCAGGCGATCAGCCCGAACAGCGGCACGAAGATCAGAATGATCAACCACAACCCTTTGGTCTCCCAGCCACCGGTGCTGCGCAGAACGACGTTGATCGCCCACAATTCCAGGACCAGCAGAACCACTGCCAAAATGATCCAGATATATTCTAATTGCATGAGTCACCTCCTGAGGTCTATGCGTTAGGTCAAGCAGATGGCGTCAGGGTTCCATCTGATTTTCCGCCAACACTCACGCCCAATCATTGCGGCGCATCCTGAGCAACCTTCTAGACTCAACCTCAGTTACCGCTTTTGCGTTGGATTACGGAGGTTCAGGATGACCGAGCACGTTATTCACTTTCACTGCCAGATCGACCAGGGCACCAGCGAACGCTTTCGCGACTGTTGCCTGGATGCAATTGACGAAGGCGCCAGTTCCCTGCTGCTGAACCTTTCGACCACCGGTGGCAGCAGCAATTTCGGCTTTACCCTCTACACCTTCCTCAAGGCGCTGCCGGTGCCGTTGTGCGCGATTAACGCGGGCAATATCGAATCCATGGGCATCATCATGTTCCTGGCGGCCAACCGTCGCATCACCACACCGCACTCACGTTTTTTGATCCACCCGATGAATTGGCATTTCAGCCAAAGCTCGGTGGACCACCAGCGCCTGCGCGAGTACCTGTCGAGCCTGGATAACGATTTGGCGCGCTATGTGAAAATCTATGAGTTGGAGACCCTCCAGGCCGACACCCAGCTGGATATTTTCAAATGCCTGTCGGCCGAGGAAAAAGTCATCGCCGCCCATGAATCACTGGCTTACGGGATCGCTCATGAGGTCAAGCAGGTGGTGTTTGCCGAAGACACCAAGCATTGGAAAGTCAGCGGCGGGTAACCACCGCTCGTCGCAGGCTCGCGAACTTTTTCAAACTTTGATTGGCACGGCGCATTCCCAATTAAGCCACACCATGGAATGGATTCACTCATTGATGAGGCATTGGGAAATGGCTACCAACGGAAACACCCCGCCAGGTGCAGGCGGCAGCCAGCCTTGACTGATAGACCACCGGCGCCCGGGAGTTGCCGGGCTTCGGCCTGATCAAGGAGACAGCGTCATGCGTACTGCCCAAAGGATTTTGCTTATCGTCGGTTTGACTGCCGTGCTGGCAAGCCCAGCCTTCGCCGCCTTTGGCGATAACGTCGCCCCGGCCAACGCGCTGAACAGCGACAGTGCCGCCGGTTCCGCACTGCCTCCTGGCACTTACCCCAGCAGCCCGGCGGACAGTAGCCGTGGCGGCGACAGCGGCAAGAAAGCCACCCGCGACAGTGAAAAGCGCCCGCCCACGCCAGCCAATGGCAACCAGCCCTCCCCGGACAAGCACAAACGCGCTCACGGCAAACAACGCTCAGGCCAATGAAGGCTCGTCCGTCACGCCCGGCGCTCGAAAAACAGCGTGCCGCTGCGCCTCTGCGCCCCTTACATCAGCGGGATGCTGTAGCTGACGATCAGCCGCGTTTCATCCTTGTCGGCCGTGTCATTACCGCGCAGCACCGCACTGCGCCACGTCAGGCCAAGCCCCTTGAAGGTGCCGGTGGGAATCACGTAGTCGACGCGCACATCGCGCTCCCACTCACGGTTGTCCCCACGCGCCGCACGGATGTTGCTGCCGTGGATATACGTCACGCTCGACCGCAGGCCCGGTATACCAAGGCCGGTGAAGTCATAGGCGTAACTGCCCACCGTGGCCTGCTCCCCGGCATTGATGAACTTCAGTGATTGCGCATTGGTGATCAGGTACAGCGAACGGCCCTGCCCCTGGTTGATATGAGGAAAATCACTTGCGCCAGTGGTCTTCTGATACCCCAGGCTCACGGCATGCCCGGACAGCGCATAGGTAAACAACGCACTCCACAGGCGGTTGTCGACCTTGCCCGAATTGACACCCGCCCCGTAATACCCCGAGCTGACATAGCCTTCGCCTCGCCCGCTGGCACGGGCGTTCTTGCCGTCGGCGGTGCTGTAGAAATAACGCAGGTCGGTCTTCAATTGCCCTACCGGCAACTGCCAGTTGTGCACCAGGCCGACAAAATGCTGCTGGTAAAAATTTTCCAGACTGGCGTAGTAGTACTGCACTTGCAGCGGCTTGCTGACGGTGTAATCCACCCCGCCGTAGTAGAACTGATGGCTGAACGCGCCTTTGACCGGGTCGTTGGCACCGCCAATGGACATGCCCTGGCTGTTGCTGGAGTTGCGGTCCAGCACCTGCTCGATTTTACCGGCGACCAGGTTGACGTCCTTGAGGTCCTTGGAGTCCACCTGATAGCCACGAAACGTCTGCGGTAACAGGCGGCCGTCTTCGGACATCAGCACGGGCATCTTGGGCAGCAAGGTGCCGACTTTCAGTTGGGTCTGGGACAGGCGCACCTTGCCGGTGGCGCCGACCTTGCTGAAGTCGTTCGCGGCCTTGCCATCGGACAGCGGGAATACGCTGCCGGGGGTAGTGTCCTCACCGGCCTTGCCGGCGCGCCCGGAGGCGTCCAGACGCAGGCCATACAGGGCTTGCAGGTCCAGGCCGAGGCCGACCGGCCCTTGGGTAAAACCCGACTGGTAGTTGAACATGAACGCCTGGCCCCATTCTTTATCCGAGGCGGCTTTGGTGTTACGCGTGTCCTGGTTGTAATAGAAGTTGCGCAGGTCGAGGTTGGCTTTGCTGTCATCGATAAAACCCGACGCAGCCGCCTGCTGCGCGACGCCGAGGGAAACGGCGAGCGCCAGGCAAGTGGTGTGATTCATGAAGGCTCCGAGAAGTCATTGAGGCAACCCCGTCACAGCCCAACCCTGTTCTGTGTAAGCCGGGTGGTGCTGCTATCGACGGGTGCGCGCACGGTATAGCGTTGGGCTGCCGGGAAACAGCCGCTAAAACCGCCAATCACTGTTTCAGTTTTCGTAACAATCCAATGCCTTGGGTAACCACGACGGGGCGAACCCTGGGTTGATCACGTGTTGTCGAAGCGCTCCCGCGCCTGGCGAAACCCTTCACCGTTTTCCACCACCCAGGTCCACAGCGGAATCATGTGCACCAGCAGTTCAGTCCCCAGGGCCGAGAGCGCGTATTCGACCCTGGGCGGCACTTCCTGAAAATCATGACGCAGCACCAGGCCGTCCCGTTCCAGCTGGCGCAACGTGCGCGTCAGCATGCGCTGGGTGACCCCCTGCAGGCGGCGGCCGATCTCGGCGTGGCGCAAGCGTCCGGATACGCCCAATACATGCACGATACCCAATGACCAGCGGTTGCCCGCATGGGTCAACACCTCACGCTTGAGGCCATCATCGTCAGCGCTCAGGGCATCGCACGCCTCTTGCGAGCGGCGGATGATCTCGTCGTTATCCATAGGGGGCTCTCGGTATCACGGGTGTGCCTTCTTATGCGCGGCAATTAATTCTGCAAGCATGCCACGACTTTCATCACCGACGGAGAACCCTATGACTGCCTCTTCCATGCTGGTACTCGGTGCCGGCGAATTGGGCATGGCCGTGCTGCGCGAGTTGGTTGTATTGGCCGCGCCGCATAACACACGCATCGCGGTGTTACTGCGCCCCGCCAGCCTGCAATCGGCTGCGGCGCAGACCTTGCGCGAGCAGGGTGTCGAGGTGTTGGCCGGCGATCTGCAGAACGACAGCCAAAGCACCCTCGCCGCGCTCTTTTCGGGCTTCGCCACGGTTATCTGCTGCACCGGTTTCGCCGCCGGCCCCGGCACACAAACCAAACTCGCACGGGCCGCCATCGAAGGTGGCGTGCAACGTTATATACCGTGGCAGTTCGGCGTGGATTACGACGTGATCGGGCGCGGCAGCCCGCAGGATACGTTCGATGAACAGCTGGACGTACGCGACCTGTTGCGCGGGCAACAAGCCACCCATTGGCTGATCATCTCCACGGGCATGTTCACCAGCTTTCTGTTTGAACCGTCGTTCGGCGTGGTCGACCTGACGCAACACCGCATGCACGCCCTGGGCGACTGGGACACTGCGGTCACCGTGACCACGCCGCAAGACATCGGCAGGTTGACCGCACGCATCGTGTTTGCCGAACCCGCGCTCGGTAACCAAGTGGTGTACACCGCAGGCGATACCCTGACTTATCGGCAACTGGCCGACACCGTCGATGCCGTGCTCGGTATCACGCTCAAGCGCGCGTGCTGGTCAGTGCCAACGTTGCTCGCGCAGCTGGCAAGAACCCCGGACGACAACCTGCAGAAGTACCGCGCAGTATTTGCCCAGGGCAACGGCGTGGCCTGGGACCCCGCCGTGACCTTCAACGCTCAGCAGCAGATCGCCGTGACCAGCGTCGCGCAGTGGGTTCGCCTTAACCTCACGGCACCGACAACCAGCCGCTGAAGCCCTCTTTTTGCGTCAGCGGGCACCAGGCAAAATCGCCGGTCGGGGCCGGCAGTCGCTGCTGTTCGACGCCGACCACCGCCGCGCCCTTCCAATCGAAAACCGTTGAATCGCGCCAGGCGAGGACCACGCCCTGGGCCTGGCTTTGATCGGTATTGATCCAGCGTGCTGCCGCTGCCGCCATGAACGCCTCGATGGGCTCGTCGTCGATCTGCACTCGATACGACGACGTGAGCAGCCAGCGGCAGACATTCAGGTGATAGGTCCAATCCTGCGGTGTCTGGTTGCGGTAGGCCCAGGTCATGAAGCTGCGAAACAGGTTCAAGCCCTCCGGCGGATCAAGCTTGAGCAGTGCCGGGCAGATATCGAACAAGGTGTGCCAATGCGGCAACAGGCGTGCATCCAAATGCACGAAGCAGCGGGAATTGCTGGGGTATTCGGGCCGCAACGGCTCGGCGCGCAAGCGCCGGGACGCGTTGCTGACCAGGCGGCTGGCGCCGGCAGGCAATAGATGGTTCATGGAACGCACTCACAGTCGTGACGATAGAACGCCTCCTGATCACAGGAAGCCCAAGGCACACGTCAGAATGCGGGGGAAGCGCGCGGGTTGGCCGAGGGCCAGGCGTAGCGCGGCGGGGCTTTGTTGCGGCGCTCGTGGGCCGGGCGCGGGGTTTGCTTGAGGCTCAGCAACCAGGCCAGGCCGATGAGGAACACGATAGCCACGGTCACGGCAGCGCACACCGGGCAGGCAAAGTAGTTCGAGATGTTGCTGGAGGCCGGGATACCTGACCCTTGGTCGGAAACTGGCGCCTGGCTACCGTCCACCGAACAGAACGCCCCGCCGATGCCATTGAGCTGCTGGCCCAACATTTGCCCATGCCCCAAACCGCAGGCGAACACGTTCATCAGCACGCAAAAGTACAGGGCCCAGGCGATCAGCGAACGGTCAGGGTGGCTCAATTTCATGGCGGCGACTTTACCATCGAAGCCGCAAAGGGATGAAGCACCACGCGCCCCTGTGGCAGAACGTCGCAGATTCCGCCGACTGGCCAGGGTTGGTAGACTGGGCGCCCTCCTCGTTTCTACCTTTCAAAGCCTGGCTTTCGCAGCCTGATGTGTAGATCCAGAGCAATGCAGGCGTTTCACAGGATGCACAGTTGATGAGTACGTTATTCACCCGCCGCAAAGTGCTGACCGGTATGGGCCTGCTGGGCCTCGGCAGTTTGCTGGGCGGTTGTGACTACAGTCCCAAGCTGAACTTCAAGTACGGCAAGGACCTCAGTGACAAGATCATGGGCCGCACCTTCAAGCTCAAGAACACTGATGGCGAAACCGTCACCCTGAGCTCGTTCCGTGGCCTCATGCCCGTGGTGTTCTTCGGTTTCACCCAGTGCCCGGCCGTGTGCCCGACGACCCTGGCCCGCGCCGCCCAGGCCAAGAAGCTGATGGGCCGCGACGGCGAGATCATGCAAGTGGTGTTTATCACCCTCGACCCCGAGCGCGACACACCGGAACTGCTCGACCGCTACGTCAAGGCCTTCGACCCCAGCTTCGAAGCGCTGTACGGCACCCCGGAAGAAATCGCCGTGGCCGCCAAGGAATTCGGGATCTTTTATGAAAAGATCCCCGCCGGTGACACCTACACCCTGTCCCACACGTCCACCAGTTTCGTCTTCGACACCCGCGGCAATCTGCGCCTGGGCCTGTCGGCATCCCTTACCGCTAAAGAGTGCGCAGAAGACCTGCTCACCGTCATGGAGGTCTGCTAATGACTGCCGTTCAACACCTCAAGCGCATCACCTTCGGCCTGACCCTGCTGGGCCTCGCGGCGCACGCCAGCGCCCAGGTACACGTGAGCGACGCGTGGGTCCGCGCGACCGTGGCGGGCCAACCGTCCAGCGGCGCGTTCATGACCCTCACCGCCGACAGCGACAGCCAATTGCTCAGCGTTGCGTCACCGGTGGCCAAGGACGTGCAGATCCATGAAATGAGCATGAAAGACGACGTGATGCGCATGGGCCCGGTGAAGTCGGTCGCCCTGCCCGCCGGCAAAGCAGTCAAGCTCGACCCGGACGGTTACCACGTAATGCTGATGGGCCTGACCGGCCAGATCAAGGAAGGCGACCAGGTGCCGCTGACCCTGACCGTGGAAAACGCCAAGGGCGAGAAACAGTCGATTGAAGTGAAAGCGCCGGCCCGCGCCTTGAATGACATGGGCGACATGGGCGGCATGGACCACAGCAAGATGCATTGAGCCGCACCCGTCAGCACACGCCCGGCACCGCGCCTGGGCCCTGAATGATTAGCTCAACAGCGAATTTGCGTACGCCGCAAATTCGCTTTTTTGTGGGCGCTGGGTGGGGTGTTTCGCCAGGGGTGAGGCTCAATCCACAATAAACAGCTTCGCCCCCGTGCGGGTGGAGGAGCGATGCCCTTCCATGTCGTTGCCCACCTGGTAACTCATCCCGGCCGTCAGCGTGAACTGGCGGCCATCCTCCAACTCGGTGTGTAACTCGCCCTCAAGGCACAGCAGGACGTGCCCGCGCCAACACCAGTGGTCGGCCAGGTAGCCGGGGGTGTACTCGACCATGCGCACACGGGTGGTGCCAAACTGGCAAGTGCGCCACACCGCATTGCCGGTAACGCCGGGATGCGTCACGGGGTCGAGGCTGGACCAGTCGGTGATGCCAAACGGGACGGCGGTCAGTTCCATGGTGGGCTCGCAGATCAGTGAACGGGGCCCAACACTATCCACCCGGCAGACGCTGGGGTAGACACAGATCGCGCGCTTTTGCGCGATACAGGCGCCCGTGCTTGTTATCCTGCCCGCCCTGCTCTCATGGACGCGTGCTTATGCAGATCGACCCCGCTTTCATCCTTGCTGAAACCGAGCACTGGTTGCTCAACCATCACCTGGCCTCAAAACTGCCGGGTTATCTGATGCTCGGCGCCAAAGCCCCCATCGACAGCCTCGCCGACATGCCCGAGGCCGCACTCGCGGAGCTGGGGGGCTTACTGGCTCGCACTCAACGGGTGATGGAGGCACAGCTGCGGC
The DNA here is from genome assembly GCF_001728855.1 of Pseudomonas sp. AP19. Classification (NCBI taxonomy): domain Bacteria; kingdom Pseudomonadati; phylum Pseudomonadota; class Gammaproteobacteria; order Pseudomonadales; family Pseudomonadaceae; genus Pseudomonas; species Pseudomonas sp. AP19. The sequence goes on along the minus strand of NZ_LXJP01000026.1, from coordinate 21,004 downwards.
CGAAATGGCTGTATATCAGCCGCTATGGGCATATGCCGGGCTTTCCACTGCATTTTCATTTCATCCCGGTGTATGACTGGGTGGAGCAGGCGTTTTGGCGGGATCAGCGGTATCGGGTGCTACAGGGTTTTGGCGCACAGGAACAGGCGTTTACCGATGGGGCGGAGTTGACGTTGTTTGTGTGGCGCGAGTTTGGCGAGAGCCTGACGCCGCCAATGATTCAGGGGGCTTCGGTCGAGCAGGTGATTGAGCGGCTGCGTGCGGCCTTCAGCGCCGCGTGAAGAGCAAGTGTGGGAGCTGCCGAGCTTTAGCGAGGCTGCGATAGCGGTGTATCAGGCGACACCTATTTTGACAGTGCCACCGCCATCGCAGCCTCGCCGGGGCTCGATAGCTCCCACAGGGTTCGGCGGTGTTCGTTACACCGCCGACAGCCGCTTTACCATCGGGATGCACGCCAAGGTTAACCCCGACGGCGAGTGATACACCGCCTGCTCATTGCCCACATACCCGCACGCTCGGTAAAAGCTCGCCGCGTTCAACGTGGCGTCCAGCACCACCTGTTCAATCGCTGATGCCCGCGCGAGCTTTTCCAAGTGCTCCAGCATGTGTTTGCCGTACCCACGGCCGGTGAACGCCGGCAGTACAAACAGCGCTCCCACTTCATTGTTGTCGAGGTCGAGCATGCCGGTGGCGACCGGTTCACCCTGTACCCAGCCCAGGTAAAACGGTTTGCCCATCAGCACGCTGTAGCCGTCCTCAGCGCTGCCTCGCGTCCACAGCGCCATTTGCTCAGCGGTGTAGGCGCCGATGCATTGGCTGCGAATGGCTTCGCGGCGGATGTGAAACGCAGCGTTGGCGTCATCAGGGGTGGCCCGTTTGATCTCGAGCATTGCGTGGTCCTTTCATGCGTTTTCATGGCCCTCGCGGGTGAATGAATAACGGTCGATATCCGTTCGTAGCGTCCAGCCCTGGCCTTGCCAATACTGAGCCGCGTGGGTGTTGGTCTTGAACACGTCGAGGTGGCATTTGTGGATGCCCTGCTGCTCCAGCGCGGTGAGGCAACGCTCGACCAGCGTTTGCGCGATGCCCTGACGGCGAAAGCCCGGCAGCACCAGCAAGTGCTGCAAATACCCGCGCCGCCCATCATGGCCGCACATCACACAGCCGATCAACCGGCCTGCGGCTTCGGCGACAAAACTCATCTGCGGGTTACGCGCCAGATAACGCTGCGTGGCCTCGCGGCCGTCGGCATCGCGCAGGGAAATGCCGGGGGTGTTTTGCATCAGTTCGAGCACAGCGTCGTAGTCGGTTGGGGTCATGACGCGGATCGTAGGCATGGCATGAAACCTTGTGGGAGCGGGCTTGCCCGCGATGGCGGTGGGTCAGGGTAAAAACGGTAAAACGGGGTCAGACCACCCTAATTTTTAGTGCCAAAGCGCGCACGCCTTGGGTAAGACGCTCAATGCGAAAAATAACTCTAAAGGGCTGGCAATAAGCCTGCTCTGCTTTTTCCATACATTCGAGTTTATGAAGAATTGTTTAGGTTGCGCTCGCAGGCCGTGGCTACGCGAGATTCTTCCTTGGGCAAGCGTTTTTTGAACGAGTGAATTTAATGTCGAAGAATCAGGGTTTTAGAAATCAGCGCGGCACTGAAACAGCACTCAGCGTTGGTTTTTTTATTAGCCCCCTATCATTTTTTCCTAGCGTTCTATTCCAAAAAGGTCTTTGGTCGACAAATTCGGCGCATGTTTTATTTCGCGCAGATGTAACAAGTTGTTTCATTTTTTTGCCGTTTTTCGGTACCGACAAGGGGGGCTTTCTGTCGGCGAACAGGTGAGTGCCGTTCGTTACGACGCGGTGGGTTAAGCCTGGGACATTGATGATTTTGCGTGTGCCTGTTCGGCGCACTGCAAACAAGGGATTTGTACAATTATCGAGGCTCGAACCCATGAATCATGTGATCAATTCCATACTGGAAAATGCATCAACTCGCCCGTCACTGCGCCATACCAACCCCGCGTTACTGCATGACGTTCTATGGCGAGCACTGGAGCACGCACTCAAGGCCAACACAGATGACGCTTCCCAAACCCCGCACACCCGAGCCTGCCTGAGGATCTACGCCGAAATCGATACGCTGTCGTATCTGGACAAGGCTGATGCGAAATTGGCGGCGGCGTTGGGCAAGGCGTTCTTCGAGTCCCGCTCCAGCAAAGACGTCGAGGCGTTCTGGAAGTTGTTGCTGATCAAGCAGCTGCTGTTCGAATTGTCAGTCAGAAGCGTGGCGACCCAGATTGCTTCGCAAGCCAGCCTGCCCCGTCAGTTGCTCACGCTCGACTCGCAGTTGATGGCGGCGCCGGCCGGGGTAAATATCAGCCTGGGGCTGCTGTGCAAAGAGACCGACCAGCTCAAGCATTCCGTCGTGCTGGCCTTGCAGAAACTGGCGCAGCACGTCGAAGACCGTGGTCTCAAAAAGCCCCACGTCACTGCGCAGCTGTTGCTGGAGTTGTACAACGCCGTGTGGTCGGGCAGTAATGGCACCGATATCGAGTCGCAGATTTTTTACGCCGACAGTGTGTATGACGCGCTGCCCGACGTGCATCACGCCCTGGGCCTGGCGACGCAGGAAAAATGGCTGAGCTTGTTTACCTGGTTATACGGCGACAAGGATGGCCGCCCCTATGACACCAACCAGCACACCGAAACCCTGGTCGTGGCGCTGGAAACCGCGCTGCGCAACCGCTACATCGCTGATATCGACAGCCTGATCAAGGCCGGTGGCGCACAGCATCGCCTGGAAGAGATTCGGGCACGCCTGGGCAAGGATCACCCCGCGCATTTCGAGCAGCCCGCTGAGCTGATCGAGGCACTGGGCAGCATCCGTTTTACCCAGCCGGCGGCCATCGACCGCCTGCTGCTGCGGGTGCATGCGTTTGGCTTTCACTACCTGGATATCGAGTTTCGTGAAAACGCCGAGATGTTCGCCAGCGTGGTCGATGAAATTCTGTCCAGCCAATGGCTGGAATCCATCGGCCTGGGCCAGGGCCTGCACTATCGCGAGCTGGATGAACGTGCGCGTCAAGCTGCGCTTGAGGTCGCGCTGGAAGGCGAGGCGGCCCAGACACCCGCGGCCCTGTGGCAAGGATATCTGCAACGCACCACGCCGATTTATACCAGGAAAGCCCAGCAATACGCCGGCCAGGATTACATTGCGCTGATGGAGCAGGACCCGAGCTATATCCGCATGCACGATGCGCGCAATGCGATCGAGCGGTTTGAAATGCTCGACCGTTATCGCGACAGGATGAAAATCCACGGGATCGCCGAGTACACCTCAGCCCTCAGCACGCTGGAGGTGCTGTTCTTGATGAAGGCGGCCCAAGTGCGCGACGGGATCGACATCGCCCTGCAACCCGAAGACCTCGCCGGTGCCGAGCGCACGCTTGCCACGGTGCATGAGGTGTACGAAAACCCGGTGTACCGCCAGCACCTGGCAACACGCGGCAACCGCCAATACATCACGTTTGGCCCCAGCGACACGGGCAAGCAAGGCGGCAAGGCCATGCACAAACTGAATATGGCGATTGCCAACCAGCACAAGTCGATTGCGGCCCGCTACGGCATCGAAGTGGTCGTCCACGTCATCATGGGTGGCGAACACGCGCGGTGTAACGGGGTGATCGCCGAGACCTTGCAGGAGTTCGGTGCGCTGGAGGGTCCGGAAACCCGGTTCATGCTGGCCGGGTGCGCAGAGATGCGCGCTCATCTGCTGACCCGCAACCAGTCCGTCAACTTTCTCAGCCAGTTGTACCGTATGCACGCCGAGCCCCAGCCACAACCGTCCGAGGCAGTCATCGCCGACAGAATTCAACGTTGGGGGGACGTGGTGCGCCGCTACCAGGCGACGTTCTTCGAGCACCCGGCACTGCCCGCTCTGCTGCGCGACCTGGCGCGATTTGACGTGGTCAGGGCCACCGCCAAGGGCACCCGGCCGCCTTCGCGTATCTTCAACATCAAGGTGTTCGAGTCGCGCCCCGATGCCATTCGTGCGATTCCCTGGACCCGCGCCTTGCTGGCCGGTGGGTTGCACAGCGAACTGATCGGCGTCGGGCAGTTCGCGCAAGAGCCGGCCACGCAGTTGGCGAAGGCCTTCAACGAGGATGAGAGCTTTCACACCTACGTCAAAGGCATGGCCTACGCCATTGCGCGAACCGACCTCAAATGCGCCTGGCTGACCTTGACCGGCAGCATCCCGGAAAAGGCCCACATCCTGGCGCTGGCGCAAGCCTTGAAGACCGAAGCCGTCGGCACGGCCGAGCAACTGCTTGCCAGCCTGCACCTGGAAGTCATTGAAGGTAAGCGCTTTGTCCACAAAGCCACCACCGGCACCGAGCCGGCGGACCCGTGGAAAATCAAGGAAAGCAGCTTGCTCAATCTGTGGCCGAGCCTCAAGGCAGAGGTCTACCGCAAGGAAAAGAACCTGCGAATCTATCGGTTGTTTCTTATCTACGCCAAGCGCAATCCCGAGTTCATCCAGTGTTCATCGCTGAATGATTTCTACAGCGGGTTCCTCGCGGCCGTGAGTACCGACGCGGGCCTGGTCGATCCCGCAAGCGCGCACCATTTCACCTGGTGATTAACCCCGATACCCAGGGCAACCTGGGTATCGGCAGGCGCTACCCTCCAAGAGGAACAACTGTATGGCATTTACCACCCTGATAGTCGATGCCCCCGGGCCGCCGTTACTGTTTGAGGAAGTCGATCGCTTTCTTGAGCTGGGCCTGGTCGTCACCCTCAACCTGCACTACTTCGCCGACAAAGACCGCATCCGGCAGCACTACGCCACGCGCATTCACTATGCCGAGATCAACTGCCATGACGAGCCTGCCTTTATTGCCGCGGTGACTCAGGCCGGGGGGTATAGCGTGTTCAAGACGCGCCTGAACATCCCCTTCGGCGCCAGCCTGATCCGCGCCGCCACCTCGCCCGCGCTGGCCACACCCCTGCGCGCCATTGCGCAGGCCGGCACCGGGGTTAACCATATTGATCGGCTGGCGTGCGAGCAGTGTGGCGTGGCGATACTCAACACGCCAGGTTCCAACGCGGCCGCTGTTGCCGAATACGTCGTGGCCCAGGCGCTGTTTCTGTCGCGCGACCTGGATGACTACAACACCGCAACGCACAGCGGCCATTGGGCAAAAGGCAGCTTGGCACCTGCCCGCGAATACGCCGAACTGACGCTTGGGCTGGTGGGCACCGGCAGCATTGCCCGGCAGGTGGCGCGCAAAGCTGCGGCGCTGGGCATCAAGGTGATCGCCACCGGGTCCGAGCGGTTTACCGAACCGGTGGCGCGCAGCCTTGAGCTTGAACGACGAGCAAGCCTGGAACAGTTACTGGCCGAGGCGGACCTCGTCTCGATCCACGTACCGCTCACCCCGCAGACCCGCAGCTTGTTCGGCACTGCCGAGTTCCAGCAGATGCGCCAGGGTTCAATCCTCATCAATACCGCTCGCGGCGGGATCGTCGACGAGCACCAGTTGGCAGCCTTCATGCGCCAGTTTCCCAGGCATATCAAGGCGGTCGCCATCGATACCTTTGCCCTGGAAAAAGACCGGTTCGACTCGCCACTGACCGGCATTCCCAACGCGCAACTGACGCCACACATCGCCGGCAATACCACCACGGCAATCAGGACGGCGTCGCGCCAGATCGTCGACAAGATCCACGCATTCAGTGCTGCCGCCAGCGCGCGTTAACCTACCGGACACAAGGAAGGCCACATCATGCAGACCTCTATTTTTTCTCGTCTCAACGCCCTGAGTTGCACCGACCTCAGCGATGCGATGGACCGCCTGAAAATCGTTTGCCAGTGCACCGACATCATGCCTCTGGACCGCTCGTTCAACCTCACAGGCAAAGCCTGGACCCTGCGCTACGGCCCTATTGGCCTGGACGGCGGCTCGGTGGGTGACTACATCGACGACCTTGAGGCCGGCCAAGTGGTAGTGATCGACAACCAGGCGCGGCTCGACACCACCGTGTGGGGCGATTTACTGACCTCCACCGCCGCCCGCAAGCAGTTGGCCGGGACGGTGATTGACGGTATCTGCCGCGATGTCGACCGTGCGCTGGCGCTTAACTACCCGATCTTTGCCCGGGGTAACTGGATGCGCACCGGCAAGGATCGTGTGCGAGTCGAAGCGATCCAGGCGCCCGTTACGCTGGGCGGCGTACGAGTACAGCCCGACGATTGGTTGCGCGGCGACGGTGATGGCCTGGTAGTGATTCCGGCCGGTTCACTGAGCGAAGTGCTGGCGGTGGCCGAAGAAATCCACCAGGCCGAAGCGCATATTCGTGCGGCTATCGAGGCGGGCGTTCCTTTACGCAAAGCCCGCGCCGATTACGGCTACCACGCCTTGCAGACCCCGCGCCGCTGACGGGCCGACGACTGAAGCCGCAGCGGGTGCGGCTTCAGTTGATGCCGGTGCTGTTTATGCTCAGCGTAATCAGCCACAACGCCCTCAACCTGTAAGGCGCGGCCCTGTGGATCATCACCTTGGTACAGACCTTCGCGTATTGCTGGATTCCAACCGCCAAAAGCCGCGCGGTGATCTCCATCCTCGTACTCGCCGCCTGCGCGATTGCAGCCGTGTTCGCCGGCAAAGACTTCATCGGCCACTTCGTCGACATGGTGCTGGCATATGCAGTGGGGATTGCGGTGCAGATTGCGTTTATGAACACGCCGCTGTATGTGGAGCCGATTTCCGAACGCATTAACGGGGCGGATTTGTCTTGGGTGGTGGGGTTGGTGGTGACGTCGCCGTTGTATTTTTGGTTGGCGAGTCGGGGTAGTGCTTAAAAGCGACGGATGGATAGGGGAAGTTGGTGGGTGGGGTTTGAGTGAACCGAATGTAGTGTCTTGAGAGTGATGGGTGGAACCATCCATATCGTGGCTTTGCGGCTGGGGTGTGGGTGGTTTTTTTGTTTTGGAGCTAGGCTGCGGGAGCGCTCGGTGCGAGTAATCTTTTTCGGCTATGGCAACAGCTCGCAAATTGTCTACCTGTAACTTATGGCCAAGAAGATTGCAGTGGTGCAACGCACGCCTGGAGATGCACCAAACAATAGTTTAGACGTCTTAATCAAGATGGTGACTCTGTCGAAATCATTACTTACTAGTAGGTTAATTACAACACTGCAAAAATAGCCACCAGCAGGTCGCTATCTCACTACCTCAATTAAAACCAACCAACCCTTTTTTGAAAATCATTGCCCTACGATGTGATTGAATCTACATAGGTATGACTTCTACCGGCAATGAGATATCATACCTATAGAAAACCATACTTCGCCAAAGGAACTGCATGAAAAATAAATCCTTCAAAATCAGAACTGGGGTACACATTAAAACCCAGCTAAATTCAATAACCACCGCCATTCCAAAAATAAATATCAACAGCTTCCTAATGAAGTTATGGGACAGATTTAACGATTCCCTTGGGAATGTTGGATGTGTGCATTACTATAGACCCACGCCGAATCCAGAAATTTATGAATACAGAATACATTGGTCTGACACAAACTTATCTTTCGAGGCTGAACTGCACTTTTTCAATCATACAGCAAAAGGAATAATAGAGATCGATTTTGGAGCAATAGATAATAACTCCCAACAAAAGGACACCCTCGTCGAGCAGAAAATCAAAAAGGCTATTACAGATGTTCTTATGATGGATCTCACAGAGAGCCATTCCATACAAGCTTATATTTGCGTGCCATTTCAAACCAAAAAAAAACTAGCTGGGAATTACCATTTAGCTGAATCCGACCTATTAATAACAAAGGTGGATGATGAGGAAGGCTGTACAGGTCATCTATTCTTCCCAATAGTATCAACTAACACTTCAGACCTCATTAGAGAGGTTGAAGACAAAGCCATAAAAATCTGTACAAGACTTACTACAATTACTCAAAATCTATTTATCGCAAAGCTTGATCTTCCACGTGGAAAATTTACGGCAGCTGAGTTCTGCAGCATAGTTTCGAGATACCCCTCTTGCGATATATTTATTGACGACTCAGGCTTTTTAAAATTTAAAAACATAGCACCTAACACACCTATCACCAATGAAATAATCGAAGCTAGCGACTGCATAATAAATTCGCATATAGCGCTGCCGAAACAAGCCGATTTTATTATGCAAAAAATCTCAACCAAAGACGATCTCCAACAATCCTGCGCACGATTTGCAGAAGGGCTATACTTAAGAGATCTTATTAATCTTCAACAGCTACCTCTGCAGTCAATTTCGTACGAACTTATTGCATACACGGCAACCATTGAAGCCTTACTTGACTCAGAAAAAACCACCAACGAAATCAAGTGCCCAAATTGCGACACCACCCTATTGAAAGAGGAATGGAAAATCAGCGAAAAATATAAGTCTTTCATAGTCAAACTATGCATTGACGATTATTTATACAAAAAATATTTTCGCCCTTTATACGAAGACAGATCTAAATTCGTTCATACGGGTAAAGACCTATACGACTTCACAGCCAGAAGGCAAGGTCGCCCAGCACTGTTACTTGGGAAAAGGATAGCCACTAGCAGCCCAGAATATTACGATAATATTCACGACCTTACCGGCTGGCTGCTAAGAAAGCACCTATACATTAGCGCCTCTTGTGAAAAATCTGAGCGTTAATACAAAATTTTCAAATCCTACTCGCATTCAATCATAGCGAGCTTTTCACAAGCATATCAAAGCCTATAGAGATGCAGTAGCTCTATCTTAACATTACGAATCGTTGGCCAATATTATGTGATATCAGTATTTAGATCCTTCATAAAACCTGAATAAAACGGGGCAGAACGGGGTCAGACCCTGAGGGACCCCCACAAATTTACCCTAAGCTCTGCGCTTGATGGCACACCTCATCACGCAGAGCCCGCTCCACTATTTCCACGTGTCCTCGGCCTCCAAAATCTGTGCAGCTTCGCCAGTATTCCAAGCCTAGTCGCCACAATGAGAGCACTTGCTTTTCTTTGACGCTGTTGCTTTGGTAGCGTCGTTCCAAACCGCTTTCTCGTGCCAGCAGCCCTGTTAAAAAGAGAAGGTAGTTGGCCAATGCAGCAATGAACAACAACACCTCAATGCGCTTTGGACAATGGCTTCGATGCAGATTCAGGCCTAATCCCAGGTGCTCACTTTTTACATCTCGGAAGCCTTCTTCGATCTGCATACGGCGTTTATAAATCGCCACGATTTTTGCTGGGTTACACTCGCTTTTCGACAAATTACTGGCAAGCAACCACGGCTCGCGCTCACGTCTGGCGGACTGGCGGACTGGCGGACTGGCGGCTTAGCTTGCTTTGCTCAGACTACGATTCTAAAACAACCATAAAGGGATCTATACCTTATTATGCAAAAGCAATCACTTTTCCAGAATAAAACGGGTAGCTTGAAAGCCCCGTCGCTCAAAATCAGTCGTCTCTCTCATGGTTTATAGATTAAATAGTTAAGTTTTTTCTGTCTTTTATTGGCTTGTCTTGAAGCTCTAAGAAGTAGCTCTTGAGGTTCATATTGCCTTTCAATGATTTGGTGAGTTTTTTATGCATTTGCTTCGTAGCCGAATTTATAAACTCAGCATCTTGAGCCGAAAAATCAATCCCCAATCTTATGGTCCAATTCAAAGAGTTTCCATGCTTTTCAACTAGAGATATGAAGGCTTGATCATCACCGAGGTTGGCTAAAACCGAATCGATAAAAAAAAGCAATACATTACGCTCATCATCCAAAAGACTCGTATCAATTTCAGCTAAGATTTTTGCCTCGTGAAGCGCGGGAAGGAAAAAGTCATACGAGTATGATTTTTTCACGGCAGTAGTAAGCATGCATAGTAGTTGAAGTTCAGGAAGCTGATTAAGCCAAGTTTCTTCTTTTTTAGAAACGATTTTGTTATAAAGAATAGCTGCGTCGACAAACGTTCGGCTTAACGCCGCCTCTATCTCTTTATAAGGAGTTTGATATGCCGCCAACAGGAAGTCGGAAAACGATGATAACTTAACTAAAGACTCAAGCTCATTTTCTGGAACAAGTCGGCTGATTTGGTCGATCCGCAAAGGCGCATCTTTTATAATGCCCAAGTAAAAATATTCTATTCCTTGCCAGTATAGATCAAAAGGTTTCTTAATTGGGGCCTCTATCCCCTTTTGTTGAAACTGTAGTGTGGCATAGAAAAACTCTTTGAATGTTTTGTGCTTAAAGAAAATAGCGTTTTTTTCGGGATCAAAACCAATGATTTCTGTTTTATTAATGAATGACCTCATCAGTGCATGGGCATCCTGCCCTGTTCGCCTTATTTTCAAATAATCGACAAAAATCGTTTCAAGTTCGCGCAGCCCTAAAAATTCAAAATCATTATCAGTCATATATCCAGCCACGAACGATATTATTCTTTGTATTGTTTCATATTCTTTTTCAGAGCCATTACCCTTTTGAATATCCCATCGACCCAATACAAGCTCGGTGTATTTTGAGTAAAGTTCAGGTAACGTAGATGGAAGCTCTTTCACATTCTCAGCCAATAGCCTTCCAAGCAATATAGCGCTAAGTGGCGTTCTGGGTAATGCCTTCATTAATGATGAATTTTGCAGGTCATCTTTAAACTTATTGTTAATTTTAAAGTTTTCGCACATTGACTCTATAAAGCTTATTATCACATTGTAAGACAGATCGCAAATATTAAACCTATCAAAGTGTTTTTCTATTTTTTGTTGCTGCTTTTCCTGCTGTATCAGTCTAGATGTGACGACCATCTTTACATGGCTCATAGCTGATATGGATGTGGCCGAACTACAAATAAAATCGATTTTTTCTTCTAGATCTTCATCGGTTTCATCTAAGCCATCGATGAAAAGAATTATAGTTTTCGTATTGTCATCTAGCTCGCGCTCGATAGTTGAAATGATTGAGCAAATATCCGTCTCGGCTGACTTTAGCTCTCTAAAAGTAGTGAAATATGGGATTATCGTAAAATTATCTAAGGTTTGTTGTTCGCAAAGTTTCTTAGCAGTAGCTCTGATTAGTTCGGACTTTCCAGCCCCCATACTACCCTGTATGTAAATAAACCTATTTCGTTTTATCTCGTCTAATAGTGTGACAGGCTTTTGCGCTTTCCTCTGAAATTTTTTGTTGGAATCAGGCGGAACCCTAACGATCTGCTGCAATATTTCTATGTGGCCAAATTTCTGCGGCGTAAGTGAATGGCTTCCACTGTATAGCTCAATTTGATTTAGTTGTTTTGCAACGTATTGATTTACATTGAAGTTCGTGAAGTCCCAATAGCCAGGATAGAATCTGTCGAGCAACTTAACTATTTTTTCCGAGTCAAAGAATTTTATTTTCGTATTTCTGTGCTCATGATGAATGCTGTCTTGAGCAGATCGAGTTATGTCTTGACTTGTCACAATCCATATTTCATTGAGAAATACGTCTTTCTTCCCATTTTCAATGGGCCGAGACTGCTCGCACTCTCTAATTTGTCTGCGAACATCTTCGTGATTTTGCTTGATCGAAGTTGACTTCACGATCACGCCTACATAGTCTTGTTCCATGAGTGCATCATCGTATTTAGTAAGTACGAAGTCAGCCCCCACTTCCCTATTGCCTTGAGTGTAATTTACTTCTGTGATACTTGGCATGCAACGAAACAGTTCTCGAAGAACGGGATGTAAATCTTTAACTTCGTCAGTTAGGCCTTTGACTTTATCTAGTTTCCAGTTGGGTGTCATATATATCCCTATTTTAATCGTCTAACGGAGTTTTTCCGACATTAGCTGGAAAAGTGGATAAGCGCCACAGAGAAACTGAATGTAAGAGAAAAATGCGCCCGGCATGCCGAAGGGGCACGAGATCTATCCGTCCCAGCTCATGTAGACGTCGGATGACCGCTTTTGGCCGAGGCTGTGTACAAACGTTTTTGAGCGCGCCAAGTGTTCAAAACCGGACTGGAAATCGCGCTTCTACGCGAAACCCACCTCTGCAGACGTGGCGATAAATTTCAGATTGAACGTAGACGCGCGCACTTCAATTTTGACGAAGCGTTTTTACACACTCTGGGCCGTTTGCTGCCACTCACGTTGCACGGTTCCCAGCTATCTGCAGCCCGTTACGCCAGGCTGTGATCGGCCTTTGTCTACCAGTCGCATATGCAAACTGACTGGTACACACGATGCAAACGACTGGCCAGCCCGAACGCAAATGGACGAGCAGGCATGTGAACCCAACCAACCCCTCCTAAAAATCAGTCAGAAACATCTCACAAAGCCGAAAGACGTATCCACTTTGCCAAACCCTCCTCAAGCACGTATCGCCTTTAAACATGCGGCCTGGAATGCTTAAACGCAGATTCAACCAGGCTCCCAAAAGAGTCGCAGGTTCCGCAAACCATCCCAGCAACCGCACAGCCCACCGTTGCCTCGCCAAAATCAGCCCTCTATAGTCCGTTCCGTCGTCAGCTTGATCGACGATGGGATTCGCAGCCCTAAAAAGGAATTACACCAAAAACCGTTAAACCCGACAGAGCCGATTTCCGGTGATGTTTTGTTCTACGGCTGTTCGATATTTTTCTTTCTTAGGGATTTCTACCTTGAAAATTCAACACCCGCCCCGCCGCTTCACCCCCATGTCCCAAACCGCAACCGAATACCCTGTCCTCCTCATCGACAGCGACGCCCCGCTCAGCGAGCTTCACGCTTGCGCCAGCGAACGTCTCAACGCCGCCCTCGCCTACCTGCACCTGATGGCGTGCTCCAATGTCTCCGACTATGCCGAGCACGACATCAATACGGTCGCCAATACCGCTCGAATCATGGTGCAGGATGTGGCGGATGTGTTTACGGTGATGGAGCGGCGCGGGTTTGATGTGGCTGCTGTGAGTTGATGTGATGTGAGCTGTGTGGAAACCCGCTTTGGCGGGTTTTCTGGTTTTTGGTGAACTTAAACAGGGGGGCTGAGCTGGCTTTGAGAGTGCCTGTACCGCCGCCTTCGCAGCCTCGCCGGGGCTCTACAGCTCCCACCGTTTGATCTTTGTTCGACGCTGCCGGTGCGGCGATGGCGAGTGTTTGGGCGTGCCGCTATGATGTGGCCTTTCGTTTAACGCCCCAGGAAACGCCCATGCCCGCCCTCACCTTCCGCAACGCCCGCCCCGACGATGCCGGCCGTTGCTTTGACATCGAAATCAGCGCTTACGAAGGCGATGAAGCCGCGACGCTGGAAAAGATCGCCACGCGCATTGCGCAGTACCCCGAGGGCTTTTTGATTCTGGAGGCGGATGGTGCGGTGGTGGGTTTTATCAACGGCGGCTGCGCGCATCAGGTGGTGATGTCGGATGAGGCGTTCAAGGAGTTGGTGGGGCATGCGGCCGAGGCGCCGAATGTGGTGATTATGTCGGTGGTGGTTGACCCGGCGCAGCAGGGCAAGGGCTATTCCAGGCTGTTGATGACTGAGTTTGTGCAGCGCATGCAGGCAATGGGCAAGCAGACGATTCATTTGATGTGCAAGGAGCAGCATGTGCCGTTGTACACGCGCATGGGCTACACCTATGTGCAGCCTTCGCCGTCGGAACATGGCGGGATGGCGTGGCATGAGATGGTGATGGCGCTCTAACCGAGGAAACGTTCCGTGACGACTGCAGCGCAGATTGAAATCAGCGACCAAGCCCACCCCGATGCCGAGCGCCTGCTCGGCAACGGCCTGGCTGCGTTCAATGCAGCCATCACCGGTTGCAACGATCGCCTGCCGCTGACGGTGCTGCTCAAAGACCCTGACACCCGGCAGATTCTCGGCGGCATTACCGGCAAAACGTCCCTGGGCATGGCCTTCCTCGACCTGTTCCACCTGCCCGACGCCCTGCGCGGCTCCGGCCTGGGCAGCCAGTTGCTGCAGGCCTTTGAACACGAGGCGCGGCGGCGCGGTTGCCGCAACGCGGTGCTGTACACCCTGAGCTTTCAGGCGCCGGGCTTTTACGAGAAACACGGCTGGCTGCGGTTTGGCGAAATACCCTGTGAACCTGAAGGCAGCAGCCGGGTGTTTTTGTCTAAAGTGCTTTGATCAACGGCCATGGCGATGCAGCACCGAGCTGTGTAATGATCCCTGCTCGTTCCTCAAGGGATGGGGCCACCGCCATGACGCTGAACACCTCCGCTCACCCCGCGCAAGCGCCGCGCTTCTGGCGTGACGAGTGCTTGCCGTTCATTGAGGCGCGCACCATCGCCGACGGGCGCAAGGTGACGTATACCCGCCACTCCCACGAGCACTTTTCCATCGGCGCGATCACCACCGGGCGCAGTTATTACCACTACGGCGCGCAGACGTTTGAGATCAGCGCCGGCACGGTGGTGTTGATGAACCCGGGCGATGTGCATGCGTGCAACCCGATCTACGATCAGCCGTGGTCGTATCACATGCTGTACCTCGACACGCCGTGGCTGACTGACCTGCAATACCAGCTGGGTTTCAGTACCGACCAGGGTTATCGGCCGTTCAACACGCCGCACACCCGCGACGGCGTGCTGTACAACGGTTTGATCGAGCTCTACGCACTGCTGTTGGATGAGCAGGCCGAGTTGCTGCAAAAGCAAAGCGCGCTGGTGAGTTATTTCACCGAGGTGCAGCAGCGTTTGAACCCTTCGCTGACGCCGGTGCGGGAGGTCAACCACAAGCTGGAGCGCGCCGCCGAGTACATCCGCGCGCACTGCACCGAGGCGTTGAAGCTGGAAGATATTTGCCTGGCGGCCGAGTTGTCGCCGTCCTACCTGATCCGCGCGTTCAAACAGTATTACGGGCTCACGCCGCATGCGTTTCTGGTCAACCGGCGCATTCAGTTTGCGCGCACCCAGTTGCGCAACGGCGCGTTGATCGCAGACGTGGCGCTGGCGGCCGGTTTTGCCGACCAGGCGCATTTCCAACGCACCTTCAAACAGCATTTCGCCGCCACGCCCGGGCAGTACCGCGACTTGCTCAAGCCATCAGCAAATAACCCACACTGGCCACCAGCAACGCGGCCATTGAGCGGTTGAACAGGCGCACGCCGTGGGGGTTGCTCAGGTAGCGCCGCAGGAAGGTGCCGGCATACGCCCAGCACGCCACCGACAGGTAGCAGATCACCAGGTACAGCGCCGCGAACAGCCAGACTTGGCGCGCATCGCCATCGGCCACAAACAAGCCCATGCCCGCCACGCACGCCAGCCACGCCTTGGGGTTGAGCCATTGCATGATGGCGCCGTAGAGCATCGACGGCGCAGTGGCGGTGCCCTCGGCGTCGAGCCGGCCATCGTCCACCGCGAGTTTCCAGGCCATGTACAGCAAGAAGGCCACCCCGCCCCACTGAATCAATTGGGTGAGGAGCGGCCAGCGCACCAGCACTTCATGCAGGCCCAGGCCGATCAGCACCAACAGCAAGGTGAAGCCGACGGCGGCGCCGACTACGTGTTTCTGGCTGGCAACAAAGCCAAAGCGCGCGCCGGCGCTGAGCGCGACCACATTGACCGGGCCCGGTGTGATGGAGGTGGCCAGGGCGAAGGCCGCCATGGAAATGATCAGGCTCATTGCAGTTCCTTTTGATGATGCCGCGTGAAGATGGCATCACGGTAAAGGGCTGAGCGCGCGGGGTATTGAAGAAAATGCCCCTGGGTTCGTGGGCACGTTCCGTTCAGGCGGGTAGCTGGGTGAAGATGTCTTCGAGGCCCAGCACGCGGCCGTCTTCGGACAGGACCTCGACTTTGCGCAGCGGCTTGAGCGCCTGCGCGTCCAGCAAGCGGGTGCTGCCAGCCGCCGGCTCGGTGAAGGCTTCGCCCCATTGGGCCAGCGTCACCAGCACCGGCATCAGCGCGCGGCCTTTGTCGGTGAGTTGATATTCACTGCGCGCGCCGATTTCGCTGGTGTGCAGCAGGCCTTGCTCGACCATGTCCTTGAGGCGGGTGGCGAGGATGTTTTTCGCCACGCCCAGGTGCTTCTGGAAATCCCCGAAGCGCGTCACGCCAGCGTATGCGTCGCGAATGATCAACAGGGTCCACCAGTCGCCCACCACATCCAGCGCACGAGCAACCGGGCAGCAGTCGCCTTCCAGGCATTTGCGTTTCATCGTCGGGCCTCCCGGCAGTCAGAACTATTAGGTTGCATTATAGGACCAACAGGCTCAGGATAAAAACGGTTTCATCATTAAACCTAATTCGTCGCCTGGAGTTCATCATGGATATTCGTGGAAAAGTCGTACTGGTCACCGGCGCCAACCGTGGCCTGGGCAAAGCATTCGTCACCGCGCTGCTGGCAGCCGGCGCCGCCAAGGTGTACGCCGGCGCGCGCGACCCGGCCAGTGTCGATATTCCCGGCAGCACGCCGGTCGCGCTGGACATTACCGACCCGGCCAGCGTGCAGCGCGCCGCCGAGCAGTGCACTGATGTGAGTGTGTTGATCAACAACGCGGGCTGGCTCAAATACGGCTCGTTGCTGGCCGCAGACAGTGTTGAGAACCTGCAGCAACACTTTGACGTGAACACCTTCGGCACCCTGCGCGTGAGCCGCGCCTTCGCGCCGATCCTGGCCAAGCACGGCGGCGGCGCGCTGATTAATATCCTCTCGGTCTTGAGCTGGCTGAGCCCGCCCGGCACCGGCGGCTACAGCACCTCGAAAGCCGCCCAGTGGGGCCTGACCAACGGCCTGCGCGGCGAGCTGCGCGAACAGAACACCCTGGTGATCGGCGTGCACCCGGCCTACATCGATACCGACATGGTCGCCGAGGTGCAGGCACCGAAGAGCACGCCTCAGGAAGTGGTCGCCATCACCCTCAAAGCCCTGAGCGAAGACCGCGAGGAGGCCTTGATTTCCGACATGACTCACGCGGTAAAAGCCTCACTGTCGACCGACAGCCCGGTTTACCTCGCTCAGTGATCAACGAACCGTGCGCGCCCACCGCGGCGCGCACGTCAGTGATCCGCACGACGTTCGGGTTTTCCCGCAATGACCAGCTACAGCCCGCGATTGCGCAGCCACTGCAAAAAGCCTTTCTTGACCGGCACCGCCGGCGTTTCCCGGGTCAGGGCCTGCGCCGTGTGCACACGAAAATCCAGCAGCGCCTTCATGGCTTCGCTGATGTCATGCCGCGCATCCAGGCAAGGTTTGAGGTATTCCCTTTCGATGCGGTACAGCGTGCAGAAGGTCTTGGCCGAGAAATCCGCCAGCGTCGCCTCATCCGACAAAATCCCCGCCTCGCCAATCACCTCGCCCGGCCCCATGCGCCCGGCTTCGAACTTGTGGCCACCCTTGACCAACATCACCGAGACCACGCCGGACTCGACGATGAACAAATGGTCGCTGACCTCGCCCGCCGGCAAGATCATCTCGCCAGCGCGGTAGGTGTGCAGGGTCATGTTCTGGCTGAAGGTGTCTTTCTCTTCCTGGCGCAGGGTGGAGAAAATCGACGAGCGCTCCAGCAAGGCCCGCGCAGCGGACATCGCCGGTGGCACGCTGCTTTCGGTGGCGGACAACAGGCCTACGCCCGCCGCTTGCAGGTGCCGGAACGCCAAATCGTAAAGCTGGTTGCGTACTTCGCGTTTGAGGCCCATGGCCGGTACAAACCCACTGATCTCATAGTCGACGCCGCCACTGGCCGAGGTCTTGAACGCCACGCTGGGCGCGGGTTTGGCCAGCAGGGGTCGGCAACCTTGCATGGCGCGCTCCAGCGCCTCGATCACGGTTTGCGGGCGTGCGTGGGGGCTGACTTGCAGGCTCACCGCCAGGCCGAACATGTCCGCCGGGCGTGAGAAGTTGATGATCTTGGCTTTGGCCGCCAGCGAGTTGGGGATCACCGCCATGCTGCCCTGGGAAGTCTCCAGGCGTGTGGCGCGCCAGTCGATGTCGGTGACGCGGCCTTCGGTGCCGTCGATAGAAATCCAGTCATCGACCTGATAGGGCTTGGTGGTATTGAGGACGATCCCGGAAAACACATCGCTCAAGGTGCTTTGCAACGCCAGGCCGACGATGATCGCCACGGCGCCGGAGGTGGCGAGCACGCCCTTGACGGGCAGGTCGAGCACATAAGCCATGGCGGCAATGATCGCGATCAGGAAAATCACTGCGCCGATCAGGTCCTGCAACAACCGCCCGCCGTGCCCGACCCGATTCATCATCACCGTGCCGAGCAACACCGTGAGGGTGCGCGCAGCGAACAGCCACCAGCCGATCTGCAACCCCGTGGCGGCCAGGTGCAAGGCGGTGTTGTCGGCATACGGCGCGAGTTGCATGGGGTTCATGCCGTCGTTGAACAACACGGCGCTGTAAACGGCAAAAATCGCCAAGCGCGCTGCGAGTTTCCAGTTGGCGAGGTTGGCGGAAATAAGGCGCCACACAGCGATATCGATAAAGATTAGCGCCACGGCGCACAACATCGGGTGATCAGCGATAAATGAGGGCATCCAGGCGACTCCAGAGCGAATGCCGAGAAGATCGCATGAAACAGGAACGCTGGAAAACAAAATGTGGGAGCGGGCTTGCCTGCGATAGCATCACCTCGGTGCAACGGATACACCGAGGTGCCTGCATCGCAGGCAAGCCTGCTCCCACAGGGGTATTGCGCCAGGCAATCAGCCCGCCATCTGCCCGAAACGCCCCGACTGGAAGTCGGCAAACGCCTGATGGATTTCCTGCTCGGTGTTCATCACGAACGGGCCGTGGCCGACGATAGGCTCGTCAATCGGCTCGCCGCTGAGCAGCAACACTTTAGCGTCATCGTTGGCCTCCAGCGTGAGCTGATCACCCTCGCGCTCGAGCAACGCCAATTGCCCTTGGCGCGCCACTTCTTCGCCATTGACCAGCACCGTGCCGCGCAGAATCACCAGCGCAGTATTGCGCCCGGCGTGCAGGTCCAGCGTCACCGCTTTACCGGCATTCAGGCGCACGTCCCACACGTCAATTGGCGTAAAGGTGCGCGCAGGGCCATGAGTACCGGCGAATTCACCGGCGATCAGGCGCAGTTGCCCGGCGTCGTTGGCCAGCGGCAGCACAGGGATGTCACCGTCGACAATGGTCTGGTAACCGGCGTCGGCCATTTTGTCCTTGGCTGGCAGGTTGACCCACAGTTGCACCATTTCCAACGCCCCGCCGCTACGGGCAAAGGCTTCGGAATGGAACTCTTCATGGATGATGCCTTTCGCGGCTGTCATCCATTGCACATCGCCGGGGCCGATCTTGCCACCGGCGCCGGTGGAATCCCGGTGTTCAACTTCGCCGTCATACACGATGGTCACGGTTTCAAAGCCGCGATGCGGGTGTTGGCCGACGCCGCGACGTTGATCGGTGGGCGTGAAATCGGCGGGGCCAGCGTGGTCCAGCAACAGAAATGGGCTGATGTGCTTGCCCATCGAGTCGTAGGAAAACAGCGTGCGCACCGGGAAGCCGTCGCCGACCCAATGGGCGCGAGGGCTGGTGTAGATGCCGATGAGTTTTTTCATGGTGTACCTCCAAAGTACGACCACCATAAGGCTGCTGGCGTTTGAGCACTAGCCGGCAAACGTGGCCTTATTCGTTCTATACATAGGACAGTGCTTTGTCCGCGGGCTGGCGCCGAGGCCTTGCCGTATACGGGCGGCAAGGCCTTGACTGACAGCGTTAACCCGCCGCGCTATGCCGTCTGGTGTTTCGGCGGAAGAGGACAAAGCCGTTGAAACTTCCCACGTAACAGCCGGACAAGCTCTACAGATCTCTCCTTAAAACCTCTGCAAAGTCCTTCGCCTGACTCAACAGTGCGAGGGATTGCGGATGGTTTTCTTTGTTAGGGCGCCGGGTGACGGTGCCTACCCATGATTCCGGTCATTGCCAGGTTTGTCCTGGCCCCCATGGATGCCAAAGCACCGGATGTTGAAAGCGTCTTCCGTGATTTTCGAGAGTGCCTGAACACTTTTGACCAATGGGCCGAGAGCTTCTGGAGTGGTTCGGCGCTGGAAGTGGAGCAGGTGTTCAAGGTTGGAGAAGACGTCGCACTGGTAGCGCCGGTCTCTTCCAAAGCGCCAAGCCCCACAGTTGCGATGTGCAAGGCCCAGGGTTCCTTGACCCTGGTGCATATGTTCGAAAGCACGCAGTTCGTGCCGATCGGCAATACGCCGGTGATGCTGCAAGCCATTGCCGTAGATGGCAGCCCGACAGGGCCGCCCATCCATCACACCATCGGCCCCAGCGGCATTCTTGAAGTCAGAGAATGCACACGTGATCAGCAATACCAAATTACGTTTTACCCCAACGTTTCCAAAGATCACGTCAAGGCGTTGTATGCGTCTTATCAGTCGGTGATTGCGGAGTTGGAAGTTCGCCTGCGCGATGAGTGGACGAAGACCTCAAGCGCCCAATGGACCGACTTTGCAAACGCCACGCCTATTGAGCGTAGCGCGATGCAAGGCGTGGCATTTGCCAGTGGGATCAGCCAAGCGTTCTACAACCTGTGGGACAACTTTACGCAACTGTATGACCTGCTGGCGGATATCAGAACCAACAGCCAAAAGTTGCTGCAATACATCTCCCAAACCGAACTTGACGATCTGCTGAAACTGGGCAAGGACGCGATTGCGCAGGGTCTGCTGGTACTCAGCGACGAACCGCTGTTGTTCATCTATCTGTCAGCCATGGTCGGCTGGATACGCATGCTTCCACCGCCAGACATGTATGAGCTGCTGGGAGAGGTCACCGGCGAAGTATTGATCAATTTGTTTCTGATCTGGGCGACCCGGGGTATGGGCGTGCAACTTCGGCTGGGTGCTCAGGTATTGGGCCCTATCAAATCAAGGCGGGTGCGCAACTGGTTGCAGACGCTGGCGGGTCAGTTGGTGGGGCCGATATTGGAGCCGCATCTGGCAGCGGTTAAGCCCTTGATGCTCGGTGGCCCTGCCACACAGATCAAGACCGTGCCGCTTGTGTCGTTGAAGGCTGGGGATCAGTTGGTTTCCAACCCGGTA
>NZ_LXJP01000025.1:0-99085 GCF_001728855.1 Pseudomonas sp. AP19 | reverse complement strand
AATGGACGAGGGACTTGTAAGAGGTGCAGATTCGGCTGGGGGGCCTTTCTCGCTGGGAATTGTCAGAAGATGGATTGGTAGTCCAACTACCAGGTGCATTGCGGCTAAGGCAAAGCAACTGTACCTCCACCCGATCTGGTGCTCTAGGCCTGCGATCAGTGGCCAGCCTAAGGTGCTGGCAAACCCACCTAGCAAGGTTAGACCAGTCATCGAGGCACGTGCGTGGTCGCCAAGTAGTCGTCCGAGAGTCGAAAACGCTGCGTCATAAAGGCCAGCAGCCATGCCCGCGCCGATCAGCGTCCATGCTAGGTAATAAACGGCCAAGTGACTGGCTAAGCCCATCAACAGCATACCCATCGCCAAAAATAACGAGCTAGCTGCCAACACGGGGCGTCCCCCACTTTGATCGATCCATCGTCCCACCATGGGCGAGCAAGCTCCTGCGACCAGCAGTCCCCAAGATAATCCAATCACTACGCTCGTAACTGACCATCCTGTTTCTTTGGTGATTGGTGTTGCAAGAACTGCTGGCAGGTAATAGGTCGAACTCCAAGCAAGGATTTGTGCGATGCCTAATGCCCACACAAGCTTGAATCGGTTGATAGGTCGTTGGCTGCTTTCTAGGTTTTTCACTAGCTACGGACTCTTGTTTTTTCGGACGCCAGCGGCTCAGTTTTGCGTTACGAGCGTCGGGGCGGCTTCTAACTTACGAACTCGCTTTAGCAAATACCGAAGTATTTGTTCGGCATCAGGCCCCACTCCTCGTAGGGTTGCAGAAGCGAAGTTGCGTTGTTTGGGCAAGCCTACAAAGTACAAGCCTGGAACATGAACGGCTCGCCCGTCGCGCTGCGCCACTCGTCCCTGCTCATCCATTACTGGAAGGCCTTGGAGAAATGGCAGGTTCGGACGATAGCCAGTGGCAAAAATCAGGCTATCAACGGTTTCATGCTGCCCTTCGGCCCAAATAACGCCTGTTGAAGTGACCTCGGAGAACATTGCTGCTTGATTGAAGCGTCCGGATCTCAGAGCCTTTCTGTACGTACCGTCGTCCAGTACAGGCGTGCTTTGATCGTTTAGCCACTTAGTTTTCTCTAGGCCTGTCCATTTCAACCAAGTATGAAAATCTGCTCCTAATATCCGTTGTGGCGCGAATCGAATCGCCTCTCGCGTGGCCAGAGTCACGGTTGCAACTTTGGATAAATCGTAAGCGATTTGTACAGCCGAGTTAGCAGCGCCAACTACGACGATGCGTTGCCCACTAAATGCTTCTGCATTCCGATAATGAGCACTGTGAAGCTGAGTGCCGCTGAAGTTCTTGAGCCCAGGGATATCGGGTACGTAGGGACGACTGAAGGCTCCTGAGGCCACGACCACCGCTCTCGCACAAAAGCTTTGTCCGTTCGCTGCAGTGATCCGAAATCCTTCGCCTTCCTGACCTACGTTCGCGACCCTAATCCCTTGAAGGATAGGTAACCGGAAGAAGTCGGCATAACCTTCCAGATAACGCACTACTTCATCCCGAGAAGGGTAGTGGCCTGCTGCTCCAGGAAATGGAAGCCCCGGAAGAGAGGAATATGCTGCTGGCGAGAACAATTCAAGGCTATCGTAGTAATTACGCCAGTTCCCCCCCAGGCTGCGATTGCTCATCAAAAATGCGGAAATTGAGGCCGTGCTGCTTCAGGTGCCAACCGGTAGCCAACCCTGCTTGGCCAGCACCAATGACAATAACATCCAACATCTGACTGCTTATGTTCATGTATGCGCACTCATGCACGTATTTATGCAAAAAAAGGCTCAGACCTTTTCGCCTGGACAGCACAGTGGAACGATGCTTTTGGTGTGGATGAGGATGGCCTCTAGACGCTTGATAATGGCTGGGCCGTCCACTTCATAGAACATCTGGCGCCCTATCTTAGTGGCTCTAACGATCCCCGCCTCTAGTAGCACCTGAAGGTGGCGAGACACAACCGAACGCTCTTGAGGTAAGTCAGCCGCAATTTCAGTGACATCAGCACGGCCTAGTAGCATTACGCGCTTCAGCACTGCGATTCGCGGTGGCTCACAGAGGGCTTTGAAGAATGCACCGTCCAGCGACTCTATGGCGGCCTCGATTGCCTGGGTTCGGTTCAGTAATAAGGTCATGTAGCGACTATATGTGCATGTACGCGCACATGTAAAGGATCGGTCGAAACTGGGCACTACCTCCCAGGCTATCGGATGGGCAGACTATCAGCCATTGTCGAATGGTAACGCCTTGCACATGTAGCAAGCCGAGCCAGGGCAAAGCCCCCTAAACTGCTCCGTCTGTGAGATCAGAGACGGCGCAGAGCCTCGCTGGTTCAGTGCGTAGCCCTGCCGTTCAAAAAAGCCTGATGCAGTTGTTGTCAGCAAATGAAATCGAGCGATTCCCTGCCCGGCGGCTATCGCTTCAATGACTCGAAGCATTTCAGCTCCAACCCCTTTCGATCTGTATGCGGGCTCCACGACCAGAGAGCGCAGCAACCCGTTCGTACCATGCGTTTCGAATCCTCCCCATGCGACCGTCTCACTGTCCAGCGTGAACTCAAAAAAGGTTCGGCCAGGAAGATCAATATCGTCTGATGGAAGGTCAGCAGATTTCAGTGCATCGCGAAAGCGCTGCCATTGCCCACCGGCTATTTCCGTTGCCTGGATCATCATCTCCCACTCCATCCTTTCATCTCCTTTGTGCCGCTTTGCATGGACTGTTACGGCCCAAGCCGAAGCCGTAGTCATCATATTCGCTTTACCGAATATCTGCCAAAGCGTATATTCGATTTTCCATATGCATCGAGTCTAGTCATGACCCCTGCTATCAAAGTGCTTTTCGTGTGCGTTGCCAACTCAGCCCGCTCCCAGCTTGCAGAGGCTTTGCTGCGTCACACCGACCCGCGCTTCGAGGCCTTCAGCGGAGGATCCCAACCGTCTGAGGTTGATACGCGCACGATTCAGGCGTTGGAGGCAGTTGGAGTCGATGCGACGGGCCTGCGAAGCAAGTCCATCAGCGAGTTTCAAGCTGATCGATTCGATTACGTAATCACTCTTTGCGATAAATCCGCCAGCGAGTGCCTACCAATGCCCAGTGCAGGTGAAGTCATTGCCTGGGACTTTCCTGACCCAGTAACGAGCGATGATCCCGGTGCATTTCGCCACACGCTCCACGACATCCACGAGCGCATCAAGCTCTTCGTTTTGGTCAAGACCAAACACCTGGAGGATCTATGACAGAACCCATGAACCCCACCACGTTATTCAAGTGCTTGGCGGATGACACCCGAGCCAAAATTTCCCTGCTCGTCGTGAGCGAAGGCGAGCTGTGTGTCTGCGAGCTGACGGCGGCACTCGACCTGAACCAGCCGAAGATTTCTCGTCATTTGGCCCTGCTGCGTTCTGCTGGTTTGTTGATGGATCGCCGGCAAGGTCAGTGGGTGTACTACCGCCTGAACCCCGATTTGCCTGCGTGGGTAACTGCGGTTTTGAAAGAAGTCGTAGACGCCAATCAGCAATGGCTGGAAACCGATACTAAACGCCTGTGCGGTATGAACGACCGTCCGATCAACCAGGCCGTGTGCAGCTGATTCACGCCCAACCGGATTAACGAAATGCTGATTGCCGTATTGATATTTATCGCCACCATCGTGCTCGTCATCTGGCAGCCTAAAGGGCTCGGAGTTGGTTGGAGTGCCACGTTGGGTGCCATCGTGGCGTTGCTGGCAGGCGTCGTTACTCTTGCAGACATACCCGAGGTCTGGCGCATCGTCTGGAATGCTACCGGAACTTTCATCGCGGTCATCATCATCAGTTTGCTGCTTGATGAGGCAGGCTTTTTTAAATGGGCTGCGCTGCATGTGGCCCGATGGGGAGGCGGAAGCACCCGCAAGCTGTTCGCATTTATCGTCCTGCTTGGCGCAGCGGTGTCGGCCCTGTTCGCCAATGACGGAGCAGCATTGATCCTCACACCCATTGTGATCGCGATGTTGCTGGCGTTGCGTTTTTCTCCTGCGGCTACTTTGGCATTCGTCATGGCAGCCGGTTTTATCGCCGACACGGCGAGCTTACCGCTGGTGGTTTCCAACCTGGTCAACATCGTTTCTGCCGACTACTTCGATATCGGCTTCAACGAATATGCTTCGATCATGGTGCCGGTAAACATCGTCAGCGTGGCAGCGACATTAGCCATGCTGCTGTGGTTTTTCCGCAAAGATTTACCAAAGACCTATGACCTCAACCAACTGAACAATCCGGACGAGGCAATCCACGACCGGGCCACGTTTGTAGCCGGCTGGTGGGTGCTGGCACTACTCCTGATCGGCTTCTTTGTCATTGAGCCATTGGGGGTGCCAATCAGCGCCATTGCAGCGGTCTGTGCGTTCATTCTCTATGTCATCGCGGCTCGTGGTCACGCCATCAACACAAGCAAGGTGCTCAAAGAGGCCCCATGGCAAGTGGTGATTTTTTCCTTGGGTATGTATCTGGTCGTCTATGGCTTGAAGAACGCGGGCCTGACCGACCACATCGCGCAGATCCTGAACGTGTTCGCCGGTTATGGCGTTTGGGGCGCGTCCCTGGGTACAGGGCTGCTAACAGCATTGCTGTCTTCGATCATGAATAACATGCCTACGGTTCTGGTTGGCGCCTTATCCATTCATGCCGCCGAAGTTGATGGCGTCGTACAGCAAGCGATGGTGTACGCCAACATCATTGGCTGCGATCTAGGCCCGAAGATCACTCCAATTGGCAGTCTGGCCACGCTGCTGTGGCTGCATGTGCTGGCCAAGAAGGACATCAAGATCAGCTGGGGTTACTACTTCAAGACTGGGATCGTGCTGACCCTGCCTATCCTCGTCGCCACCTTGTCTGCCCTGGCATTGCGCCTCAGTTTCTGAATCAAGGAATCTTCTGATGAAAGTCTTGTTCATGTGCACCCACAACAGCTGCCGCAGCATTCTGTCCGAGGCGCTGTTCAATCACCTGGCGCCTGAAGGCGTAGAAGCGGTCAGCTCGGGGAGCTTTCCCAGTGGCCGGGTGAATCAAAGGGCACTGCAGACACTGGAGGCGGCGGGTATCTCTACTGCGGGCTTAAGCAGCAAGGCTTCGGACGCTTTTGAAGGCTCGCCGCCAGACATCGTGATCACTGTCTGTGACCGGGCTGCAGGTGAGGCATGCCCAATCTTCTTCGGGCCAGCTTTGAAGGCGCATTGGGGGCTGGCCGACCCGTCTGAGGCTAGCGGGTCGGAAGCCGAGATCACCGCTGCGTTTGAAACCACACTCGCCAAAATTCACGAGCGCGTGAGCGCATTTCTTGCGCTGCCACTGAAGACCATCAGCACTGACCAGTTGAAAGCTGAACTGAACCGCATCGGTTCGCTTTAAAGATCAACCGAGGCGGCACCCAACCAGGCGCCGCCGTAGGAGTTTATATGCAAGAGACATTGCCGAACGTTCACGCCGACCTGATCGACATTCCTTCGTTGGAGCAACTGGCACCTCGTACGCCTTCGCTCCATAAGCCTCGAATTCTGCTTTTGTACGGATCGACGCGAGAGCGCTCTTTCAGCCGGCTGGTGACTCAGGAAGCAGCCCGCTTGTTGGAAGAGTTTGGCGCCGAAACCAAGATCTTTGACCCATCAGGTCTCCCGCTGCCGGATGACGCTCCCGATACACATCCCAAGGTCGCTGAGCTGCGCGAGCTGATGCAATGGTCTGAGGGGCAGGTGTGGTGCTCCCCTGAGCGTCACGGCTCCATGAGCGCAGTATTCAAAGCCCAAATTGACTGGGTACCGCTGGCGATGGGCGCTGTACGGCCTACGCAAGGCAAAACCCTTGCAGTGATGCAGGTCTGCGGCGGCTCGCAATCTTTCAACGTGGTCAATCAGCTGCGCGTACTGGGCCGATGGATGCGGATGTTCACCATCCCAAACCAATCTTCGGTGGCCAAGGCATTTACCGAGTTCGACGAGGCAGGTCGTATGAAGCCGTCCTCGTACTACGACCGACTCGTGGACGTGATGGAAGAGCTGATGAAGTTCACCCTGCTGTTGCGGGATCGCCAGGATTATTTGGTTGATCGGTACTCCGAGCGCAAAGAGTCCGCCGAAGAGCTTTCCAAACGCGTCAACCAGCGCTCCATCTAACGTCAGTGCGAGGAAACTGTATGAGCCAGATCACGATCTATCACAACCCGCAATGTGGCACCTCTCGCAACACCTTGGAGCTGATCCGCAACAGCGGAGAAGAGCCGACTGTTATCGAGTACCTACAGACCCCACCTGACCGCACCACGCTTGTCAGGTTGATCAAGGATATGGGTATTGAGGTGCGGGCCCTGCTTCGCATCAAAGGCACTCCTTACGAGGAGTTGGGACTGGGCGATACGTCACTTACTGATGATCAGCTCATCGATGCCATGATGGCTCACCCCATCCTGATCAATCGCCCCATCGTCGTGACGCCCTTGGGCACACGCTTGTGTCGACCGTCAGAGGCAGTCCTCGACCTTCTGCCGCAAGAGCAGCGCGGCAGCTTCGTCAAAGAAGACGGACAAGTCGTCATTGATGAGAATGGCCGCAGGGTTTAAACCGATGTAAAGCAGATGGGCCTGGGGGGATGCTGGTGAATCAAAACTCGAAATTTGATGTAGTGGTCATTGGCGGTGGCCAATCCGCGCTCACCGTAGCCTATTTCTTGAGGCGTACAGGCCTTTCCTATGTATTACTCGACGCCGAGTCAGCACCGGGAGGGGCCTGGCGGCATGGGTGGGATTCTCTCCGACTATTCTCGCCGTCTGCTTGGAGCTCAATTGCCGGCTGGCCCATGCCAGCAGTATCCGAGGGGACTCCTGGGCTGGACGATGTTATCGACTATCTAACTCTGTACGAGCGTCGATATGACTTTCCCATCATCCGATCCACGCGGGTAAACCGTGTCGAGAAAATCGAAGACGGATTACGGGTTGTCTCCGAGGACAGAGCCTGGGAGGCCAAAGCGGTTATCAGTGCAACAGGCACCTGGAGCCGCTCATTTATCCCAAGCTATCCCGGACAGGAGTTGTTTTTAGGGCAGCAGCTTCATTCCGCTCATTACGTTGGGCCGGATGAGTTTGAGGGGAAAACTGTCCTTGTCGTCGGTGGTGGCAACTCGGGAGCCCAGATTTACGCCGAGGTTTCCAAAGTGGCTCAGGCAACCTGGGTAACTCAAGAAGTCCCAAAGTTTCTACCTGATGAGGTTGATGGGCGCGTCCTGTTCGAACGAGCTACAGCTCGATTGAAGGCGCAACAGGATGGTGTGGAGCCTGAGCAGCCCGCTGGAGGGTTGGGCGACATCGTAATGGTGTCATCGGTGAAAGACGCTCGTGAACGCGGTGTATTGAGAGCGGTACGGCCATTCACGCACTTCACTTCGACAGGCGTTGTGTGGTCATCAGGAGACGAAACAAAGTTGGACGTTGTCATCTGGTGCACGGGATTTTCTCCCGCGCTCGACCACCTGAGCAGCCTGGGCGTTGTAGGCCTGGACGGTAAAGTGGCTGTGGACGAAAATCGAAGTGTTGCGTCACCCAATTTGTGGCTGGTGGGTTACGGCGATTGGACGGGGCTCGCCTCTGCGACATTGATCGGAGTAACCCGCACCGCTCGGGATGTAGTCAACCAAGTCCAAAGCTATCTCACTAGCGAACCCTGATGTCTCGCGACGCAAATCGAGTGTGCCTACTGTGATGCGACTTCAAGCTAAGGAAAGAGAATAGGCTCCAGTGGAGGAGTTGCCGGACACAGCCCGAGTCGCCAGTAGCCGACGTCGTGCCATTTCCCAAGCTTGAAGCCTACCTCCGGATATGTGCCGATGTGGACGAACCCCAGCGACTCATGCAGGCCCACACTTCCTTCATTGGGCTGTGCAATTCCGGCGTACGCTGCGCGAAATCTCTGCTTCTCAAGAATCGGAAGCAAGGTCTCATAGAGCTCACGGCCAACACCCTGACGGCGAGCCGATTCAGCTATGTATACCGTCACGTCAACTGCCCATCGGTAGGCCGGGCGTGCGCGGTGCTGGCTTGCATAGGCATAGCCCTTGACCTCCCCATCTTCTTCGGCCACAAGGTAGGGATATGTTTGAAGTGTGGTGGCTATTCGCTGAGCTATTTCCTCAGCGCTTGGCGGGATCTCTTCGAACGAGATCGCCGTTGTCGAAACTATCTGAGCGTAAATGCACTGGATAGCTTGTGCATCTGCCACCACTGCAGCGCGAATTGTGACAGGCATGTAGGACGTCCATGAGTAAGAATTTGAACACTACCTTTTCCTGGTCAGCTTTCGCCATTAGGCCATTAGAAAAAAGAGCGGCCTGAAATCTGTGTACCTCACTTGGGGGCTTGTCTTTCGTATAGTCCTAGCTCAAGACCACAGAAGGTTTATCGCGAAATTAGGGCCGCAATACATGCTCTCAGTTCTGCCCCTTAGGCTCATCAAATCCATCGGCTGCATCAACAGCTCAGCACACTGTAATCGTGCGCGAAGCAACTCGTCCTGACGGTATCGTTTAGCCGGCCTCAAAATACACTGCTGAGTAACCATCCGAAGAGGCCTCCAGCCAAGACTACCAACCATGGAGGAGCCTTCCAGAACATCAAGGCCACGAGAGCTATCAGCGTCAAGCCAAAGTCTGTAGGAGTGAATATGGCACTCGTCCAGACAGGGTTATACAAGGCCGCCAGAAGAAGGCCCACAACTGCTGCGTTTACGCCTGAAAGTGCAGCTTGGGTGCGTAAGCTTTTCCGCAGTTGCTCCCAGAATGGCAAAACGCCGATTACGAGCAGGAAAGAAGGGGCAAAAATTGCTAGGACGCACGCGGTAGCCCCGAGCCAACCAGAAGGTTGGGCATTCATGGACGCGCCAAGAAATGCTGCGAAGGTAAAAAGCGGGCCCGGTACGGCCTGTGCTAAACCATATCCGGCAAGAAATGTGTCATTGGCTACCCATCCGTTCGGCACGGTAGCTGATTGAAGCAGCGGCAGCACGACGTGCCCACCTCCAAAAACTAATGACCCAGTACGGAAAAAGGCATTTACCACAGCTAACGCTTGAGAGGGCCACACTTGAATCAGTAATGGCAGGCCAGCTAAAAGGCCGAAGAACAGCAGCAACAACACCACGCCGACTTTTCTGCTCACCGATATGGGCAAAGACTCCGTAGTTTGGCTTTCATCGGTTTTGAAGAGCATCATTCCTATGACAGCGCCGAAGAAAATCACGCCGATCTGCCCCCAGGCATGCGGCCAAAGCAGTGCAGCATAGGCAGCAAACACGGCGACGGTTATTCGAGGGGCATCAGTGCAAAGACTGCGGCCCATTCCCCAGACGGCTTGAGCAACGACAGCCACCGCGACAATTTTAAGACCATGTAAAAGACCGCTCGGAAGCGCCCCTCCCCACGAGGACATACCCTGAGCGAATAAAACCAGGATTATTGCCGAAGGCAATGTGAAGCCTGCCCACGCAGCTACTGCTCCAGGAACCCCAGCACGAGATAGTCCTAAACCTATTCCAACCTGGCTACTGGCGGGCCCCGGCAAGAACTGGCACAGAGCAATCAAATCCCCATAGCTACGCTCGCTCAGCCATTGGCGTCGAGCGACAAATTCTTCGCGAAAGTAAGCTAGATGTGCAATCGGGCCTCCGAAGGAGGTGAGCCCTAGGCGCAGAAACACCAGAAAAACCGCCCAAGGGGAGTCAGTCGTGACGGCCTTTACACTACTTTCGGCTGACAATATTCATCACTCCCAAAATGATTGCTGCACAAAACCAAATACTTTGGAGCAAACGGTATATAGGCTAAACGATGGCCTTCCTTAGGCATACGCGGCTAGCCCTGCGAGTGGATCAGAACTTGGTTTCATAATGATGTACCAACCTCAGCGAAAACCAGTTCGAGTTCTAAGCGGGTCTCGCGAGATGCTTACGGCTTTCACCATTGCCACACGTAACAGAGCCGTATCTACAAATTAGACTTTGCTAAAAAACCAACTCTTCAGCTACCTCTCCTTCAGCATTAAATTTTCGTGGGGCTTGACACTGAGTCCCGATCAAGGGTTGATTTGCTGTATACTGCCGGCTCTGCATACCCTTGAGCTACAGGAACATCAGCATGACTGTACTCCAAACGATCTACTGGCAGCCTACGCCGCCTTAGCGCTACGCCCCCTCGCAACAACCTGCTTCCGCTAGCCTCGCTCGCGGGTGCGCACTGCTGTACGCCTGGTTTTACACCTTAAGCGCACAGCAAAAAAATCCTCAAAATTTGAATTTGTATCGACTCGCTCGCCATTCCCTTGGCGTGCGCGATGCTTTGCCTTGGATATTTCTATGCTGCAAAAACTTAGACAAACGTGGTTTTCTAACGTCCGTGCCGACGTGCTCGCGGGGCTGGTAGTCGCACTCGCGCTGATCCCGGAAGCAATCGCCTTTTCCATCATCGCCGGGGTAGATCCCAAAGTCGGTCTCTACGCCTCCTTCTGTATCTGTGCTGTCATCGCCTTTGTCGGCGGGCGCCCGGGAATGATCTCGGCGGCTACCGGCGCCATGGCACTGCTCATGGTGACGCTGGTAAAAGAGCATGGACTCCAGTACCTGCTGGCCGCGACTCTACTGTGTGGCGTACTTCAAATCCTTGCCGGCTACCTGAAGCTTGGCTCGTTGATGCGGTTCGTTTCACGGTCGGTAGTCACCGGTTTTGTAAACGCATTGGCGATCCTGATTTTCATGGCGCAGTTGCCGGAACTTACGAATGTCACCTGGCATGTCTATGCCATGACCGCTGCGGGCCTGGGAATCATCTACCTGTTTCCGTATGTGCCGAAAATCGGCAAGCTGATTCCCTCTCCATTGGTGTGCATTCTGACGCTGACGGCCATCGCCATTTACCTCGGTTTGGATATCCGCACCGTCGGTGACATGGGCCAACTGCCTGATACGCTCCCGATCTTCCTCTGGCCTGAAGTTCCGCTGAATTTTGAAACCCTGCGCATCATTTTCCCGTATTCGGCTGCGTTGGCAGTAGTGGGTCTACTCGAATCAATGATGACCGCGACCATCGTCGACGACCTTACCGATACCACCAGCAACAAAAACCGCGAGTGCAAAGGCCAGGGTGTGGCCAACATCGCTGCCGGTATGCTTGGCGGCATGGCCGGTTGCGCCATGATCGGCCAGTCGATCATCAACGTTAAATCTGGTGGCCGCACCCGTCTCTCGACATTGTGTGCCGGCGTTTTCCTGCTGCTGATGGTGGTATTTCTTGGCGAATGGCTCTCCAAAATCCCTATGGCGGCACTCGTGGCTGTGATGATCATGGTGTCCATCGGCACCTTTAGCTGGGATTCTTTGCGTAATCTGAAAGAGCATCCGCTGTCGACCAACCTCGTCATGGTGGTGACCGTCGTGGTCGTCGTGGCCACTCACAACCTAGCCTACGGCGTACTGGTAGGTGTGCTGCTGGCTTCGCTGTTCTTTGCCAATAAGGTTGGGCATTACCTGGATATCAAGAGCACTCTGGAAGAGACGAAATCGCATCGGACTTACTACGTCGTGGGCCAGGTGTTCTTTAGCTCTGCGGACAAGTTCACTGAGGTTTTTGACTTCAAGGAAGCGCTCAACAAGGTCACCATCGATCTCACACAGGCGCATTTCTGGGACATCACCGCCGTCGCAGCGCTGGATAAGGTCGTGATCAAGTTCCGACGCGAAGGCGCTGAGGTTGAAGTGCTCGGTCTCAATGAAGCCAGCGCAACAATCGTTGACCGCTTCGGTGTGCATGACAAGCCCGGTGCCATCGACAAGCTCATGGGCCACTAAGGAGAACGACAATGACCCACGTAATGGCATGCATTGATAACTCACAATCCTCATTGGCGGTCTGCGATTACGCAGCATGGGCCTCGCAACGACTCAGCGCTCCCCTGACCTTGCTTCATGTGCTGGATAAGGAGAAATATCCTGCATCCGCTGACCTCAGCGGCAATATCGGTCTCGGTAGCAGAGAACATCTACTGGAAGAGTTGGCCACGCTGGATGCGCAGCGGGCAAAACTGGCCTTGGAACATGGGCAGCACATGCTTGAAAAAGCTCGCGAGCGAACAGTCCACTCTGGAGCCATGTCACCTGATATGAAGCAGCGCCATGGCCATCTCGTCGAGAGCCTGAGCAATCTCCAAGACGATATTCGGTTACTGGTGATTGGAAGAGTCGGTGAGGACAGCACGCGCAGTGCCCAAGGTCTTGGCAGCCAGATTGAAGCGGTAGTCCGAACTATCCACCACCCCATCCTCATTACAACCAGCCATTTCAGGAAACCTGAAACGGTCATGGTGGCATTTGACGGCAGCGCTACAGGACACAAGACCGTACAGATGCTTGCTTCAAGCCCGCTGTGCGAAGGCCTGCCAATTCATATCGTCATGGCTGGTACGGACTCCGAAGAAAATCAGAACGAGCTGGAGAAAGCACGAGCCACATTTGCCTCTTCTGGCTCGCTGGTGCATGCCGAGATCCGCCCAGGCGAAGTGGAGTCGGTACTCCATGCATATCAGGCAGAGCACGGCATTGACCTCTTGGTCATGGGGGCGTACGGGCACTCACGCATTAGGCAGTTTCTGGTAGGCAGCACGACCACGACGATGCTGCGAACATCCACTTCACCCGTATTACTGCTTCGCTGAGCCAGTTCCACTGGCCACAGTATTTCCAGAACTGCGGAAATGCCGTGGCCACCTTGGACGATGACTAACTGATCTTGCCGTAACGAGACCACATGCAACTCACTAACTGAAATTGTTCACCCCGAGCTGAAATCCAAGCAGGGCAGAGTATTCCGTCGACATGCAGCACGCGGCATCGTGATGTGGGGTGAACAGATTCTGCTGCTGTTCACAGAGCGCTATAACGACTTCAGCTTTCCTGGTGGCGGTCTTGATGGTGACGAGGACATTGCCACAGGTCTGAAGCGCGAGCTTGAGGAAGAGACTGGTGCCCGTGAAATACAGGTGCTCCAGCACTACGGTTACATCGAGGAGTACCGGCCCTACTGGAAGCCACAGTACGATCTGATGCACATGACATCGCATTTTTATCAATGCGAAGTAGCGCCACAGCTAGAGCCCGTGAGAATGGAAAGCCACGAAATCGCTAATGGTATGCGGCCTGTCTGGATCAACCTACATGAGGCCATATCGCACAATGAAGCCGTGATGCAGCGTCAGGACTCATCGATGGGGCAGTCCATTCAGCGCGAAACTTTCATGCTGAAAAAAGTTGCTGCGGAGTTGCTGGTGCAAATCAGCCGTTGACGGGGATGGGCGAGTCAACATCGCTCCTTCATTCCCAGCATATGTTTCCCCGGATATTTGATGATCGGAGCAACTGAGGCCCAGCATAATGCAGGAACCTCAGCGCGATCCTCCGACACAGGCATTTGAATCTGGCGTAAGTCTATTTGGGGATATACGCAGCTACCGACTTGCGAATCTCTTCCCGCGCTTCATCGGCGCTGCCCCAGCGGCCCATCTTCACCCACTTACCCGGTTCCAATGCTTTGTAGTTTTCGAAGAAGTGCTGGATCTGTGCGAGGAGTAACGCAGGGAGGTCTGAGCACTCCTTTACGTCGATGTACATGGAGCTGAGTTTTTCATGAGGCACTGCGATCACCTTGGCATCGGCTCCGGCTTCGTCAGTCATGTACATCACACCAACCGGGCGACTGCGGATGACAACTCCAGGTGAGACGGGATATGGACAAACCACCAGGACGTCCAGCGGATCGCCATCGTCGCTCAGCGTGTTCGGGATAAACCCGTAGTTGGCCGGATAGAACATCGGTGTACTGAGAAAGCGGTCAACGAAAATTTGTCCGCTCGACTTGTCCACCTCGTACTTGATCGGCGAGTGGTTTGCAGGAATCTCGATAACGGTGAAAAAGTCATCGGGGAGGGCGTTGCCAGCTGGGATGTCCGCGTAGCTCATGTTCACAGCTCCGAAGTTGTGGAGGGTGTTGAGCTGGAGGGCGTTTTTCCAAGGGTGCCCATCTCGATTGGCGTCTTGGTGAAAAACACCGATATTTCCTCAGAGTCCAATCGTTTGAACAATCGTTCTGCCTCATCTTCCGTGATGGCCAAGCGAATCTCCGTGGGTTGATCCGCCAGCTCAAAAAAGTGCGATGAATGCAGTTTTCCTGTGTGCCCAAACCCTTCGATTCCGGTGCAGAGCGTGGCGCCTCGCAACCCCATTTCTTTAGCCACGTCGACGATCCAATCGCCTAGCATCTTTCCCTGATAACGACGGTTTTGTTGGGTGAAGAAAACGACCATATAGCCTTTCATTTCTATCTCCTCAGCGAGTACCAATCATTTGGTAGGACAGAAGCCCGGCAGCGGTCATCGCTAACGAGCCTGCAACGTGCAACGAAATTGAGCCAAGCGCCCAGACCAGTCTGCCCTCCTGAATCAAGGCAACCGTTTCGGCTGAAAATGTAGAGAAGGTGGTAAGCCCACCACAGAAACCCGTGATGATCAGGAGACGCCACTCTGGACTGAGGGTAGGAGAAGCGGCCAAGAAGGCGATGGCCAGGCCGATGATGTAGCCCCCAACCATGTTCGCGACCACAGTACCTGGGGGAATCGTAGGAAACAGAGCATTCAGTTTCATGCCCAATATCCAGCGCAACCAGGCTCCAAGTGAAGCACCAACGGCGA
Source organism: Pseudomonas sp. AP19 (assembly GCF_001728855.1). Taxonomy (NCBI): domain Bacteria; kingdom Pseudomonadati; phylum Pseudomonadota; class Gammaproteobacteria; order Pseudomonadales; family Pseudomonadaceae; genus Pseudomonas; species Pseudomonas sp. AP19. The sequence goes on along the minus strand of NZ_LXJP01000025.1, from coordinate 84,330 downwards.
TGACCATTAATGACTTCAGCATGGCGAGCCCACCTCATCAGACCTGAGTGGACTAACTCGCAAGCGGCTCGCGCCGAAAGAAAAGGGAAACTCGGAGGGTAAGATCATAGCCTGTCCTAAAATGGAGGACAGGGAGGCGCACCTACGCACCCTGTCCAGGGTTCACGTAGGCATCATCAGCACGAAGGCCGTTAAAGGAGGAATGCCATCTCCTGATCTGATCCTATAGCATCAGCGCCAATGGTATCAATAGGCATCAAGAGCAGCTGCATGCAAGCGATCTGAAGGCCCTTTTGGCTAGGCAAGATGTTTGATTGTTGGCGCTGATTGAAAACTGACCCATCCTGCCGATTGAAAATTGACCCAGGGAGGATTGCTGATTTTTGTCCCAGCAATTGTGGATAGGAAGGTGAGTTGGCCGGACGGTTACAAATGATCGACATGGCCACTGTATCTGCTACTGGGCGCGGTCGTAGGCGATCAAAATTCGCACTTGGTGAATCGAAATTTCATAAATGTTAGCGTTTTCGCCTGCTTTAAAGCCTTTTTTATAGTTTTTCGAGGATGTTTGAGTGAAAATTCAGATTGACAAATAGGCAATTTATTTACCGTTCGTCGGCAATGTCCATTTTATTTTCACCCCCCCCTCTTGAAAATTTTTAAGCGAGACGGAGTTCTTATATTTGAGAGCAAGATAAAAGCGGCAGTGGCCCAGGCACCGCTTTTCTCACAGGATTTCGCCGGCTTTTACATCTGATATTTACGGCTTCTAGATCACACGGTTTTGAGGACTGAAGGTGAATTTGAGGTTGGAATGGTGGGGCTGGGGGCGGAGGAGAAATCGCTTTACTTTGCAGCCGTAGGCTGCTGCTTACGCTTTGACGTCAAACCAATAGGGCTCTTTTGCTGGGATCAGTCCGTCTGAAATTCCACCCGTCTCGGACAACAGGCGTCTGCAAACGTCCGCCCCCGTCATATTTCTAACGAAATGCATTTGCTGACCCTATACGCACGTTGAAAATTCTGGCCTGTAAACCAAATTTTTACACTGTAAACTCCTGTGATTAACACGTTAAAAAATTGGTTTACAGGGTGCACCTGAATTCTGGCCGCGCTTGGGGTTATGTTGCCAATTTATGGATAATGCGAGCCCGACATCGGATCCTATGACCCCACTGTCTGATGGCCAGCTCTGGTCTCTTGCCTGCGAAGCCTATGGGGATGATCTCCCTGTAATCCTTCTATCGCTTTTAAGCGCCTACGAGCGTCGTCCTGGGCTGAATAATCCTATCCGTGTTCACAGGTCGGTTATCGGCGTTGATGGCTTTACAGCGCTTCGAGAGGCCCTTGTTACACAGCGCTCCAATGGTTTCCATCAGCTCGACGGTTGCTTGGAAATCCGTGAACCTTTGGCTTGGCATCTCGTACGCCATCTGCAGCAGAAGCTGATAATCGATGGGCATGCCCCTGCTTCAATCCGCGACCAGCGTTTTGCGGCAGACCTGGGGCTTTAAGTTTGTCCCGTTGAGACACTTAGTCGACCATTGGGTTGATACGATCCTGATCGTCATCAGTCTGTCGGCCTCTCTGCCCGACCTCGATCGCTGCTGTTCGGACATCCACTCGCCCGCGTCGCTGAACTCTTGCATCATTTCTGCGGAACCCCATTAGTGTCAGGGGCTCCGGAGCTTTCTTGTTCTGCGTCTCCGCAAGAGAAAGAGAAACGCCCCGCATGGGCGGGGCGTGGTTACCAGCGCCGAACTCAGCGCTCTTTGTTCGCCTGTGAGAGCACGGAGCCGGCCAGGCTCAACACCATCTGGCTGTGGCCCGACTCACCCAGAATTTTGCTGGCGAGCTCCTCCATCCGAGCGCTGGTTTGCTTGGTAGTTGAGGCCTGAGAAAGCGCCGAGCCAGCCAGCTCCTTGGCCAAAGCCGAGGATTTAGAATCAAGCAATACAGCCGAGGCCAGGCTGGCGATCGAACTGCTGGTTTGTTTCGCGTTAAAGCTCATATTCTTACCTTCTGATCAGAGATTAAGTGCCCCGACTCAGCGCTAGCGCATCGAACCACGCGTCACCTTTATTTGACGCGGCAGTTCGCAATTCGATGTAATGCGTTCACTCAAGTCAGGTTGACTAACCGTATGGCTTTGAGAGCGGGTGGGTCACGGAACGTTTGGCGACCTAACGTGACCACTCGCTGAACTTGCCTCCCGTATAGGGATACGGTACTGCAAACACCATATCTTGGGTGTTTTTGGCGCAGCAGCCACAAGATGAGCGATTTTCGCGCGGTTATCAAGCGTTGAAGACACACATGCCCTGTGGATAATGTGTGTATATCCTGTTGGCCGTAGAGCCCAAGCTGCATACCGCTTGGCTTGCAGCGAGCCCCAAAAATTTCGAACTTTTTTCCGCTGGCCATTACGTGATTCGTCGTGAGGCTCTGAAACGCTCATGCATGCTGAACTGGCGTCGATGGGGCCAGGGCTGCCTAGAGGTAGTCGAGGAAGATCGATCCATCGTGCTCTTTGCGCACAAAGGACAGCTCTTCGGGGTATCCATCGACGCCAATCAGCTTGACTACACCGTCCGCACGCTCGTGCATGCAAACCAGAGTACACGTCGCAACCTCGGCGGCGACCTCGGCTTCATGGAGGCTATAGCGTGGGATGTGGTAAGTATCGCCGGCTTGAAGGCAAAGGCGATGTGTTTCGACTACCGCTTCACGCAGCTGAGTTTTACGCAGGGTATTCGCCGTCTGTTGAAGGTAGCGATTCCCTTCATAGATCACTTCGTACACCGGGTGGCCCGCAGTAGATCCATCGGTAACGGGCGTGCTGATGTACTGAATGTTAGTCAGCGTGCCGACCAGTATTCTGCTGCTCACATGCGTATCGTGCAGGTGGATGCGAGCGGGCATTCCCGTGATCTGGCGTACGCCGTTGGGCCAGAGATGCAGGCGCCATTGCTCAACGTCCGAGCGTTTGAGCAACATGACGTAGAAGCCATGCGGATGCTTGAGGCATTTGGGGGTCTTCTGGTTGATCCAGGCTTTCAAGGTATCCTTGATGAAAGCATTTGAGAGACCGGCAAGATCATGGAGGTTGAGAAAGTCCAGATCAGCTGACATACGGGGAGCTTTCCTTTACCGAAGCTTCCGCAGCCGTCACCACGTCCGACGGTATGATGCCCAAACCAAACATGGACTGGAGTACCTCGCTGGGGGCGACCTTGGTAGGTATCTCCACGCTGGCGGCCTCTCTGCGGATCAACCCCAGCTCATGCGCATACGCCGCATAGTCTCGATGGGTGCGGTGGTAGCGGTAGGCGAAGTCTTTGGGGTCTTCGCGTGTGATGATCAGCTCTTGAGACGACCCTTCGATCCGGAATGTCGACAGCCGCTTGCTTAGATAGAGATGCACGATGAGCAGAGAGGGGTAGTCCATCTGGGCCCTGGCAATAGTGAGGATGGTCGCCAGTACTTCAGACTTAACGTAATTCACGCTCCACAGCTTGCTGTCGAAGGTCGCGCTTTGCCGAAAACGAGCGTACTGCTCGCACAGCGCGTCGTCCCTGAAGTCGAGCAAGATTGCTTCGATCCGGATCGGCTGGCGATGTCTCTTTGCCTGCTCCAAGAGCTTCGGAAGGGTGTCTGCGCGAAAATGCCGACCCGTCCGCACACTGATCTGATAGTCAACGGATTCGGCAACGATGCGATCAAGATTTTGCGAGATGTCCTGAGGCAGAACGACCGCAGCTTTCTGGACTTCATTCGGGTCAACGAAAAACGAAATGTAGAGCGTGGACAGAATCGCAAACGCACCACTAGCCACCACAGACGTCAAGAAGCTGTTGAACGCAGTTAGTGCGGGAGAGGGTTGCGGGATGCTTGCGATCCACAGGATGGCCAGGAAGCACAAGGCGAGCAGAGTGCAGCTGGCGATCAGGAAGCTGCGGCGTTGATGAGCCGAGCTGAAAATGCCGGACAGAGACATGTCGTCTACCTTGAGAATTCCGTTTCGGTCGCGGATTTTGCTCGGCGTGATGGCGTAATGCAAGCATGAAGCCTCACAAGCAACGGGCGCTGCGATCCGAAAACTGATCCGAGGGTGCAAATCCGAATGCTTAAGCTAGGCTCAGATCGAAGCGATCTAGGCGAAGTTTTTTCCGCTGATCAGCGCCAAAATCGAGTCTCGAATCACCGCAGCGAATGGATGAAGAATCGTGTGACATGTCACAAAGGAGTATCGCTTTGCATGATTCCTTTATGCCATACTCAATTCACTAGGCGATTTTCGCCGGTTGATCCCGCTCCAAATCGGCTGCGTGAAAGGCGCAGAATTCACGATCAACACCCAGCAGTGACGGAGGCGTTTCGCTTCCTGAACCCGGAATAAACGTGGCAAAGGTATCTGCATGGCAGGTGCTTGAGATGAACGTAATCGTAAGCTTTGAGTCGAAGCAGTGAGTGAAGCCGTCTGTCGGACATCTGTTTGGGGTGCTGACGCTGTTGATGGCGGATTCGTATAATCCTCACCCTCACGAACCATGGCGAGCTGTACCCGCTTCGGCGTCGTAAGTGTCTAACGTAAGAAAGTCCGTAAGTCAGCAAGACCGCACCACCGGGAACGTGGGCAAAAAGGGGACAGAAAAATGAGCGTTGAGCTTTTGTATGAGAAGGCCAGGAAACACATGGGCGCGACGGAAGAGGAGCGCCTACGAAAAGCGCGAGCCCGTACCTTCGTGATGACCAGAATCCTAGCCAAGCAAGCCAAAGCCCAAGCCGTGACTGATGAGATGCTTGCTCGTACCTGCAGCCTCTGAGTTTTTCTGACCTGAAAGCAGCCCCTCGTGGCTGCTTTTTTTTGCGCATAGAACAATGACTCCATACCTCGTCACGGAATTTCAGGCCGAAACGCTGAGCGCCCTGATTCGCGAATGCTTTGGCTACGAATACCTGCAGATCTTTGACAAAGAGCAGGTGAAGTACCTCTACAACTACCTCTGTCACATCGGTGCCAAGTCGATCCTGCTTCAGCCTCGGTACACCGATCGTGACTTCCTAGAAGACTATTCGCGCTACTATCTGAAGCGTTTCCGTAACGACGGTCAGGTCTGCGGGCGGCTTCATTTTTTCAGCTGCAAGCTTGACCATAAATCGCTTGATCGCATGATGATCGACAGCGCGCGCCAAGACCTGTCCCGGGCTTCGCTGCAGGACAATTACCTCGGCTTTGTGGTGATCAAACCGCTCGAAAAGACCTTCATCGGCAAGACATGCCTACGCATTGCCGGTGATCACGGCACCGGGCCAGGCACGAAGAAAAAAATTGCCAAGCGCTATGACGTCAATCTGTTCGGCATCAAGCTGCATGTGAATTCGATTGCTTTCCAGGAGCAGGACAAGGTCGTCGCCGCCTGCGCGACCACTGCGATCTGGGCTGCGCTGCATGCGCTGCCAGGGCGTGATGTGAAGTCTGTCCCATCGTGCAGTGAGATCACCACCGCTGCACTCAATTTTGTGGATGGCTCGCACAACGGTTTCCCGAACAAGCACCTCACACACAAACAGATCCAGCGATCGCTCGACGTTCAGGGCTTTCGGTACCATTCCACCACACTCACTACTGAAACCCAGGGCTGGTTCCACAGCTACGCCTCTTCGCATATCGACAGTGACTTGCCGATCATTCTGGCAGGCGTCGTGTACGGGCCGGAAAGCAGCACGGCTGCTGACAAGCAGATGAAGGAAGCTGAAGCGCTGGAGGTGTTGGGGGAGTTCGATGAGCTCGACGAAACCGAGCGCGAAGAACTGAAGCTCGCAATGACGACTTCGACTTGCCAACCGATGTGCTTGAAAGGTGGCCATGCGGTGACGCTGGTGGGATATGACTTCCGAGACGGCAAAGAATGGCTCTACGTTCACGATGACCGTTTAGGCCCTTATGCGCGGGCGAAAATTGTCCCTGCGCAAGCATTCATCAAGGCTCAAGAAGACATTGGCTCTGTGGCCACTGAAGAGGTGAAGGCGTTGCTTTGCGAGCGCTGGGCGTTGGAATTCAGTCAGTGGAGCGAAAAAGCACAAGACTGGTTGCCGCCACATGAAATCCTGGTACCTGACCTCGGTATCGTTCCGGCTGACAAAAAGGCCCGTCTCGACTTCAAGTATGCGTACGGGACTGCAGAAACCATCCTCAGCCACCTCGAACGTTGGATGGTGGGCATCTGCGAGGAATCAACACTCAAGCCTGAGAAATGTTGGCACTCGATCAAGCTGGCGTCCATTTCTCAGGTTCGGGATGAGATTACCGGTCGACCCATTGGCTATGAAGTAGGCGACACCCTTGATGCCGGCGCCGAGACCCCTGTCGCGACCGCCGAGGCCATCGAGCGTTGGAACGCACACAAGTTGAGCGTCCTCACCGCACCAATGGCCCGCCTCCAGTGGAGCATTGACCTGTACTGGGGAGATCGAAAGGTGTTGAAGGTGTTGCTCGATGCCACGGACACGCCTTTGGGGGATGCTGTCTCAGCGATTTATGAACACGACTTGTTGTTCGGTGCCCTGTTCCTTAGGTGGTTCAGGGATCAGAAGGCCAATGCTCAGTACGTCGATGTTGAGCATTTCTACAGCTCGTTCTTGAAGGTGTTGGCCAAGCAAGACCAGGACTACGCCAATTACTTGAACACGACCTACGGCAAATTGCGCGCTCCCAAGCGGTTGGAGAAAAGCGAAATCACTGCTGAGGGGAAAGGCGCCAACCATACCGCGATCGAGCGATTCGACCCGCTGGCCAAGGAGCGTACCTTGGTGCGGAAATTCCCGCAGGTCGTCAAAAATCCAAAGACGAAAAACCTGATATGGGCGATCGGGAAAGACGGCAGCGTGTTCGTCGCTGAAGATTTGAAAGATCCAAAGCGCGGTCACCCGAGCATGACAGGCCTACAGGCAGCCCGGATCGCCGGGGAAATGTGGTGGCGACCCAAGGGAGGGAGGAAAGGCGTGTGGGGCGTGAATTACGGCTCAGGCCGCTACAGCTTTGACTACACCAATCCTCGGCCTTTCCTGGCCAACGCGATCACCAAGATCGCTTCTTTCTTCCCCGAAGACAGGTTTGTGGAAGAGAAGATTCGCTGAGGGACTGCGGGCGCTCACCAGGGCGCGTCTTCTCAATGTTCGCAATCGCGAGACTCGCCCAACCCAAGCCTTCCATTGACATCATCGTCACTTTTGACGATGATGGGGGCATGAGATATCCAGGCGGGAAGGGCAAGTGCTATCAGCGCTTGATCAATTTGATGCCTCCGCATCAGACCTACATCGAGACGCACTTGGGGGCGGGCGCAGTCCTGCGTCACAAAAAAACTGCAGCTCGAAACATCGCGGTGGACGTTGATCCTGCCGTTCATGACACGTGGACTGATCACCAGGTTGAAGGCCTTGAGCTCATCCTGGGTGACGCGTCGAGCTATCTGAACAGTTTCACTTACGACGGCAGCGAGCTGATCTATGCTGATCCTCCGTATGTGACAGAGACGCGTCGTCGCCCCAAGATCTACCGGTACGAATATGATCAGAGCCAGCATGAACAGCTGCTGCGTACGTTGTGCAGCGTGCCGTGCAAGGTGATGATCTCCGGCTACGACAGCGCCTTGTACAACGACATGCTCCATGGATGGAGGAAGGTCACGTTTACGGCCAAAACGCACACGGATCTGCGGGAGGAATGCGTATGGATGAACTACGCTGCCCCTCAGGAACTGCACGATAGCCGTTACCTGGGCGATACGTTCCGGGAGCGTCAGACCATCGCCAGGCGTCAGTCACGACTGCGTGATCGTATCGCGGCGATGGAGTCCGTGGAGCGCAACGATTTCTTGCACTGGATCGCGCAGACCTATGGCCCCGCTCAGGAGGCACGATGATGCAAAGCGGCGTAGTGTTTGTTGAGTCCACGCTGTACCAGCGCGACTTTCCTGATGCCAAGATCGAAGTGCTCCCGGGCGTTGCGTGGGGATTGATCGAAGCATTCCCGTCCCCCGCTTACTGGGCTTATCAAGTATGGGCAAACGACCAGGAACCTGAGCCGCTCAACTACAAGCTGGGAGCCACGTTGGCAGAGGAGGTCGGGGCATGCGTACTGGGCGGCCACGGAATTCCAGCGAACGTCGGACTGGCAGCATTCGCCCACCTGAGAAACCATGGCGCTTTTGAAGGGGGCCTGCCTAGTGAGGAGCAGCTGCAGGCGTGGCTAACCGTTCCGTTGAATATCGGTAGCCGCTCGGTACGCTACCGTTTTGCCAAACAGAAAGCGCGTTACCTGCACGCCGCGCTCGCTGCTCTGGCCGCAGGGGGCTATCCCTTGAGTTCCGGGCGGGCGCTTCGGGACTGGCTACTCAAGTTGCCGGGCATTGGCTACAAAACCGCTTCTTGGATTGCTCGCAACTGGCTCGATGCCGACGATGTCGCGATCCTGGATATCCACATTTTGCGCGCAGGGGCGTTAGCGGGCTTTTTTACGCCTGGCCTCACGGTGGAGCGGCACTACCTGAAGCTGGAAGCAGAGTTTCTTGCGCTGAGCAAAGCGATTGAGGTTCGGCCATCCAAGCTCGACGCGCTGATGTGGTACCAGATGATGTCCGCGCGTTCCGTCGTGCACAGCCTGCTGAACCAGACCGGCTTGAAGGCAGCCTAGTCCCTCAGTGTCGGCCCGCCCACTAGGACAAGTCCCACGCCGGTAAGCACCCCTGGCGGGGCAAGTCGACTGGCCCAGGGCTCCCCCGTGATACCCAGTGGGCAGAGCACGCAGTCTAAAGCCTCAGCTACCACTGCCATCACCGCTAACAGTGCCCCTGCATCCCGCCAGATCAGGCTTTCGCCGTGTTGGTATTTGGCAGCTGTTTTCCCAAGCTCGGCCACCAGAAGCAACCGCGTCGCCTGCTCGCTGGGCAGGGTTTGCTGACACTGCTCAGTCAATCCTGCGAGGGCCTCCAATGACCCTGGTATCGCAACGAGGCCGTGCCGGCGACTGTCGTAGCGGCACCAGTTCGCCGCGCCCGGGAGGTGGGCCAGGATGTGGATGGGGTGGATAGCGCCAGCAGATGGGGTGGGCCGAAGCTCCAGATCGAAGCCGTAGTCGGATTCGGCGATGGCTTGTGTACGTGTACTGCGCCACAGTAGCTGGCTCAACTGATCATCGCTCAAGGCCTGGAACGTTCGCCTGGTGCGTCTGTTCTCCAGAAGGTAGAAGATGTCCCGCTCGCGGACACCTTCTACCTCGGGCAACGCATGAAAACGGCCATCAGGCCAGGCGTACGGCTGATAGTGCCCTGGCTCTGGCCTTACGGTTGGGCTACTCAGCGTGATCCAGTCCATGCTCGATCTCGTGCCAAACCTCAAAATACTTGTAGCAGCCTCGGCAGTTACCACAGGGCACGTTTGATTTGTGGCAGCTATGAGCCCAGGCGAGCATTGAGGATGGGACGTTGGCTTCTTTGACTAACTCGAACGTGCTCAGATGAATCGCAGGCGCCTCGACGGTCATCTCACCTTCTTGGATGACCATCAGCTGGTTGATCGCCGCGATGAATTCCGGTGTGCCGTCGCGGTGTGAGCCATCCGACTTCACAGTGCCCAGGTAGAGCGTGTTCACACCCAGGCTGATTGCCTTCATGGCCGCCAGTGTGACGAGCAGCTGATTGCGATAGGGCCACCAGTCACTTGCAGGTGCATGTGCATCAGCCTTGCCGCCCGCCATGTCGCCGGAGCCGACAGCGCGGCAATCGATCGAGATGACATGGTGCTCAATACCGAGCTGTTTACAGAGGGTGGTGGAGGCGGAGATCTCGGCCTCTGCGGCCAACTGGCCATAATTCAGCGTGATACCGACTTCGGGACGCAGCCACCAGGCGATGGCGAGTGAGTCCATGCCACCTGACAATAGAAGAGCGCGCTTCATAGTTCTGCTGCCTTCCAAGCGGTCTGGTAAATGGCGGTCACGAAGTCATCGGAGATGATACAGCCGGATCCGGCCATCATTTTCTGATCCTCCTCCGACTCGTTTTCCACGTACAGGATGACGGGCTTCTTGAGTGCTCGCGCGTAGCCGATCTCATAGATCGTGCCGGCGTCGAGACCATCACCGATAGCGAGCATGAGATCGCACTCATGAATGGCCTCAAGATCCTGATGCACGACTTCCTCTGCGGGCCCGTGCCCGACGTCATGCACCGGAGAGAACACATTCAGCCCCATCGCCAGGAGCTGACTCCGCGCTTCTTCGACCAGCCAAAGCTGTGACAACGAGAAGAAGGGGCCTGCCAGATATACCAGAGGGGCTCTACCGCTTTTCGACTTCTTCGGCATGCTGGCCGCGTCGGGGTTGTACGCGCTGAGTTCAGCCTTCGACGCGAAGCCTTGGGACTCACAATAAAAGGCGGTTGCCCGTGAAGCCAGCATCGCCGCTTCCAGTGGGGGCAGCGCCTCCTCAATCCAGAAGTAGGCAAAGGTCGCGACGAAGACGTCTCCTGACCCGACCTTCCAGACCTTGGGCGTCACGAATGAGGGGATGTGGTGTGTCCGATCTTCATGCAACAGCAGTGCGCCGGCTGGGCCCATCTTGATGATGACGATTTCGGCGTGCTGCGACTTGGCAAGGGCGCGGGCCAAGTCAGTTGCGCTCAGATCACTGCTGTCATGCAACGCTTCAGCTTCGTTTCTATTTAGGACAAGTGCCAGTCGCTCTGCCTTGGAGCCGTTCTCATGGAACGGCGCTGGGGCGGTGGCGCTCTGTGGGTCATACACCGCCTGGCGTGCATCCACAACGCAGTCACCTTCCAGGAAGCCAAAGCGTACGACGTTTGCTGCACATACTTGCAGGCTGTGCTGTTGCTTGGGCGAGGGATGTAGAGATGGATGAGACAGTCCGTGGGTATAGCGGAATTGCAGGCTGCGATCAATGGCATGGGGCTCTAGCGTGAAGCCTTCCAAAGCCGACCTCAGGCGAAGAATCGACTCTGCGGTGCTGTCTACATAGGTCGTGAGGTTAACCGTTCCACCCAGGCGCGCTATCGCTGTAGCGCCTCGACCGCCCGAGCCGAAGAGTTCCTGCCATGTGGGGCACATGCACTGTTCGTAGTAAACCCCGCCAACGACGTTGATCATTAAGTCACTCCTGCTTGACCGGAGAGATCTTGAGCGCAATCTGGCCACCCACTTTGGACGTGACAAGCGCGCGGTACTGCGTACCGTTTTGAATGCAGGCGATCAGCCGAATCGCTTTCGGGGATGCGATACCTCCTGCAACGTGTCCATTCCAGACAGCAAGGGCGGAAAGTTCACTGCCTGCGACGCCTACTGTCATTTGCAGGGTGTCGCCGACTTTGATCTGCTCAACCACATCGGCCTTCGGAGAAGCAAGGTGAGTCTGAAGGTAGAGCCTGTCACAGGCGGTCTCTGTCGGAGCTCCCGCTATGTAGTCCCGGAAAAGCTTGCCATCTGAACCTGACATTACGTTCCCCAATATCCCTATGTGAAACAACGCAGCTAATCTTGGCGTCAAACCGATGGCTGTTGACAGCGGGATGACTAATGCTAGAGTGCCAGCACTCTAACCCTGCCGGCTCCAATTTGCCAATAGGCTACCGAAAGCTGTTGGCCTTACGCTCAGGGCTCAAGCATGCCAAGTTCAGCGGTGAACGCTAGCATGGCTCAGTTCGTGCTAACACAGGGCAGTGTTTGCTGATGTCGAAAATCCTCGATTTTGAGATTAAGAACTACAAAGGCATAGTCAGTACGCGCATTGAGCTCTCAGGCAAGAGTGATACGCCGATTGTGATGCTGATCGGCCTAAACGAAAGTGGTAAAACTACCATTCTCGAAGCGATATCGCAGTTCGTCAGCAGCGATAAGTCGGTCTCCAGTCTCTACGAATTCAGTCCTGAGAATAACGAAGAGTTCACCTTCATTCCCGCCAGCCAGAAGGGCTCGTTCAAGGGAACCGTTTCTGTCGCTGCCACGGTGCAGCTGGACGAAGACGAAATAACTGCGATCGAGAAGATGGCAGAAGAATTCGGGCTTTTAGTCGACAGAGAGGCTTTGGGCAAAAAGTTTCGGATCACCAAAGAAATCAGCTTTGCGAAGAATCCGAAAGGCGAAAGCACGGGCAGCCTCGGCTTGGAGCTAAATGCCAAACGGCCAAGGGAAGCTGAGTTTGAGCCTTATGCGCACCCTGATAAACCTGACGAGGATTTGTGGGAGCGGGTCGCCGAGCTGGTGGTTGAGGGTGTGCCAACGGTCGCCTACTTTCCAACATTCCTGATCAATGTGCCTGAGGAAATTGAACTGGCCCCGTTTCAAGGGGAAAGTTATGAGCAACGGCACTATCGGGAGATCCTAGCAAAGATCATAGCGTCTACAAGTCAAGATGTAGACGAACATATCAACAGGCGCATTGCGCAGTACCGTGAGAAAAATGGCCCTCAATGGCTCGATACCTTTTATCGAAGCCATGAAAAGAATCAGATCGACGCAGTGTTCAAGAAGGTCTCGCAAGCGCTGACAACTGAGGTCATAGGTGGCTGGCAGCGTGTGTTTTCGCGCGAGACGACAGCAAGACGAATCGAACTGCAGTGGTCTGTTACGGGGGCTGACACACCCACGGCAATGGTTTCATTTGCTGTGAGCAATGGAGACTCCGATTACAAAGTCAGTGAGCGTTCGATTGGTTTCAGATGGTTTTTCACCTTCCTGCTACTGACACAGTTCAAGGGTGAAAGCAGCAAGCAAAAGACAATTTATGTGTTCGATGAACCTGCCGCCAACTTGCACAGCCGTGCGCAAGCTGAGCTGTTAAAATATTTTGATCAGATGGTCGGCAGTGGAGACAAAATCATCTACTCCACCCACAGTCATCATATGGTCGATCCGAGGTGGCTCTCAGGCGCTTACATCGTTGAGAACCAGTCAGCCAAGCATGATGAAGCAGACGGATATGATCTGGAGTTCCTGCCGGCAAAAATCGCCGCGATCAAGTACAAACAGTTCATAAACAATTTTCCGGGCCGGACGTATCACTTCCAGCCGGTCTTGGAGAGGCTGCAATATGTCGTTCCAGAGATAGTCGGCTCAGCCCCTTTCGTAATTTTGGAGGGGATCTCGGATTACTACGCCTTCAAAACGGCATCGATCACGTGTGACATCCCGATAAAATTCACGATCGTCCCTGGCGTCGGTTCGAGTGCGCTTGGGAATCTGATCAGCTTTCTGATGGGGCGAGACGAGAAATTCATCGTTCTCCTAGATGACGACAAAGCCGGTCGACAAGAGCGTGAGCGATACCGGAAAAAGTATCTCCTACCTGATCGGCTCGTCATTACTTATGCCGATATTGATACGGCCTATGAGACCGGAGCGCTGGAGTTCCTTGTGGGTGAGGACAGTCTCAGGATTGTCCAAGACAAGCTGAGCTTGAGTACATTGCCCAGCAAGGATCAGTATGGGCTGTATCTCGCCGAGCAGTACCATAAAGCGGGAGCACGCGCGGGCATCTTCTCCCCGCAAGGGCTTGAGAATTTACACGCAGTGCTTCGTTTCCTTGCCCGGCAGTTCGAGCAGTCTTGAGTAGATCCGATAGCCCTGGATTTTGATCTTCGTGATCATCTGCTCTCCTTAGGTGAATGGCATGTCCGAGTAGTCGGTGCATTACTCATAGTGGAGCTCACCAAATAGTCCAATCATGAGGTCGCCGTCCAGAATCTCAAAAGGAAGGGTGACGTACTGGTCAGGGTGCCGAGGCTTGGCCTTTCCATCGTGTGGTGCATTCTTTGTGTGCCCTTGAACCTTTTCCCCGCTCTCCTTGATATAGGGAAGCACGACGATCCGGCCATGGTTCTTGGATAAGATCGTTCCCTCGTACCACAAGGTGTTTCCTTCATCGCTGCTGGACTCGCCATCCGTGTTTTTCAGCACCCACCGTGGCACCACGTCGTCCTCATACCAGAACACGAAGCCACCGCAGACCACTACTCTCTGGCCGCGCATCCTCGCCTCGGCAAGCATTTGCTTGACGCTCGCTAACTGCAGCAGCTGATTGGCTCTGGGAAGAAGCAGTGCCCGAATCTGTGCTTTCGTTCTCCCCCAGTGATCTGCTCCCGAAAGACCGAATCCTTTGGCTGTCACCTCTCGCAGGCAAATCTGCGAGCGTTTGGGAGACAAGGCTCCGATCTGTTCCCACGTCTGGTCTTCGGTACGACGAAGGCACATGTTGAATCTCGGGATGGCAACTATCTCCAGGTAAGGAGCGCGCTCAAGCTCCTGGTAGAGGGGTTGTCGCAAGCTTTCCATCGTATTGTGCAGTTTCAGCTCCTGCATGTTGGGACGGGGCAAATGGGCGTTTCGCTTGATTGCTTCGCGCTCCATGAGCTCTTCTTCTGCGTGGATGCGACGCGCCGCCGTCAGTGCTTTCTCGACTTTCAGGGTGGTTGAGCTCTGAAGCACAGGATCTGGTACCGCCTGAGCCACCAGTTCATTGGTGCGGCTGTTGAACTCGTCTGCCGCTTCCATGGCCTCCTCGTAGGAGGCGAAAACAGCCGCCCTCGCATGGCCACTGCCGTTATCGTAGAAGTAACGCTTCCAGGACAGCTGGGACTCGGGGAAGAGCTTTAGTGCTCGCAGCTGCCACGTCCATCCGATGCGGAATTGCCGGAACGGAAGAACTGCCAAGGTGGGCATTGAGTGGTATGGCATCTGATCTAGGCGCATCGATTCTCCCTGCTGTTTGCGTCTTAGCGTCTGCGGAAGCGCTGGAGCTGATCCTAGGGCGATTGATTTCCCCGACACCATGGATAGCACATTGCCAGGATGAGTCAATTTCTTGGCTAGAGGCCCCGTATTTCGGGGGCTTCAGGAGAAGATGAGCTTTGGAAAGGACTTTAGAAAACTGGTGGTTTATCCAGTATTAGGGGTTGCGCAGGTAATGTGCAAAAGCTATAATGCACATATACCAAGTTGCTTGGAAGGCATTACAAGTCAGCGTAATGTGCAGTAAAAGTGGGGGGTGAAATTGCTCGGCCTGCCGTACAACACCGCCGCGTTGGCCTTGCTGACTCACATGCTGACTCACATGCTGGCTCAGCAATGCGACCTGATCCCTCACGAGATCATTGTCACCACCGGCGACACCCATGCTTACAGCAACCACATGGAACAGATCCGCACCCAGCTCGCGCGTACGCCGAAAAAGCTGCCGGAACTGGTGATCAAGCGTAAACCTGCGTCGATCTACGATTACAAGTTTGAAGACTTTGAAATCGTTGGCTACGACGCCGACCCGAGCATCAAGGCTGACGTGGCTATCTGATCACTGTGGGAGCGGGCTTGCTCGCGAAAGCGGTGGGTCAGTCGCTGGAAATATCGACTGATCTACCGCATTCGCGAGCAAGCGCGCTCCCACATTGGGTCCGTGTTGACTTGATTCAGTGCCCGTGGCTTCTGCCCACGTGCGAAGGCTCTGCCTCGCTGGCCGCGACACTCCCGCTGACTTCCAGCCGCTGCAAAATCCCGCACTGATCCAGATCCGGCCCACCGCCGCAGCGTTGGCGCAGGTCCAGCAATTGCACCTGCAACGCCAGCAGCCCGTCGATCCGTGCCTTTACGTGGTGGATATGCTCGTCAATCAAGGCATTCACGCTTTCGCACTGGTCCTGGGGGCTGTCGCGTAGCCCCAGCAGGCTGCGGATTTCCTCGAGCGTCATGTCCAGGCTGCGGCAATTGCGGATAAAGATCAGCCGTTCGGTGTGCGCCTGGGTGTACACACGATAATTGGCGTCGGTGCGTGCCGGAGGCGGCAGCAGGCCTTCTTTCTCGTAATACCGGATGGTTTCCACCTGACAGTCGGTCAGTTTGGCCAGTTCGCCGATCTTCATCGCAGCAATCTCCAAATGGGTGCTTGACCCTATAGTGGCTACAGGGTCTTTACTTGGCAACAGGCACCTTTACGGACGCGACAGAATGAGCGACTCCATCCACACCCCCAAAAAGCATGATCACCCGCATGATCATGATCCTAAGCACGATCATGCCCACGATCACGGCGCCAAACTGACGCCTGTCAAAAAGCACGACCACGCCAGCCATGCCGGCTCCTGCTGTGCAAGCAAGGCCGCGCCTGCCGTGGTCACGCTGAGCGAAGCGCCGACCGCCGGCTCGCGCCTGAGCACCTTTCGCATCGAAGCCATGGACTGCCCAACCGAGCAGACGCTGATCCAGAACAAACTGGGCAAGCTCGCGGGTGTGCAGCAGCTGGAATTCAACCTGATCAACCGCATGCTCGGCGTCACCCATGACTTGCCGAGCACGGCGCCGATCGTCGACGCCATCAAGTCCCTCGGTATGCAAGCCGATCCTATTGAAGAAGGCACCCCGGCCGCTGCGCCGCCGGCCAAGAAACACGGGTGGCCGCTTGCAGTGTCTGGCGTCGGCGCGCTGGGTGCCGAGGTGCTGCATTTCACCGGTGTCGCACCGACCTGGGTGATTGCTCTGGTGGCGTTGGTGTCGATCCTCAGCGGCGGCCTCACCACCTACAAAAAGGGCTGGATCGCCCTGAAAAACCTCAACCTGAACATCAACGCGCTGATGAGCATCGCCGTGACGGGCGCGATCCTGATCGGCCAGTGGCCCGAAGCCGCGATGGTGATGTTCCTGTTTACTGTGGCTGAGTTGATCGAAGCCAAGTCCCTGGACCGTGCGCGCAATGCCATCAGCGGCTTGATGCAGATGACCCCGGAACAGGCCACGGTGCAACAGGCTGACGGCTCGTGGTTGGAACAAGAAGTCAAAAGCATCGATCTTGGTGCCATCGTACGAGTGAAGCCCGGCGAGCGCATTGGCCTGGACGGCGAAGTCACCGCTGGCCAATCCACCATCGACCAGGCACCGATCACCGGTGAAAGCCTGCCGATTGAAAAGACCGTGGGCGATAAAGTTTTCGCCGGCACCATCAACCAAGCCGGCTCTCTGGAATACAAGGTCACCGCAGCCGCCAACAATTCCACCCTGGCGCGCATCATTCACGCCGTAGAACAAGCCCAAGGCGCGCGGGCACCGACCCAGCGCTTTGTCGACAGCTTCGCCAAGGTCTACACTCCGGCCGTGTTCCTGTTTGCCTTGGGCGTGGCGGTGATTCCACCGCTGTTCATGGCGGGCGTGTGGTTCGACTGGATCTACCGTGCGTTGGTCCTGCTGGTGGTTGCCTGCCCTTGTGCCTTGGTGATCTCCACCCCGGTGACCATCGTCAGCGGCCTGGCGGCGGCGGCGCGCAAAGGCATCCTGATCAAAGGCGGCGTGTACCTGGAGGGCGGTTACAAGCTCGATTACCTGGCCCTCGACAAGACTGGCACCATCACCCACGGTAAACCGGTGCAAACCGACTATTTGCCGCTGTTCCCCAACGTCGCGGACAGCGCGCCGGCCCTGGCTGCCAGCCTGGCCGGGCGGTCCGACCACCCGGTGTCGCTGGCGATTGCCAACGCAGCTGTGGATAAAAACCTGCCGAGCCACGCTGTGGATAACTTTGAGGCCTTGGCCGGTCGCGGTGTACGCGGCGACATCAACGGCGAAACCTACCACCTGGGCAACCACCGCTTGGTGGAAGACTTGGGCCTGTGCTCGCCTGCGCTGGAAGAAAAGCTCTTCGCCTTGGAAAAACAAGGCAAGTCGGTGGTGCTGTTGCTCGATAAATCCGGCCCGTTGGCGTTGTTCGCGGTGGCCGACACCGTTAAAGACAGCAGCCGCGAAGCCATCCAGCAGTTGCACGACCTGGGCATCAAGACCTTGATGCTCACCGGCGACAACACCCACACCGCCCAGGCGATTGCGGCCCAGGTCGGTATCGACCAGGCTCAGGGCGACCTGTTGCCCACCGACAAACTGCACGCCATCGAAACCCTCTACGGCCAAGGCCGCCGGGTGGGCATGGTCGGCGACGGCATCAACGACGCGCCGGCCCTGGCCCGTGCCGAGATCGGTTTTGCCATGGCCGCAGCCGGCACCGACACCGCCATTGAGACCGCCGACGTGGCGCTGATGGACGATGATTTGCGCAAGATCCCGGCTTTCATTCGGCTCTCCAGGCAAACGTCGCGTATCCTCAAGCAGAACATCGCCCTGGCGTTGGTGATCAAGGCGATCTTCCTCGCGGTCACTTTCCTCGGCATGGCCACCATGTGGATGGCGGTGTTCGCCGACATGGGCGTGAGCCTGCTGGTGGTGTTCAATGGCCTGCGCCTGTTGCGCAAATAGACGATGAGAGGGTGGCGTGCTGAGTGCCGAGTTGAAGGCGTTTTTTATGGTCGCCCGCCTGGGCAGCATTACCCAGGCGGCGAAAAAACTCGGCCTGAGCCAGCCCACCGTCACCACGCAGATTCGCAATCTGGAAAGCCAGTACGGCGTTGAGCTGTTCTACCGGGGCGGCCGCCGCCTTACCGTCAGCGATGAAGGTGCGCGGCTGCTGCCAATGGTCAAGACGCTGTTGCAGCAGGAAGCCGATATCGAGTTTTTCCTGCGTAACAGCGGCCATGTCCAGGGTGCCTTGAGGATTGCCGCAACGGCGCCGTATTACATTCTCGACCTGGTCAAAGCTTTTCGTGAACGCCTGCCCCACGTGGAGGTGTCGGTGGAAATCGGCAACTCCCAGCAGGTGCTCGAAGCCTTGGACGATTACCGCGTCGATGTCGCCGCGTCCTCGCAACTGCTGGAAGACCCTCGTCTGATCCGGCGCGTACTGGGCACCGATCCGTTGGTGCTGGCGGTGCATCGCAATCACCCGTTGGCCACCCTCGAGCATGTACCGCTCAGTGCGTTGGCCGGGCACACGCTGTTGATGCGTGAGGCGGGTTCGACCACGCGCAGGTTGACCGAAGAATTGTTACAAGGCGCGGGTGTGAATTACGGGCCACTGCTGGAAATCGGCAGCCGTGAGTCGATTCGCGAGGCCGTGCTGCGCAATATCGGTATCAGCATCATCGCCCGCCAGGAAGTGCCCCATGACCCGCAGTTGCGCGTGCTGACCATCGAGAACGCGCCGCAGATTCCGGAGTATTTGTACTGCCTCAAGGAAAGAAAAGGGGCTCGCCTGCCTGCTGCCTTTCTCGGGTTGGCGCAGGAAATGTCGCCGCTCTGAGGTTTTGTGCTGGCCTTTGGATCGCCATCGCGGGCAAGCCCGCTCCCACCTTCGACCGAGTTCCAACATGAGAATGCGGTCAAAATGTGGGAGCGGGCTTGCTCGCGAAAGCGGGATCCCAAACAACACATCTCTGTAGTTACTACCCAAATCCACCAATACCACTATCACTCCCTTTTGCCTTCCTGCCACATCAGGGACGCATTGCCCCTCTAGCATGGCCTTCATCAGTTTGATGAGGTGCCTCCATGAACACAGCCCTGACCAACCCCGGCGCGCCGATGAAGGTGCGCGGTATCCAGAAACGCTTCGGCGCCTTTACTGCGCTGGACAATGTGTCGCTGGACGTCGCGGCCGGTGAGCTGGTGTGCCTGCTGGGCCCGTCCGGTTGCGGCAAGACCACTTTGCTGCGGTGTATCGCCGGTCTGGAGCGCCAGGACAGCGGCGAACTTTACCTTGGCCAACGGGATGTTTCCTTGCTGCCACCACAGGCACGGGACTACGGGATTTTGTTCCAGTCCTACGCGCTGTTTCCCAACCTGACCGTTGAAGCGAATATCGGCTACGGCCTCACCGGCAGCGGCCGCGATGAAGTGCGCAAGCGTGTCGGCCAGATGCTCGAACTGGTCGGCCTGCTGGGCAGTGAAAAGAAATACCCCGGCCAACTCTCTGGCGGCCAACAACAACGCGTCGCTCTGGCCCGTGCTCTGGCGCCAGCCCCTTCTTTGCTGCTGTTGGACGAACCGATGTCGGCGCTCGACGCCCGTGTCCGCGAGCACTTGTGCACCGAGTTGCGCCAACTGCAACGACGCCTGGGGATTACCACCCTGATGGTCACCCATAACCAGGACGAAGCCATGTTGATGGCGGACCGCATCGCCGTGATGAACAACGGCAAGGTCGAGCAATATGCCACGCCCCAGGAAATCTACGACCGACCGGCCACGCCGTTCGTGGCGGAGTTCGTCGGCCAGGGCAATTGGCTACCGTTCAGCCGCAACAGCGACAGCCATGCCCAGGTCGGCGGTATGAACATGCGCCTGGACGATAACGCCAGCAAGGCCAGGTCCGGCCGTTTGTTCTGCCGCCCGGAAGCCATCAGCGTCAACCCGCCGGTGCATGAAGAAAACCTGTTCCCGGCGAAGGTCCGCGAAATCACCTTTCTCGGCAACCGCTGCCGCATGAGCTTTGAGCTGGAACAATTGCCCGGCCATCCGCTGCTGGCCGAACTGGCCCCCGAAGCCATGCCACGCCTCGGTGCCCAGGACATCTGGGTTGCCTTGCCGCCGCGCAGCCTGCAGGTGTTTGCCTGAGATGGCCGAAGATATGACACTGCCGATTCCCGACAACCTGGCTCGTCAGGTGTCCCGCGCCGAACTGGGCGACCGCATTTTTGTGCTCGGTGGCAAAGTGCTCTGGTTGTGCCTGTTGGGCGTGGCGGTACTGATGCCATTACTGGCGATCTTCTGGCGCGGCTTCAGCAGTGAAGCCGGGCAGGGCGGTGGGTGGGTCGCGGCGCGCGAGCTGGTCACCAGCGACAACTTCCACTGGCTGCTGGGCAATAGCCTGAAGGTTTCCCTCAGCGTAGCGGCCATCGTCGTACCGTTGGCCTATCTGTTTGCTTACGCATTGCAGCGCACACTGATTCCCGGCAAGGCAGTTTGGCGGGGTATATCGCTGCTGCCGTTGATGGCGCCGTCAATGCTGCCGGGGATTGCGCTGGTGTATCTGTTCGGCAACCAGGGCATGTTGCGCGGGCTGCTTTCGGAGAATATCTACGGTTTCTGGGGCATTGTCCTCGGCGAAGTGATCTACACCTTCCCACACGCGTTAATGATCCTGCTGTCGGCACTGTCGCTGGCAGATGCGCGTTTGTTCGACGCGGCGTCGAGCATGGGGGCAAGTCCAGCCCGGGCGTTTCGCAGCATCACTTGGCCGGCCACGCGCCAGGCGGTGTTCGCTGCGTTTTGCCTGGTATTCACCCTGACCATCACCGACTTCGGCGTGCCCGTGGTGGTCGGCGGCGATTATCAGGTGCTGGCGCTGGTGGCCTACAAGGCGGTGGTCGGCCAGCAGCAGTTCGGTCGCGGTGCATTGATTGGCATGGTGTTGTTGCTGCCGGCGCTGTTCAGCTTTGCGGTCGACGCCTGGTTGCGCCGTCGGCAGGGTGACGCCATGAGTGGCCGTGCCCAGGTGTTCCAGCCGGCGCCCTCGGCGCGCCGCGATGGGTGCTACCTGACCATTGTGCTGCTGATTTGCGCGGTGTTGCTGCTGGTGTTCGGCATGGCGGTGTATTCCTCCCTGGTTAAATTCTGGCCGTACAACCTGTCGCTGTCGCTCAACCACTACCAATTCGAAGACACGGCCGGTGGCGGTTGGCTGGCCTATCGCAACAGCCTGACCATGGCCCTGTGCACGGCGCTGATCGGTAGCGTATTGATCTTCACGGGCGCCTACCTGATGGAAAAGACCAAGGGACAGAAAGGCCTGAACCTGGCGCTGCGCATGCTCAGTTTTGTGCCGATGGCCGTGCCAGGCCTGGTGCTCGGCCTGGGCTACGTGTTCTTTTTCAACCTCAACGGCAACCCGCTGCATGTGTTCTACGGGACCATGACCCTGCTGGTGGTGTGCACCATTGCGCACTATTTGACCACTGCGCAGATGACCGCGACCACGGCGTTGCGTCAGCTGGACAGTGAGTTTGAAGCCGCCGCGCTGTCGCTCAAGGCGCCGCTGTACCGCCACTATTTGCGCGTCACCGTACCGATCTGCTTGCCGGCGCTGCTGGACATCGTGCGCTACTTGTTTGTGTCGGCGATGACCACCGTGTCCGCCGCGATCTTCCTCTACAGCCCCGATACCCTCCTCGCCGCCGTCGCCGTGTTGAACATGGACGACGCCGGCAACGTAGGCGGCGCCGCGGCCATGTCCACCCTGATTCTGTTCACCTCAGGCGGCGTCTCGCTGCTGCTGGCGTGGGCTTCACGTGGCGCGTTGCGCCGCTCCCAAGCCTGGCGCCAGACCGCGCCCGGCCAATAATCCCTGAAGGAGGTGTTCCATGTTCAAGCCCCTGGCCCTGGCCGCTGCTTTACTCAGCGCATTCAGCCTGAATGCCTTTGCAGCCAAAACCGAGTTGACGGTGTACACGGCGCTCGAAGCCGAGCAGTTGAAGACTTACAAGCAGGCCTTTGAAAAAGCCAACCCGGACGTCGAGATCAAATGGGTACGCGACTCCACCGGCATCATCACCGCCAAGCTGCTGGCCGAGAAAGACCGCCCGCAAGCCGACGTGGTGTGGGGCCTGGCCGCGTCGAGCCTGGCGATCCTTGACCAGCAAGGCATGCTGACCCACTACGCGCCCAAGGACTTGGACAAGATCGGTAAAAACTACCGCGACGCCGCTAACCCACCGGCCTGGGTCGGCATGGACGTGTGGGCTGCGACCATCTGCTTCAACACCGTCGAAGCCGAGAAACAAGGCTTGACCAAACCGGTGAGCTGGCAGGACCTGACCAAGCCTGAGTACAAGGGCAAGATCGTGATGCCTAACCCGGCCTCGTCCGGCACCGGCTTCCTGGATGTGAGTGCCTGGTTGCAGACCTTTGGCGAGAAACAGGGCTGGCAGTACATGGACGACCTGCACCAGAACATAGGCCAGTACGTTCACTCCGGGTCCAAGCCGTGCAAACTGGCGGCTTCGGGTGAGTTCCCGATTGGCATTTCCTTCGAATACCCGGCCGTCCAGCTGAAACGCCAAGGCGCGCCGCTGGACATCATCCTGCCCAAAGAAGGCCTGGGCTGGGACATCGAAGCGACTGCCGTGATCAAAGGCACCGCGCACGCCGAGGCGGCTAAAAAGCTCGCTGACTTCTCCGCCAGTACTGCGGCGATGGACTTGTACAAAGACAACTTCGCTGTCCTCGCCCAGCCTGGCATCGCCAAGCCGCAGACCGAATTGCCCGCTGACTACGAGCAACGCCTGATCAAGAACGACTTCGCCTGGGCCTCGAAAAACCGCGACAGCATCCTGACCGAGTGGCGCAAGCGCTATGACGGCAAGTCGGAAAAGGTCGCGGGTCAGTAAGGTTTTCGTTAGGGCTTATGGCCTCTTCGCAGGCAAGCCCGCTCCCACATTTGAACGTGTTCGCACATCAACATGTAGGAGCGGGCTTGCTCGCGCAGGCGGCTTCGAATTCAGGACATCATGTAATGACACACCACAGCGATCTGCTGATCATCGGCGCCGGCATCCTCGGCCTGTCCCACGCTTATGCGGCGGCCAGGCGCGGCCTCAAGGTCAAGGTGTTCGAGCGCAGCGCCACACCGTTGGGTGCCTCGGTGCGCAACTTCGGCCAGGCGCTGGTCACCGGCCAACCACCGGGGCCGATGCTTGACCTGGCCCGGGAAAGTCGCGGTATCTGGGGGCAATGGGCACAAGTGGCGGGTGTGCAGCTCAAGCGCAACGGCTCGTACCTGTTTGCCCGCACCGAAGCCGAAGAGCATCTGTTGGAAGCCTTCTGCGCCGGTCGCGCACACGAACACGGCTACAACGTCGAACTGCTGCAAGGCGCGGCGATGAGGGACCTATATGGCGGTCAGTTCCGCCATCACCGCGCAGCGCTGCATGGTAAAGACGATCAGCAGTTGTATTCCCGCGAGGCGATTCCGGCGCTGATCAACTACTTGAGCCAGCAATTGAGCGTGGAGTTTCATTTCTCCACCCTGGTGCGTGACGTGGAGCCCGGCCAGGTGCACACCACCTTAGGCAGCTTTCGCGGCGAGCAGGTCATCGTGTGCTCCGGCCACGACTACCAAACCTTGCTGGCGGAACCGATCGCCGAACTCAACCCGAGTATCTGCCGCCTGCAAATGCTGCGTGCCCGGCCTGCGGCCAACCTCAACCTGCAACACGCGTTGCTCACAGGGTTGAGTTGCGTGCATTACGGCGCCTTCGCCGACCTGCCCGAAGCTGCGCCGGTTCAGGCGCAGATCCTGCGCGAAGCCGCGCATTTGCACGCGCACGGGATTCACTTGTTGATCAGCCCGACGCCCCATGGCGAACTGATCATCGGCGACTCCCATGACTACGGCAGCGACGCCTCGCCGTTCAACGCCGAGCAGGTTGATGACTGGCTGATCGAGCTGGCCGAGCAAACGTTGGGCTGCAAGGTCCAGGTGGTCGAGCGCTGGCAGGGCGTCTACGGCTCGCGCGGGCCGGCGCCGTTTTCGTTCCTGCGCGTAGCGCCCGGCGTGAGCGCGGCACTGATGCACACCGGCGTGGGCATGAGCGTGGGGCCGGCCATGGCCGAGCGAAATATCACAACCCTGTGGGGGGCCGCGTGATGAGCCCGGAGCAGGCGATTGCCGAAGTCTTTGGCGTGTACGAGCAGCACGGCATGGCGGATTACATCGGCGAGCCGGTGTCGCAGATCGAACACATGTCCCAAACCGCGCAACAGGCGATGGCCGAGGGGTTTGATGATGAAGTGGTGCTGGCGGCGTTTTTCCACGACATCGGGCACTTGTGCGGCCAGGGGGGTGAAAACATGGGCAGTTATGGTGTGGTCAGCCATGAGCGGCTGGGCGCAGATTACTTGCGCCGGGCGGGCTTCAGTGAGCGCATGGCCAGGTTGGTGGAATATCACGTGCAGGCCAAGCGTTACCTGACCTTCAGCCAGCCGGGCTATTACGCCCGCCTGAGCGAAGCCAGCCGCCGCACTTTGGCGTACCAGGGCGGCATGATGAGCGTCGAAGAAGCCCAGGCCTTCGAACAGGACCCGCTGTGTGCGGTTAGTTTGCGCATGCGCCATTGGGATGAACAGGCCAAGCATGTATCCATACCGGTGCTTGATCTTGAAGTGCTCAAGGCCAAAGCTCGGCACCTGCTCGCGGCTTAGGTTTCATCCAGACGCTGGGCCAGGGCTTGGATGTGTTCCTGGCGCTCTGCCTGACTCAGCTTGGGATGAGGGTTCAGGGACGACCATTGCGGATGAGCGCGGGCCTTGTGCAGCGCGTCCGGTAACTTGCCTTCACGCCAGGTTTTATCCTGAGGCGTGTCGACCTTGATGCTGTGCATCGCCGCATGGCCGCGCAGGCTCAGGGCCTTGAGCAACTGGCGCTGGCGCAGGGCGAGCAGGCGCAGCACGCTGTCGTCCACGGTCAATTCGCGTTGGCCCTTGATCTTGCCCAGCAGGCGGCTGCCGTAGCTACGCGCCGTTTGCAGGGCGCCCCCGGCAATCGCCCCGGCAATGGCGGCGGCGCCAAGCGTCAAGCCACCGACCAGCAGGTCCACACCTGCCCCGGCAGCCGCCCCTGCGGCGATTCCGCCACCGACGCGCACGCCGAGTTGCTTGAGGGTTTCCGGGTTGAACAGGTCATCGCCCCAGCGGCCGTCGAGTAACGGCAAGTCGCTGGCGGCGGCATCTTGTGGGCGGAAACCGAACAGTTTGAGCAGGGCTTCCACGCATTTCTGTTCGCGTTGGCGCACGGCTTTGCGCAGATCACTGATGGCTTGCTGTTCATCGGCAGTCAAAACGCTGCGCCGGCAGGCGGCGCAGTCGATCAGCAGCTCGGCGATCAGCCGTGCGGCGCTTTGCTGGCGCGCCTCGCGTTGGGCTTGTTGGTCGAGAATCAGCCGCTCCAACGGCCCCCGCGAATTCTCCAGAAGCAGGGCCAGGCTTTCATAAAGACGACGCTCGCCATCTTCCGGTGGCGCCACGCTGTCGAAACGCACCAGCGCATGCAGGCCAAGGCGGGCCAGGGCTTCGCGCCAGTCCGGCTCGCGGTGGTCGCTGCTGCTGACGAAATTGAGCACCGGCAGCAACGGCTTGCCGCAACTGGCCAGCACTTGCAGTTCATCGCGGTACTTGGCCAGCACCGGCTCGCGGGCGTCGATCACATACAGGCCGGCGTCGCAGGCCAGCAATTGGCGCAGCACCTTGGCTTCCTGTTCAAACCGCTGGCGCGCTTCGCTGCCTTCCAGGAAGCGCGCCAGACGGGCCGGGCCGTCGAGGCGTTCGCCGGGGCGATCCAGGCGTTCCAGATAGTCGAGCAGGGCGATGGCATCTTCCAGGCCGGGCGTGTCGTATAGCTCCAGCAAGGCCTCGCCATCCACCGATAACCGCGCGCCTTCGACATGCCGCGTGGTGCTGGGCCGATGGGACACTTCGCCAAACCCGACATCGCGGGTCAGGGTGCGCAGCAGCGAGGTCTTGCCGACATTGGTGTGGCCGACCACGGCGAGTTTCAGCGGTTTAGTCATGACCGGTCTCCAGCCAGTTCAGCGGCGCGCAGTCGGCGAAGGGCAGCTCTAATTGTTGCAGCGCTGCGTGCCAATCGCCCAGGCGCTCGGCGTCCAGTGCCTGGCCGGGCGGGGCTTGCAGCAGCCATACGCGGGTGGCGGCGGCGCTGCGTGCCAGCTCGGCGACCAGCGCCAGGCTGCCACGGTCGGGCGAGCGCCGTGGGTCGCAGGCGATGGCCAGGCGCGCGGGCGGGAAGCGGGTGAGTTGTTCCAGCAGTTTGTTGCGCGATTCACGGCTGTCGAGGATGCCGGCGTTTTTCACGCTGGCCGGCAGTTTGGGCGGCCAGGGGTGCTGATCGTCCAGTTCGATGGCGACCAGCAGCGCGCCGTCGCTCTCCAGCTCACTGACGCCACCGGTGACGTGGTGCAGCTGTTCGGGCGCGGCGTCGTTGACGCCCAGCCGTTCACTGCTGGGCATCAGGCGTTCGCGCAGTTGGCTGTAGCCGGGCAGGTTGAGGTCCAGGCGCAAGGCGGCGCGCCCGCGTTTCCAGCGCCACAGGCAGAGCAACGCGAGGATCAGTCGGGGCAGCAGGCCGTACACCAGCAACACGCCGACCAGCCAGGCGGCCCAGGCTTGGCGAGCGCTTTCGATGTTCAGGGCGGAATCGCCGCTGGCGCGGATCATCTCGACCGTTGGCACGTTGAAGCCCAGCAATGCGGGAAGGCGGCCCAGGGCTTGGGTCACGGCGACAAAGGTGTCGGCGCCGAGGATGGTGGTTTCCCACACAAAACCATAGCGTCGGGTGGCGAGCAGTGTCAGCAAAATCAGCATGGCACTGAGCAAGGCCAGCAACCACAGGCTGTTGACCAGCATGCCGACCGCCCAGCGATTGAGTTTCTGGCGCTGTAACAACAGCAGCAACGCCGGGGCCAGTTGCGCGGCCTTGGCATCACGCGCGAGTTTCTCGCTGAGCCACAACCACAGGCGGCCGAGGCTGGCGCTGTGTTCGCCGGCAAACAGCAGGCCCAGGGCCCAGCTGATTAACAGGATCAGATTCAAGCCGAGCAGGCTGCCCAGGGCCCAGAACACATTCACGGGCGTCACGCCATTGCCCAATGCAGCAAACGCCAGCCCGGCGCCACTGACTACCGCGACCACGGCCAACAGCACCAGCGCCAAACGGGCACCTTGCAGCCAGCGGGTGAGGGCGGCGGTCAAGCCATCGCGTTCGGCCAAGTGCAGGGCGCGCTGCTGGATGCGCGTCGGCAGGTCGCCGCCGGCCGCGCGGGCCAGGCGGTTGGCTTCCAGGTCTTCCAGCGGGCCGGCGTGTTCTTCACGCAAGCGCACGGTTTCCGTCAGCCAGAGTTTGTGCAGGGGGTTCAGTGCAGTCACGCGCGGTCCTGTTGTGTTCGTGAGCCTGGAGCATAACCGCTCCGGGGCTGTTTAGTGCACGCTGCGCGTGGCTGGGGGCTCTGGTATTCTCGTCGGCATGAAAAACACTCTCCCTCTAAGCCTGATCGCAGCCCTCGGTGAAAACCGTGTGATCGGCGTCGACAACAGCATGCCCTGGCATTTGCCGGGGGATTTCAAATACTTCAAGGCCACCACCTTCGGCAAGCCGATCATTATGGGGCGCAAGACCTGGGATTCGCTGGGCCGGCCGTTGCCGGGGCGCTTGAATATCGTGGTCAGCCGTCAGACCGATTTGGTGCTCGAAGGTGCGGAAGTTTTTCCGTCGCTCGACGCCGCGGTTGAGCGGGCTGAGTCCTGGGCGCTGGCGCAGGGCGTGGATGAGCTGATGCTGATCGGCGGTGCGCAGCTGTATGCGCAAGGGCTGGAACAGGCGGATCGCCTGTACCTGACGCGGGTTGCGTTGAGCCCGCCAGGGGATGCGTGGTTTCCCGAGTTTGATCTGAACCAGTGGACGCTGGTGTCGAATGTCGAGAACCCGGCTGAAGGTGATAAGCCGGCGTACAACTTTGAAGTCTGGGAAAAAGCCTAAGCACATTGCTGGCAAGCCAGCTCCCACACTTGACCGAGTTCCTACATGAGAATGCGGTCAAAATGTGCGAGCTGGCTTGCTTGCGACAGCGCTCCGTCAGGCCTGCGCTAACTCAGCATGCTCATCGGCATTCAACAGCGCTTTATCCGTCTGCTTCATGACCTGGCTGGTAATCGCGCCCGCGGTCATCGACCCGTTCACGTTCAACGCCGTGCGGCCCATGTCGATCAGCGGCTCCACGGAAATCAGCAGCGCCACCAGTGACACCGGCAAGCCCATCGCCGGCAGCACGATCAGCGCGGCAAACGTCGCACCACCGCCTACGCCGGCCACACCCGCCGAACTCAAGGTCACAATCGCTACCAGGGTCGCGATCCACAGCGGGTCCAGCGGGTTGATGCCGACCGTCGGTGCAACCATCACGGCCAACATCGCCGGGTAGAGGCCTGCGCAACCGTTCTGGCCGATGGTGGCGCCAAACGAGGCGGCAAAACCGGCGATGGATTGTGGAATGCCCAGGCGGCGCGTCTGCGCTTCAATGCTCAGCGGAATGGCCGCCGCACTGGAGCGACTGGTGAACGCGAAGGTCAGCACCGGCCAGACTTTGCGGAAGAACCGCAGCGGGTTGATCCCGGCCAGGGACAGCAGCAGGCCGTGCACCACAAACATCAGGCCCAGCGCCAGGTACGACACCACCACAAAACTGCCGAGCTTGATGATGTCTTGCAGGTTGGAGCCAGCGACCACTTTGGTCATCAGCGCCAGCACGCCGTACGGCGTCAGCTTCATCACCAGGCGCACCAGGCGCATCACCCAGGCTTGCAGGGTATCGATGGCGTTGAGCACTTTCTGGCCTTTTTCCACGTCATCCTTGAGCAGTTGCAGCGCGGCAACCCCCAGGAATGCAGCGAAAATAACCACACTGATGATCGACGTCGGTTTGGCGCGCGCCAGGTCGGCGAACGGGTTCGCCGGCACGAACGACAGCAGCAACTGCGGGATATTCAGGTCGGCGACCTTGCCGGCGTAATCACTCTGGATCACTTGCAGGCGCGCCATTTCCTGGGTGCCGGCCACCAGGCCTTCGGCGGTGAGGCCGAACAGGTTGGTCAGGCCGATGCCGATCAGCGCCGCAATCGCCGTGGTGAACAGCAGCGTGCCGATGGTCAGAAAGCTGATCTTGCCCAGGGACGAGGCATTATGCAGACGGGCCACTGCGCTGAGGATCGAAGCGAATACCAACGGGATCACGATCATTTGCAGCAGTTGCACGTAGCCGTTACCGACCAGGTCGAACCAACCGATGGACGCTTTGAGCACCGGGTTACCGTCGCCATAAATGGCGTGCAATGCCGTACCGAACACCACGCCGAGGGCCAGGGCGAACAGGACCTTCTTGGCGAGGCTCCAGTGCGTGTGGCGAGTTTGTGCCAGGCCCAGCAACAGGGCCACGAACACCAGTAAGTTGAGAATCAGGGGCAGATTCATTGAAGCTCCGTTGAGAAGGCAGCCAATCGCGTGAGCCTGCGATTGCGAACCGGAAATGCTAACAGCTTGAAATATATTGATTTAATACCGATATGGAATGTTGACTGTCGTTTTTGGAATAAGCGGGTGACGTTCAGGCACATGCCCTTGGCGCAATCACGATGTAAGCGGTCGCGCTCGGGCGATAACTGTCACACAGATTTGTTAGCGTCGATGTCTTTCACTCAGGGAGAAAACGCTTATGAAGCTCGCGCCAACACTACTTGCCGCCGCCTTCTGCTTCGGCCTCGCCAGCCAGGCATTTGCCGCCACCGAGTTGAAGCACTGGCCGGCGCCCGCCGCCGAGCAACTGAACAAGATGATTGCCGCCAACGCCAACAAGGGTAACTTCGCGGTGTTCGACATGGACAACACCAGCTACCGCTATGACCTTGAAGAGTCCTTGCTGCCGTACCTGGAAAACAAGGGCTTGATCACCCGCGACACCATGGACCCGTCCCTGAAGCTGATCCCCTTCAAGGACACCGCTGAACACAAGGAAAGCCTGTTCAGCTACTACTACCGCCTTTGCGAAGTCGACGACATGGTCTGCTACCCGTGGGTGGCGCAGATTTTCTCCGGCTTCACCCTCAAGGAGCTCAAAGGCTACGTCGATGAGATGATGGCTTCCGGCAAGCCCGTCCCGGTCACGTACTACGACGGTGACGTGGTCAAGAACATGGACGTCCAGCCACCAAAAGTCTTCACCGGCCAGGCTGAGCTCTACAACAAGCTGATGGAAAACGGCATTGAGGTCTACGTGATGACCGCCGCGTCCGAGGAACTGGTGCGCATGGTCGCTGCCGATCCGAAGTACGGCTACAACGTCAAACCCGAGAACGTCATCGGCGTGAGCACCCTGCTCAAGGACCGCAAGACCGGCGAGCTGACCACCGCACGCAAACAAATCGCTGCCGGCAAATATGACGAGAAGGCCAACCTTGGCCTGGAACTGACCCCTTATCTGTGGACGCCGGCAACCTGGATGGCCGGCAAACACGCCGCCATCCTGACCTACATCGACGAGTGGAAAAAGCCGGTGATCGTTGGGGGTGACACGCCGACCAGCGACGGCTACATGCTGTTCCACGATGTGGACGTGGCTAAAGGTGGCATCCACCTGTGGGTCAACCGCAAAGACAAATACATGACCCAGCTCAACGGCATGATGGCCAAGCACGCGGCCGCACAAGCCAAGGAAGGGTTGCCGGTGACGGCGGACAAGAACTGGGTGATCGTTAAGCCTGACGAGATTCAGTAAGACCCAGGCGCCTGCTTCGCGAGCAAGCCCGCTCCCACATTTGACCGAGTTCCAGCACAGGAATGCGGTCGACCACACTTGACCGAGTTCCAGCATAGGAATGCGGTCGAATGTGGGAGCGGGCTTGCTCGCGAAGGCGGTGTGTCAGGCCATACATGAGTCGGCTGGCCCACCGCTTTCGCAGGCAAGCCAGCTCCCACAGTTGGTCTTCTATGTCTGGGGAGTTTTCTGCAGGCAAAAAAATGCCCCGCACTTGGCGGGGCATTTTTATGGGCGAGGCTTACAGGCCGTCGAGCATCGCCTTGTTACGTACCGCACCCTTGTCGGCACTGGTGGCCAGCAGGGCATACGCTTTCAACGCGGTCGTCACTTTACGTGGACGTTTCTCAACCGGTTTCCAGCCTTTCTTGTCCTGTTCGACCCGGCGTGCAGCCAGCTCTTCATCGCTGATCAACAGGTTGATCGAGCGGTTCGGAATGTCGATCAGCACTTTGTCGCCATCCTGCACCAGGCCAATCGCGCCACCGGCAGCGGCTTCTGGCGAAGCGTGGCCGATCGACAGGCCCGAGGTGCCGCCGGAGAAACGGCCGTCGGTCAACAGGGCGCAGGCTTTGCCCAGGCCTTTGGATTTGAGGTACGACGTCGGGTAGAGCATCTCTTGCATGCCCGGGCCGCCTTTCGGGCCTTCGTAACGGATGATGACGATGTCGCCTTCTTTGACTTCGTCGGCGAGGATGCCACGTACCGAGCTGTCCTGGCTTTCGTAGATCTTGGCGCGGCCTTCGAACACGTGGATCGACTCGTCCACGCCAGCGGTTTTCACTACGCAGCCGTCAAGGGCGATGTTGCCGTACAGCACGGCCAGGCCGCCTTCTTGCGAGTAGGCGTGCTCGACACTGCGGATGCAGCCGTTTTCACGGTCGTCGTCCAGGGTGTCCCAACGGGTCGACTGGCTGAACGCAGTTTGCGTCGGGATGCCCGCCGGGCCTGCCTTGAAGAAGGTGTGCACGGCTTCGTCGTCCGTCTGGGTGATGTCCCATTTGGCGATGCCTTCGGCCAGGGATTTGCTGTGCACGGTCGGCAGGTCGGTGTGCAGCAGGCCGCCGCGGGCCAGGGAACCGAGGATCGAGAAGATCCCGCCGGCGCGGTGCACGTCTTCCATGTGGTATTTCTGGATGTTCGGCGCGACTTTGCACAGTTGCGGCACGTGGCGGGACAGACGGTCGATGTCGCGCAGGTCGAAATCGATCTCGGCTTCCTGGGCGGCGGCCAGCAAGTGCAGGATGGTGTTGGTGGAACCGCCCATGGCGATATCCAGAGTCATGGCGTTTTCGAACGCCTTGAAGTTGGCGATGTTACGCGGCAACACCGACTCATCGTTCTCGGTGTAGTAACGCTTGCACAGCTCGACGATGGTGCGGCCGGCTTGCAGGAACAGTTGCTCGCGGTCGCTGTGGGTGGCCAGGGTCGAACCGTTACCCGGCAACGCCAGGCCCAGGGCTTCCACCAGGCAATTCATCGAGTTGGCGGTGAACATGCCGGAGCACGAACCACAGGTTGGGCACGCGCTGCGCTCGTATTCCGCGACCTTCTCGTCAGAGGCGCTGGAATCGGCGGCGATGACCATGGCATCGACCAGGTCGAGGCCGTGGGAGGCGAGCTTGGTCTTGCCGGCTTCCATCGGGCCGCCGGAGACGAAGATCACCGGGATGTTCAGGCGCAGGGAGGCCATCAGCATGCCGGGGGTGATCTTGTCGCAGTTGGAGATGCACACGATGGCGTCGGCGCAGTGGGCGTTGACCATGTATTCCACGGAGTCGGCGATGATCTCGCGGCTCGGCAGCGAATACAGCATGCCGTCATGGCCCATGGCGATGCCGTCATCCACGGCGATGGTGTTGAATTCTTTGGCGACACCGCCGGCGCGTTCGATCTCGCGGGCGACCAGCTGGCCCAGGTCCTTGAGGTGGACGTGGCCGGGTACGAATTGGGTGAACGAGTTGGCAATCGCGATGATCGGCTTTTTGAAGTCGTCATCTTTCATCCCCGTGGCACGCCACAGTGCGCGGGCGCCGGCCATGTTGCGGCCGTGGGTGGATGTTTTCGAGCGGTAATCAGGCATTGGAGCACTCCGGGCGGCTAATCAGGTAACTACTAATCAGGTACTACTGGGGAGAGAGCTTCTATTGACGTCTGGAGCACTCCGAAAATGGCCGTGTGTCCAAAAGTTGCCACTCGCGTCGCGGGATCGCCGCGTGCTTGGGCCTTGAGCTCATAAACCCGCCGGGGGATGACTGGCGATGAATAGACCCGATTCTACACCGCTGGCGGCTGGAGGGAATGGCCGTAAGCGTGCAGACAGCGCTTACGGGACGTGTGGCGGGGCGTCAGCGCCCGACCCGCGCATTCGTCAACCAACCCCACAAGCTGAAAAGGATGAAGCTGACAGCAATGGTCATCAGCAAATGCGTTCCGGTTTGCGCTAGGGCGGCGCTGCTGACGGCGGCAGTGAGGAACATGATGCTGTTGCCTGCCGATGCTGCGGTGCCGGCACTGCTGGAGAACAGCAACATCGCCGCAGAAATCGCGGCAGGCCGAACCAGGGTAACGGCCAGGGCGCTGATCAGCATCGGAATCAGCAGGGTGACGGTGGTGATGGCCTCAAAGCTGACGATCAGTGTCAACAGCACACCGGCGACAAGCAGCAAGCCGAGGCCGAAGTTGATTTGCCGGGACAGCGGGATGCGCTTTTGCAAATACGACGCCGCGACGCCGCCGAGCAGATAGGCCACGCCGTATACCATCAGCACCAGGGCGTACTGGTATTCGGACAGTTTCAGTGCATCCATGAAAATCAGCGGCGTCACGCTGATCAGCGCGAAATAACAGGCAA
The DNA here is from genome assembly GCF_001728855.1 of Pseudomonas sp. AP19. Lineage (NCBI taxonomy): Bacteria > Pseudomonadati > Pseudomonadota > Gammaproteobacteria > Pseudomonadales > Pseudomonadaceae > Pseudomonas > Pseudomonas sp. AP19. Next base: position 50,226 of record NZ_LXJP01000025.1, on the reverse strand, counting down.
ACACCAGCGCGGCGATCCACCAGTAACGCAGGAAGTCTCGATTGCTTGCGACGGCTTTCAGCGTACCGATGATCGAAACCGGCGCGCGGTGGGGGCTGGCGGATTTGGACGGCAGGATGCAGAACGCATGGATCAACATGCCCAGCGCCATCAGCGCGAATCCGTAGAAGCTGCCTTGCCAGTCGAAGGTGGTTTGCAGCCAGGAGCCTATCAGGGGTGACAGCGCGACAAACGAACCACTCAGGGTCATGTAATAGAGGCGTACCCGGGCTCGATCCTGTTCCTCGAACAGGTCTTCCACCAGGGCGTGGCCCAGCACGAAGAAACCACAGCCCATCGCCTGTACAGAGCGAAACAGCAAGAAGGTCAGGTAGTCCGCGGCCAGCGCGCAGCCAATCGCGCCCAGGATCGACAAGGTGATGCAGCCGAGCAGGACTTCCTTGCGGCCCCATTTATCCGACAGCGGGCCGGCGACCAGTTGCGAGATGGAAAAGACCAGGGTGAACAGGCTGATGGACAGTGCGATGTCTGCCGTCGGCATGTCGAACCGGGTAGCCAGCGCGGGAAATGAGGGCAGGAGAATGTTGATCGGAAAGAAGCTGATCAGTGAAATGCAGGTGATGAGGATGAAGCGCGAGCGTTGTTGATGCTTGGCGCCGCCACTGAGCGGGAGCGAGCAGGTGGACTCAGACATTGTTTTTGTTTTCCGGAGTGAAACCAGCAACCGATACTAGTCTGCGACCTGCGAAATTCAATCAAAAACGTTGTGGGATGCGCGTAGGGACCTGTGTGGCAATGTTTCTGACACAGCGAAAAATGTGGGAGCTGGTGTGCTCCCACATTTTGATCCGCGCTCTATCGCAGAGCGCGGCCTACCTTAGCTGTTAGGCAACAACCGGCAGGTAATGCTCTTGATGTAGCGCGTCTCGGCAATTGCCGGGTGCACCGGGTGGTCCGGGCCCTGGCCGCCGCGTTCGAGCATCTGGATATTGCGGTCCAGGTGGCGGGCGCTGGTCAGCAGGATGTTTTGCAGGTCGTCTTCCGGCAGGTGCATCGAGCACGAGGCGCTGACCAGGATGCCGTCCTTGCTGAGCAGGCGCATGGCTTGCTCGTTCAGGCGGCGGTAGGCGCCTTCGCCGTTTTTCATGTCTTTTTTGCGTTTGATGAAGGCCGGCGGGTCGGCGACGATCACGTCGAAACGTTCTTCGCTGGCTTTCAGCTCTTTGAGGGCTTCGAAGACGTCGCCTTCGATGCAGGTCATTTTCTCGGCGACGCCGTTCAGCGCGGCGTTACGCTCAACGCCGTCGAGGGCGAAAGCGGAAGCGTCGACGCAGAACACTTCACTGGCGCCGAAGGCTGCAGCTTGCACGCCCCAGCCGCCGATGTAGCTGTACAGGTCCAGCACACGTTTGCCTTTGGCATACGGGGCCAGGCGCGCGCGGTTCATGCGGTGGTCGTAGAACCAGCCGGTTTTCTGGCCCTGGATGACCGGCGCTTCGAACTTGACGCCATTTTCTTCCAGCGCTACCCACTCCGGCACCAGGCCGAACACGGTTTCAACGTAGCGGTTGAGGCCTTCAGCGTCGCGTGCGGCGGAGTCGTTCTTGAACAGGATGCCGCTCGGCTTGAGCACTTGGGTCAGCGCCGCGATCACGTCTGCTTTGTGGGCTTCCATGGTCGCCGAAGCGATCTGCACCACCAGGATGTCGCCGAAACGGTCGACGACCAGGCCTGGCAACAGGTCGGAATCGCCGTAGACCAGGCGGTAGAACGGCTTGTCGAACAGGCGGTCACGCAGCGACAGGGCGACGTTGATGCGGTGTACCAGCAGCGACTTGTCCAGGGGCAACTTGATGTCGCGCGACAACAGGCGTGCGCAGATCAGGTTGTTCGGGCTCATGGCCACGATGCCCAGGGTCTTGCCGCCGGCCGCTTCCAGGATGGCCTGGTCGCCTGCCTGGAAGCCGTGAAGAGGTGTGGCGGCCACGTCGATTTCGTTGCTGTAGACCCACAGGTGGCCGTTGCGCAAACGACGATCGGCGTTGGCTTTGAGACGCAGGCTTGGCAGGGACATGACGTCGCTCCGGAAAAAAGAGCGGGAGTATACCGTGTTGTGCATGAATTCGCGGCGCCGCCGGACATGTGGGAGCGGGCTTGCTCGCGAAAGCGGTGGATCAGCCACTGTATTCGGTGACTGACACCGCGCTTTCGCGAGCAAGCCCGCTCCCACATTTGATCCGGTTTCAGTTCGGCATTTGGGTGTCGGTCAAGTCTTCATAAGGGTTAGAATCCTCGCCTAGCCCAGAGTGTGTACTTATGTCCCAAGAGCTTTCCGCCGAGCAGATCCAACAGGCCCTGCAAGGCATCAGCGTGCCGCCTCAACCGCAAATCATGGTGGATTTGCAGATGGAGCAGTACATGCCCGACCCGGACCTGGAAGTGATCGCGCGGTTGATCTCCCAAGACCCAGGCTTGTCCGGCGCGCTGCTGAAGATCGTCAACTCGCCCTATTACGGGCTGAGCAACAAGATCGCCTCGATCCAGCGCGCAGTGAACCTGCTGGGCAGCCGCTCGATCATTAACCTGATCAATGCCCAGTCGATCAAGGGCGAGATGAGCGACGACACCATCGTCACCCTCAACCGCTTCTGGGACACCGCCCAGGATGTGGCCATGACGTGCCTGACCCTGGCCAAGCGCACCGGTTCGCAAACCGTCGACGAGGCCTATGCTCTGGGCCTGTTCCACGATTGCGGCGTACCGTTGATGCTCAAGCGTTTCCCCAACTACATGGCGGTGCTGGAAGAGGCCTACGCCAACGCCGGCCCCGACTGCCGCGTGGTCGACACCGAGAACAACGCGTTCAACACCAACCATGCAGTCGTCGGTTATTACACCGCCAAATCCTGGCGCCTGCCGGAGCATGTGACCGACGCCATCGCCAACCACCACAACGCCCTGGCGATTTTCAGCGATGAGTCATCGCGCACTCCGCAACTGAAAAACCTGCTGGCGATCCTGAAAATGGCCGAGCACATTTGCTCGTCTTACCGGGTGCTGGGCAGCCAGGCTGAGGACCATGAGTGGAATGCTATCGGCCACCTGGTGCTGGATTACGTGGGCCTGTCGGACTACGACTTTGAAAGCATGAAGTTGTCGATCCGCGAGTTGGGCGCGCACTGACCCTTTTTTCCAGAGGTACACATGCCCGAGTTACCAGAAGTCGAAACCACCCGGCGCGGAATTGCGCCACACCTGGAAGGCCAGCGGGTCAGTCGCGTGGTGGTGCGTGAGCGGCGCCTGCGCTGGCCGATCCCGGAAGACCTCGATGTGCGTCTCTCAGGGCAGCGCATCGTCTTGGTGGAGCGGCGGGCCAAGTACCTGTTGATCAATGCCGAAGTGGGCACCTTGATCAGCCACTTAGGTATGTCGGGCAACCTGCGCCTGGTGGAAGTCGGTTTGCCGGCACTCAAACATGAGCATGTGGATATCGAACTCGAATCCGGCCTGGCCCTGCGCTACACCGACCCACGGCGCTTCGGCGCAATGCTCTGGAGTCAGGACCCGCACAACCACGCGTTGCTGATGCGCCTGGGGCCGGAGCCGTTGACCGACCTGTTTGACGGCGAGCGCCTGTTTCAGCTGTCCCGTGGCAAGTCAGTGGCGGTGAAGCCGTTCATCATGGACAACGCCGTGGTGGTGGGGGTTGGCAATATTTATGCGACGGAAGCGTTGTTTGCGGCGGGGATTGATCCGCGTCGGGCCGCGGGCGGTATTTCACGCGGGCGCTATCTGAAGCTGGCGATTGAGATCAAGCGTGTGCTGGCGGCCGCGATCGAACGGGGCGGCACCACGCTGCGGGACTTTATCGGCGGCGATGGGCAGCCGGGGTATTTCCAGCAGGAACTGTTCGTCTATGGCCGTGGCGGCGAGGCGTGCAAGGTGTGCGGCAGCGAGCTGCGTAATGTGGTGTTGGGGCAGCGCGCGAGTGTGTTTTGCCCTAAGTGCCAGAGCTGACGCTGTGTGATGGCGGATGCCGCCTTCGCGAGCAAGCCCGCTCCCACATTAGAACGCGTTCGTTCTGACGAAATACGCTTAAACGTGGGGCCGGCTTGCTCGCGAAGAGGCCGGATAGACGCTGAAGAACCTTAAGCCTTACCGGTAATCTTCCGGTACTTCTCCATCAACTGCTCTTCCGTTTCCGGATGGGCTTCATCCAGCGGAATGCAATCCACCGGGCACACTTGCTGGCACTGAGGCTCGTCGTAGTGGCCGACGCACTGGGTGCACAGGTTGGGGTCGATCACGTAGATCTCTTCGCCCTGGGAAATCGCAGCGTTCGGGCACTCGGGTTCGCAGACGTCGCAGTTGATGCAATCGTCGGTGATGATCAGGGACATGGAAACTCCTGCCAGGGCTGTCAGCCAGGGCATCTGAAAACGAATGCGCGCAATTGTGCCGCATTGGCGCCCACAGTGCGAGCGCACATGACCTGTGGCGATGTGCTTGTGGTGGTGAGCGGGCTTATTGCGTCAAGCCCACTGGCCACAGACAAGCCCGCTGGTCAGAAATTACTTTTTGAAACGCAGGGTCAGCGCATCCGCCACGGCCGGGTGCACGAACTTGGTGATATCCCCGCCCAGTGCCGCGATTTCACGAACCAGCGTGGAAGAAATGAACGAATAACGCTCCGATGGCGTGAGGAACAGGCTTTCTACGTCCGGCGCCAGTTGGCGGTTCATGTTGGCCAGTTGGAATTCGTATTCGAAGTCCGACACGGCACGCAGGCCACGCAAGAACACATTGGCGTTCTGCTCTTTGGCGAAGTGCGCCAGCAGCGTCGAAAAGCCCACCACTTCCACATTGGGCAGGTGCTTGGTGACCTCACGCGCCAATTCCACGCGCTGTTCCAGGGGAAACAGCGGGTTTTTCTTGGGGCTGGCGGCGACCGCGATGATCACATGGTCGAACAAGCGAGAGGCACGTTCGACCAGATCGCCATGGCCTTTGGTAATCGGGTCGAAGGTACCTGGGTACAACACTCGGTTCATCGCGTCGTCCTGGCGGAGTCCGTTGGGGAACCGGATGGTATCGCAGCCATCCCGGTCGGCCAAGTCAACTTATGCAGAAGAAAGCACTATAGACAGCACGAATACCGTGTTTTTTCATGCCGTTTTCAGACGTTCGGCCAATGCTGTCGCCAGTTGCGCCGTCAATCCGTACACCGATAATTGCGGGTTAGCCCCAATGCTGGTGGGGAATAGAGAGCCATCGTGGATCGACAGGTTGCGCAATTGGTGATGCCGGCCGAGGCTGTCGGCCACCGCGTTTTTCGGGTCTTCGCCCATCGCGCAACCGCCCATTACGTGAGCGCTGCCCAGTGTGGTTCGGTGCAATTCCAGGCTCAGGCCATCAATCAGGCTGCGTGCCTCGGCCAAGGAGTTCACGTAGCGTGCATCGTGGTGCAGCGGCTTCACCGACTTGGCGCCCGCCGCGAACTGAATCTCGGCCATGGTATGGAACGCCCGGCGCAGGCCGTCCCAGGCGTAATCCGATACCTGATAATCGAGCACCGGCGTGCCGTCACTGCGCAATTCCACGGTACCGCCCGGGCTGTCGGGATGAAAGCCGTCACGCAACAGCGCGAGCATGGCGTGGGTATGCGGCAGTTGGCTCATGTCCAAGGCGTTTTGTGTGCCGTAGCCGCCGAACAGGGTGCTGGCCAAGCCCGGATGTAAGGGCGGAGCTTCCAGCTTGTAGGACATTTTGCCGGTCGTGCCGTCCTGCCATTGGAAGTGGTCGGAATAGATCGACTGTGGCGCACCGTAGAACGGGTTGATGACCTCGTCGAACAGCCCGGCGGAGAAGTTCACCAAGTGCAGAAAGGTCCGTTTGCCCAGCCGCGAATGCGGGTCGGGTGCGTTTGAACGCATCAGCAGCGCCGGGCTGTTGATGCCACCACCGGACAGGACGTAATGCTTGGCCTTGACCGTGATCTTGCGCCCGGTGGGGGCCACGCAGCGTTCATCCATGGCGACGCATTCCAGGCTGCTGATCGTGTCGCCGCTGTATTTGAGCTGCTCGGCGCGGGCCAGGTAGAGCAGCTCGCCGCCTTTTTCCAGGGTGGACGGAATGGTGGTGACCAGCATCGACTGCTTGGCGTTGACCGGGCAGCCCATGCCGCAATACCCCAGGTTGAAGCAGCCGCGCACGTTGCGTGGAATCACGTGCCAGCTGTAACCGAGTTTTTCGCAGCCTTTGCGAATCACATCGTTGTTGGCATTCGGGGGGATGGCCCACGGCGCGATACCCAGGCGCTGTTCCATCTTCTCGAACCACGGCGCCATCTCGGCGCTGCTGTGGCCGGTTACCGCGTATTCGCTGGCCCAGTGGGCGAGGGTGGCGTCGGGCGTACGAAAGCTCGACGTCCAGTTGATCAGCGTGGTGCCGCCCACCGCCCGGCCCTGCAGGATGGTGATCGCGCCGTCTTTGCTCATGCGGCCGATGCCTTCCTGGTACAGGCTGGCGTAGGCCTCGTCTTCCAGCAGTTTGAAATCGCTGCTGGTTTTGAGCGGGCCTTCCTCGATCAGCAACACCTTGTAGCCGGCTGCGCTGAGGATCTCGGCGGTGGTGCCACCCCCGGCGCCGCTGCCGATAATCGCCACATCGGCTTCCAGGGTCAGATCGCTGCCTAAGGCGGCGCCATTGTGGGTTTTCCAGCCACGGGCCAGGCCGTCGCGGAACAGATCGGGTACGGGCATAGAAGTGCACTCTTGTTCTTATGAGTTAAACGCTACGAAGTTGCGGTCAATGTGGGAGCTGGCTTGCTCGCGAATACGGTCTATCAGTTAAGAATTTATTGACTGACCCACCGCTTTCGCGAGCAGGCCCGCTCCCATATTTTCTGATCGGCTTATCAGGGTTAGATCTTCGGCGGGCCGGGGTAACCGCAATGGGCCCAGGATTGCGGGCGGAAGTACCAGGCCATGATCACCAGCTTGAGCAGTGAGCCCTGGCCCATGCGCAGCAGGTTGAGGTAGCTGTTTTCCCAGCGGTGCAGGAAGTTGCGAATTTGCTCGCTGCTGGCGTTTTCCCAGCTGCCCCAGATCCCGGTCAACGGACCGCGGGTGATACCCATACCCAGTACGTCGAACAGTTGCTGGGTGAGCTTGAACATCTCCGGCGACAAGTGTTGCAGGCTGTAGTCGAGTTTTTTCAGGGTGTCTTCGATCCCGGCGACCACATCCTGGGCGCTGGCCGCGCCTTCGAGCAGCACCGGGATGACCGCGCGCAGGAACGGCAAATCACTGCTGCGCAGCATGGCAAAGCCGCTGGCCGGGGTGCTGCTGGAGCAGCCGCTGAGGCTGGCGCCGAGCCCGGCAGTGGCCAGGAACGCGCTGGCGCACAGGCCGATTTTCAAGACGCCGCGTCGCGACAGCGCGGGTGAATCAGTCAGGCTAGGGTTCATTGTTATTGTTATCCCGAGGGTGTGTTATCAACGGATAAACAGCTTCTGAATCAACGTCTGGATCGACTTGCCATAGGGCGGGTAGATCAACTTCGCCGCGTTCAGGCGCTGCTTGACCAGCACACCCTTGGCCTTGCTGAACGTGAGGAAGCCTTCATGGCCGTGGTAGTGGCCCATACCCGATGGGCCGATGCCGCCAAAAGGCATGTCGTCCTGAGCCACATGCAGCAGCGTGTCATTCAGGCATACACCGCCAGAGTGAGTCTCGTGGAGCACACGGTTCTGCTCGCTCTTGTTGTAGCCGAAGTAATACAGGGCCAACGGGCGAGGACGGTGGTTGATGTAGGCAAACGCCTGGTCGATGCCGCGATAAGGCACGATCGGCAGCACCGGGCCGAAGATTTCGTCCTGCATCACAGTCATGTCATCGCTGACATTCAGCAACAGGCTATGGGCCATGCGCCGAGCCTGGCCTTGCTCGTAAAGCGGAATCAGGGTGGCGCCTTTGTCGGTGGCGTCTTTGACGTAGGCGTTGAGCCGGGCCTGTTGCCGCTCGTTAATGATGGCGGTGTAGTCCGGGTTGTCGGCCAACGTCGGATAAAACCCGCGGACTGCCTTGGAGTAGGCCTCGATGAACCCTTCGACGCGGTCTTCCGGTACCAACACGTAGTCCGGCGCCACGCAGGTTTGCCCGGCATTCAGGCATTTGCCGAAGGCGATGCGCTCGGCGGCGTCCTTGAGTGGCACGTCGGCCGAGACGATCGCGGGCGACTTGCCGCCCAGCTCCAGCGTGACCGGCGTGAGGTGCTCGGCAGCCGCGCGCATCACATGCTTGCCGATGCTGGTGGCGCCGGTGAACAACAAGTGATCGAAGCGCAGTTTGGAAAACGCCATACCCACGTCGGCCTCGCCCAGCACCACGCACACCAGATCCTCAGGGAAGATTTTCCCCAGTAGTGCCTTGAGCAGTTCACCGGTGGCCGGGGTGGACTCGCTGAGTTTGAGCATCACCCGGTTACCTGCTGCCAAAGCACCCACCAACGGGCCAATGGCCAAATACAGCGGGTAGTTCCAGGGCACGATTACGCCCACCACACCGAGCGGCTGGTAGATGACTTTGGCTGAAGCAGGTTGGAAGGCAATGCCCACAGCGCGACGGGAAGGTTTCATCCAGCCTTTGAGGTGTTTGCTGGCGTAGTGAATGCCGTGCAGGCTGGGCATCAGTTCGGCGAACAGGGTTTCGTCGGCACTGCGGTGGCTGAAGTCCTGGCTGATCGCCTTGATCAGCGCCTCGCGTTCGTCGCTGAGCAAGTCGCGCAATGCCTTGAGCCATTGCTGGCGTTGCTCGGCGGGCGGCATCGGGTTGGCCGCATAGGCGAGACGCTGGGCGTCGAACAAGCCCTGGAGTTGATCCAGCGCCTGGGCGTCTTGCAGGTAGGCAACGTTGGCAGGCATGGCGCAGTTCCCGATTGTTATTGGAATGCATCATTTATTAGAGTCATTACTCTAAAATGTCAAATAACATTGCAGCAACATGCGGATTTATCCTGAGCAGGATAGGCCGTAAGATGCTTCATCACGTGTTCAGAAGCTGATCCCCTATGGCACCACGAGTAAAGACCAGCGAGCGCATTGTGCAAACCAGCCTGGAGCTTTTTAACCAGCAGGGTGAACGCAGTGTCAGCACCAACCATATCGCCGCCCATATGGAAATTTCCCCGGGCAACCTGTACTACCACTTCCCCAATAAGCAGGCGATCATCGCCGTGTTGTTTCGTGAATACGAAGCCCTGGTAGACAGTTTTTTGCGCCCGCCCCAAGGCCGCGCCGTGACCGTCGAAGACAAACGTTTCTACCTGCAGGCCGTGCTGGCCGGCATGTGGCGCTACCGTTTCCTGCACCGTGACCTTGAACATCTGCTGGAAAGCGACCCGGAACTTGCCACCGGCTACCGGCGGTTTTCCCAGCGCTGCCTGATCCAGGGCAGCGCCATTTATCAGGGGTTTGTCGAGGCGGGCATCCTCAATATGGACCCGGTGCAAACCGAAGCGCTAACCCTGAATGCCTGGATCATCCTCACCTCTTGGGTGCGCTTTCTGTGCACCACCAATGAAAACTCCGCTCACTTGAGCGCCGAAGCGATCAAGCGCGGTGTGTATCAGGTGCTGGTGCTGGAGGCGGGGTTTGTTACCGCCGAGGCGAAAGACGCAGTGGATGCCTTGTTCAAAGAGTTTTACGTGCCGTTGAATCAGGCACTGGAAGAAGTGAAGTAGGCCCTTTCTCGAATCTGTTCACAGGAGTCCTGTCATGCCGCTTGCCCAACTGATCAGCCCCCAGCAATTGGCCGAGCGCCAACCGCGCGGCGGGCTGGTGATCCTGGATTGCCGCTTCGCCCTGGAAGACCCGGATTATGGGCTTTGCAGCTACGCCGAAGGGCATATCGAAGGCGCGCAATACGCCGACCTGGAGCGCCACCTCAGCGGGCAGGTGACCAAGGGCGTGACCGGTCGCCACCCGCTACCGGCAGCGGATACGTTGGTTGTGCAACTGCGGGCCTGGGGCATCAACGCCGACACCGATATCGTGCTGTATGACGACGGCCCCGGCGCCTATGCCGCCCGCGCCTGGTGGCTGCTGGCCTGGCTGGGCAAGCGTGATGGCGTGTTTATTCTGGACGGTGGCCTCAAGGCCTGGCACACGGCAGGTTTCCCGCTGAGCCTGGACGCACCTGTGGTTGAGCCGGGAACATTTGCCGGTACGCCGGATAATCAGCTGGTATTGGATGCGCAACACCTGCAAAAGCGCCTGGGCGAACCGGGCATGACCTTGATCGATGCCCGTGCCCAACCACGGTTTCGTGGCGACGTGGAGCCGATCGACCCGATCGCCGGGCACATTCCCGGCGCGCAATGTGCGGCATTCAATGAAAACCTGGGCAGCGATGGGCGCTTCCTGCCGGCTGAGCAGCTCAAACAGCGCTTCGCCGCGCAGTTGCAGGGGCGTTCGCCGGATGCACTGGTGGCGTATTGCGGTTCGGGCGTGACGGCGTGTCACAACCTGTTTGCCCTGAGTTTGGCGGGTTATCCGTTGGGCAAGTTGTATGCAGGGTCGTGGAGCGAGTGGATTACTGATCCGGCGCGGGAAGTTGCAACCGGCGACTGATTTGCCTGGTGTGTAAACCCAATCGAAATGTGGGAGCGGGCAAGCCCGCTGCCTCATTATTTAGCGTGCTCCTCCCGCAACCATTGCGGGATGCGGCGCTCCAGGTAGTAGCTGGGGTGCTTCAGCGAACCCTCGACAAACCCCACATGCCCACCCTTGGCCAGCAACTCGAACTCGGTGCAGTCCGACAGTTCGCTGGCCTCGGGCAGGCTGTGGGCGAACACGAAGGGGTCATCGGCGGCCTGGATGATCAGGGTGGGGGTACGGATTTCGCCCAGGTAGTAACGGCTCGATGCGCGGCGGTAATAGTCTTCTGCACTGAGGAACCCATGCAGCGGCGCGGTTACCCGCCCGTCGAAGTCCCAGAATGTGCGCATCTTCTCCAGAGAGCCCAGTGCTTCCAGGGTTTTTAGCCCGTCAGCCCGACCATCCTGTAGAAACCGGCTCTGTTTGAGGCGGATATACGCCAACATCTCGCGCATGAAATGCTTTTGATAAACCCGCGAAAAGCCCAACCCGATGCGATCTGCACATTGATCCAGCCGAAACGGCACCGACACTGCCGCCGCGCCTTGCAGCCCAGAGGCTTCGCCGGTTTCTCCCAGGTGCTTGAGCAGCACATTGCCCCCCAGCGAATAACCCACGGCGTACAGCGGAGCCAACGGCCGCTGGGTGCGCAGATGGGCAATCGCGGCCGCCAGGTCCTCGCTGGCGCCCGAGTGATAGCTGCGCGCCAAGAGGTTGGGTTCGCCCGAGCACCCGCGCCAGTTCAACGCTGCGCTGGCCCAGCCTTGGGAAGCGAGGGCTTTTTGCAGGCCGGCCACGTAGGGCGAATTGGACGACCCCGTCAGCCCATGCAGCACCAGCACCAACGGCGCTTGCGCGTCATGGGGGCCATGCCAGTCGAGGTCGAGAAAGTCGCCGTCGTCCAACCATAGGCGCTCGCGCTGGCGTTCGATATGGGTGGTAGGGCGCCACAATGGCCCCCAAAGCGTTTGTAGGTGCGGGTTGCCAAGGCCGAAGGCGGGTTTGAACAGGTCGACGGAAGGAATCATGGATATCTCTGTAGCGAGCGAGCTTGTTGTGGCGAGCGGGGCCAGCCCGCTCGCCATAAATCAGGCAGCGCTTTCCACCAAACGGTGCCACAACGCGTAATACACCCGACCGGACTTCTGCTCCCGGTGCAGGCGCCAGCTACCCGGCAGGCCGAGGGTCGACGGTGCGGTCTCGCTTTCAGTGTAGATCCACGCATCCGGTGCCAGCCATTGGCGCTCTTCCAGCAACGCACACACCGTCGGCAGCAGGTTCTGGTTGAACGGCGGGTCGAGGAACACCACGTCGTACTCGGTGGCCGGCTGGGTTTCCAGGTAGCGCAACGCGTCGGCGGTCTGAACCTGGCCGGTGGTGCAGCGCAGGGTGCCCAGGTGTTCCTTGAGGCTGGAGACGGCCACATTGCTGGCATCCAGCGCCTGGCCTTGCGCCGCGCCACGGGACAGCGCTTCGAGGAACAGCGCGCCGCTGCCGGCAAACGGGTCCAGCACCTTGGCGCCGCCGATGTACGGCGCGAGCCAGTTGAACAGGGTTTCACGCACGCGATCCGGGGTTGGACGCAGGCCGACGACGTCGGGGAAGCTCAGCTTGCGGCTGCCCCATTCGCCACCAATGATGCGCAGTTGGCCCACACCGTTATGGACGTTGTGGACGGGTTTTTTCGGGCGAGATGAACTGGCCATTAATGCTCCGGAACCCCGAGCGGCTGCTCGGCAGGTTTATCAGTGGGGGGCGGTAGTGGCTTTTGCGCAATCGTCGGGCCGGCGGTCACGATGACCATCTTGTCGGCGCTCAAGTGTTTATTCATCGCAGCCTTCACCTGTTCTACGGTCAGGGCCTGGGATTGTTTCATGAAATCTTCCAGATAGCTCAGCGGCAGGTTGTAGAAACCCATGGCGCCCAGTTGCCCGACGATATCGGCATTGCTCGCGGTGGACAGCGGGAAGCTGCCGGCCAGCTCGCGCTTGGCGTCATCCAGTTCCTTCTGCGTCGGGCCGGTCTTGAGGTAGTCGGCCAGCACGTCTTCAACCAGGCGCAAGGTGCCGCCGCTCATTTCGGCGCGGGTTTGCAGGTTGATCATGAACGGGCCGCGCGCCTGCATCGGTGAGAAGCCGGAGTATACGCCGTAGGTCAGGCCGCGCTTTTCGCGCACTTCGCTCATCAAACGGGTGCCGAAGCCACCGCCGCCGAGGATCTGGTTGCCCAGGGACAACGCGGCGTAATCCGGGTCGGCGCGGTCGATGCCCAGTTGCGCGAACAACAGGTGCGTCTGCTTGGACGGGAACTCAATGTGGCTCAGGCCGGCCTTCGGTTCGGTTGGCTGGGCGATCTTCGCCAGGGCCGGACCTTTGGGCAATGAGGCGGAGACCTTGGCGGTCATGGCTTCGGCCTCGGAGCGGGTCAAGTCGCCGACCACTGCAATGACCGCGTTGCCCGCCGCGTAAGCCTTGGCGTGGAACGCCTGCAACTGCGCGAGGGTAATTTTCGGGATGCTGTCGGGTGTGCCTTCGCTCGGGTGCGCGTAAGGGTGGTCGCCGTACAGGCGCTTGAACAGTTCAAGGCTGGCCAGCTTGGCCGGGTTCTGCTTCTGGTACTCAAAGCCGGCGAGGATCTGGTTCTTGATCCGCGCCAGGGAATCGGCCGGGAACGTCGGCTTGCCGATCACGTCGTCAAACAGTGCCAGGGCCGCCTCGCGCTTGTCGCTGTCGCTCAGGCTGCGCAGCGACACCAGCGCCATGTCGCGATAGGCGCCATTGCCGAAGTCGGCGCCCAGGCCTTCAAAGCCGCTGGCAATCTGGCTGACATCCTTGCCCGGCACGCCTTCGTTAAGCATGGCGTTGGTCAGCAATGCCACACCGGGGCTGCTGCCATCCTGGCTGCTGCCGGCGGCGAACAGGATGCGCATGTCGAACATCGGCAGTTCATGCGCTTCGACGAACAGCACCTTGGCGCCCTCGGCGGTGGTCCAGGTTTGCACGTCAAGCTTGCGGTTGGTCGGCGCCTTGCCGTCCAGCTCCGCGAGGGATTGCAGTTTGTTGGCCGATTGAGCCTTGTCCAATGCCTGGCTGGCTACGGACTCGCTCGGGCGCAGGAAGTACACGGCACTGGCTGCAATCAGGGTGACGACGACCAGGCCAGGAAAGATCAGGCGGCTGCTTTTGCGATCACTCATGAGCGGTCTCCTCAGGCAAAACATGGGCGACGCTCAAACGTTCGCGGGTGAAATAGGTGCGCGCGGCCTTCTGGATGTCTTCCGGGGTCACGCTTTGCAGGTCGGCCAGTTCGGTGTCCATGAGTTTCCAGGACAGGCCAACGGTTTCCAGCGAGCCGATGGCCGTGGCCTGGCTGGTAATGGAGTCACGTTGGTAAACCACGCCGGCAATCACCTGGGCGCGGATACGCTCCAGTTCTTCCGCCGTCGGCGGTTTGGCTTTCAATTCGTCCAGCAGGCGCCACAGGCCGGCTTCGGCCTGGGCAATGGTTTTTTTCTTCTGCTGGTTCGGAGTGGCCGTCAGGGTGAACAGGCTGTCGCCCCGGGTGTAGGCGTCGTAGCTGGTGGAGGCGGCGGAAACCAACTCTTCACCGCGCTCCAATTGCTCCGAGATACGCGCGCTGTAGCCGCCATCCAGCAGGGCCGAGAGCAGGCGCAGAGCTTGTACCGAGCGTTTGTCTTCGGCGGTGGCCAGGCCCGGTACGTTGAAACCGAGAATGACGCTCGGCAGCTGGGTCTGTACATGCATGGTCAGCAGGCGCTCGCCGGGTTCGGCGAGCTCCAGCGGGATCTTCGCGGGTGGCACATCACGTTTTGGGATTGGGCCGAAGTAGCGCTGGGCCAGGCTCTTCACCTGGTCCGGGGTCACGTCGCCGACCACTACCAGCGTGGCGTTGTTCGGCACGTACCAGGACTGATACCAATGGCGCAGCTCTTCGACTTTCATGCGCTCAAGGTCGGCCATCCAGCCGATGGTCGGCGTGTGGTAGCCGCTGGCCGGGTAAGCCATGGCCTTGAAGCGCTCGTAGGCCTTGGACATTGGGTTGTCGTCGGTGCGCAGGCGGCGCTCTTCCTTGATGACCTCGATCTCGCGGCTGAACTCATCGGCCGGCAGGCGCAGGCTGGCCATGCGGTCGGCTTCGAGTTCGAAGGCGACGCCCAGGCGATCACGGGCCAGTACCTGGTAGTAGGCGGTGTAGTCGTCGCTGGTGAAGGCGTTTTCTTCGGCGCCCAGGTCGCGCAGGATCAACGAGGCTTCGCCTGGCCCGACCTTGGCGCTGCCCTTGAACATCATGTGTTCCAGGGCATGGGACAAACCGGTCTGGCCCGGCGTTTCATAGCTCGAACCCACCTTGTACCAGACCTGGGAAACCACGACCGGTGCACGATGATCTTCGCGCACGACCACTTTAAGGCCGTTATCCAGGGTGAATTCATGGGTGGGTTGTGGGTCGGCAGCCAAGGCTGAAAGGGGCAGGCAAACTGTGCCGAGCAGCAGGCCAGCGGCGCGGCGGGCTAGAGCATTCATTCGTTTTTAAACCTGTTGGGTTGCCCGCTTGGTCTTAGCGTCGGCGGGCGAGGAGGTGCTAGGATACTGATCCGATTTGGACACGGCCACTGCGGCGGTCATCTTGTCCCGGATCCAGTCGTAGGAATGTTGGAGTAGATGGTGGGTTTCCCCGACGATCTTCCACTTTTCGCCGATTTTATCGCTTCAGTCCTTTATTGAAACGATTTGTTGAGGCCTTTATTTACGCCTTACAAAATGTTGCGCATGAACAAGCGAGCGTTAACGCAGTCTGTTCTGCATCGAATTTATTTACCGAGGCGCCCTGGCGCATCGCTACTTTGAGATAGCCGTCCTCCATGTTTGGTTCCAACGACGACAAGAAGAGCCCAGCTGCGGCTGGCGAGAAAAAAGGCCTGTTCGGATGGCTGCGCAAAAAGCCGCAGGAAACCGTCGTCGAACAGTCACAGGTTCAACCTGAGCCTATCCCAGAGCCTGTATTAGAAGCCGAACCGGTCGCTGAAACCCCGGCGCCGGTAGTGTTGCCGATGGCTGAGCCCGTATTGCAGCCAGCGGCACAGGTTGAGCCAGCGCCAGAGCCAGAGCCAGAGCACAAGCCGTGGCTGGAACTGCCGGTGGCCGAAGAGCCTGTGGCGCTGGTTGAAGACGTGCAGGCTGAGCACGTGACGCCGCCGATTCCGGTCGTGGTTGAGCCGGTGGCGGTTGTGGTCGAAGCGCCGCCATTGATCGAAGCGCCTGCGCCGGTGGTTGTGGAGCCCGCGCCGGCACCTGTGGTGGTTGCCGCGCCTGCCGTTATCGAGCCGCCGGTCGCACCGGAGCCGGTCGTCGTGCCTGCTGAAACCAGTAAGACCGGTTTCTTCGCCCGCCTCAAGCAAGGCCTGAGCAAGACCAGCGCCAGCATTGGCGAAGGCATGGCCAGCCTGTTCCTGGGCAAGAAGGTTATTGATGATGAGCTGCTGGAAGACATCGAAACCCGCCTGCTGACCGCCGACGTGGGCGTCGAAGCCACTGCGGTGATCATCCAGAGCCTGACCCAGAAGGTCGCGCGCAAGCAGTTGACCGACGCCGATGCGCTCTATAAATCCCTGCAGGCCGAGCTGGCCGCGATGCTCAAACCTGTGGAAGCGCCACTGGTCATCACCCCGAAGAAGCCGTTCGTAATTCTGGTGGTCGGCGTCAACGGTGCCGGCAAAACCACCACCATCGGCAAGCTGGCCAAGAAGCTGCAGTCGGAAGGCAAGAAGGTCATGCTTGCCGCCGGCGACACCTTCCGCGCTGCTGCCGTGGAGCAGCTGCAAGTCTGGGGTGAGCGCAACAAGATTCCAGTCATCGCCCAGCACACCGGCGCCGACTCCGCCTCGGTGATTTTCGATGCGGTGCAGGCTGCCAAGGCCCGCAATATTGATGTGTTGATCGCCGATACCGCCGGTCGCCTGCACACCAAGGACAATTTGATGGAAGAGCTGAAGAAAGTGCGCCGTGTCATCGGCAAGCTCGACGGCGAAGCGCCACACGAAGTGTTGCTGGTGCTCGATGCCGGCACAGGCCAGAACGCCATCAGCCAGGCCAAACAATTCAACCAGACGGTGCAACTGACCGGCCTGGCATTGACTAAGCTCGACGGCACGGCCAAGGGCGGCGTGATCTTCGCCCTGGCTAAACAGTTCGGCTTGCCGATTCGTTATATCGGCGTCGGTGAAGGCATCGATGACCTGCGCACCTTTGAAGCCGAACCCTTTGTACAGGCACTTTTCGCCGAGCGGGAGCGTCCATGATTCGATTCGAACAGGTCGGTAAACGCTACGCCAACGGGCATGTGGGCTTGCATGAGCTGAGCTTTCGAGTGCGTCGCGGCGAGTTCTTGTTTGTGACCGGCCACTCGGGTGCCGGCAAAAGTACATTGTTACGCCTGTTGCTGGCGATGGAGCGTCCTACTACCGGCAAGTTGCTGCTGGCGGGCCAGGACCTGGCCACCATCAGCAATGCGCAGATTCCTTTCCTGCGCCGTCAGATTGGTGTGGTGTTCCAGAACCATCAGTTGCTGTTTGATCGTACGGTGTTCAACAACATTGCCTTGCCGTTGCAGATCCTCGGGCTGTCCAAGGCTGAGATCGTCAAGCGCGTGGATTCGGCACTGGAGCGTGTGGCGCTGTCGGACAAGACCGACCTGTACCCGGGCGACCTGTCCACCGGCCAGCAACAACGCGTCGGTATCGCCCGCGCCATTGTCCACCGCCCGGCCTTGCTGCTGGCGGACGAACCCACCGGTAACCTCGACCCGCGCCTGGCGGCCGAGATCATGGGCGTGTTCGAAGACATCAACCGTCTGGGTACCAGTGTGCTGATCGCCAGTCACGACCTGGCCCTGATCGCCCGTATGCGCCACCGCATGCTCACTCTGCAACGTGGCCGCCTGATCGGTGACGGGGAGGCCGGCGTATGAGTGCGACACGCAGCCCTAAAGTTTCCGAGCGCGTGGCGCCCAAAGCCGCCGACCCGCAACCGCAGAAGAAAAAACGCGACGATGACGATGGCCCGGATTTCGGCACGCTGCTGCGCGCCTGGATCGAAAGCCATCGCGCCAGCCTGCTCGACAGCCTGCGCCGCCTGGGCAAACAGCCGATTGGCAGCTTTTTCACCTGCCTGGTGATGGCTGTGGCCCTGAGCCTGCCGATGGGGTTGTCGCTGCTGCTTAATAACGTCGAGCGTCTGGGCGGGTCCTGGCAGCGCGCGGCGCAGATTTCGCTGTACTTGAACCTCGACGCCAGTACCAAGGAAGGCGAGAGTTTGCGCGATGACATCAAGCACCTGCCGGGTGTTGCGGATGCCGAGTACATCAGCCGCGACCAGGCCCTTGAGGAGTTCCAGCAGCAATCCGGCCTGGGCGAGGCGCTCAAAGAATTGCCGCAGAACCCGCTGCCAGGCGTGGTGCTGGTAACGCCGAATGAAGTCGACAAGCCGGCCCTTGAAGCCCTGCGGCAAAAACTCGCAGAGATGCCCAAGGTGCAACAGGCACAACTTGATCTAGTCTGGGTGGAGCGCCTGGCCGCGATCCTCAAGCTGGGCGACCGCTTTGTGTTTGGCCTGACGGTGTTGTTGGTGTCTGCATTACTTTTGGTGATAGGTAATACCATTCGTCTTCATATTGAAAACCGTCGCACCGAGATAGAAGTGATTAAACTGGTCGGCGGCACAGACAGCTATGTGCGTCGTCCATTTCTGTACATGGGCGCGCTTTATGGCTTTGGTGCGGGGATTTTGTCCTGGGGCGTGCTGGCGTTTGGCCTTGATTGGCTGAACGACGCGGTAGTCGGGCTTGCCGGCTTGTATGGCAGCGATTTCGCCTTGGCTGGCGTGCCGGTCGCCGATGGGCTGTCACTCTTGCTTGGCGCGGTATTGTTGGGGTATATCGGTGCGTGGATTGCAGTCGCTCGTCATTTACGTGAGCTGGCGCCGAAGTAGTTAATGTCAGATTAATGTGGTTTCGTTTGTATTGACCGTATTGGTGGTTTAGGGAACTTGTCCTACGGTTCCCGGTCAATTTTCGCAGTGCTGAACTGCACGAGTTATGTGAGTCGGAGGTTTTTTCGTATGACCACTTCTTTGCAACCTGCTTATGCTTTGGTCCCGGGTGCGAACCTGGAGGCCTATGTGCACACGGTCAACAGCATTCCATTGCTGACACCGGAGCAGGAGCGTGAACTGGCCGAGAGTCTCTACTATGAGCAGGATTTGGGGGCGGCTCGGCAGATGGTGCTCGCCCACCTGCGTTTTGTCGTACACATCGCCCGTAGCTATAGCGGCTACGGTCTGGCCCAGGCTGACCTGATTCAGGAAGGCAACGTCGGCCTGATGAAGGCTGTAAAGCGCTTCAACCCGGAAATGGGTGTGCGCCTGGTGTCGTTTGCTGTGCACTGGATCAAGGCGGAAATCCACGAGTTCATCCTGCGCAACTGGCGGATCGTGAAAGTCGCGACCACCAAGGCTCAGCGCAAACTGTTCTTCAACCTGCGCAGCCAGAAGAAACGCCTGGCGTGGCTGAACAACGAAGAAGTCCACCGCGTGGCCGAAAGCCTCGGTGTGGAGCCGCGTGAAGTGCGCGAGATGGAAAGCCGCCTGACCGGCCATGACATGGCCTTCGACCCAGCCGCCGAAGCGGATGACGACAGCGCATTTCAATCGCCGGCCAACTACCTGGAAGACCACCGGTACGACCCGGCGCGTCAACTGGAAGACGCCGACTGGAGCGACAACTCCAACCACAACCTGCACGAAGCGCTGGAAGTGTTGGACGACCGCAGCCGTGACATCCTCTACCAGCGTTGGCTGGCGGAAGAAAAAGCCACGCTGCACGACCTGGCACAGAAGTACAACGTGTCGGCCGAGCGCATTCGTCAGCTTGAGAAAAGCGCGATGAACAAGCTGAAGTTGTCGATCGCCGCTTAAAACGCTGCGATAAGACAAAAAAATGCCCCGATCGAAAGATAGGGGCATTTTTGTTTGCAGTCGAAAATCTCAAGCTCAACTCGGTCCACTGTGGGAGCTGGCTTGCCTGCGATGAGGCAGTATCAGCTAACACATGGGTAGTTTGACCCACCGCTATCGCAGGCAAGCCAGCTCCCACATGGGTAGTGCAGTGTGTCAGTCGGACCACGGGGCTTTGCGGGAGTTATTCAATTCCACCAAGTAACCATCCCCACCCAACTGGCTCATCTGCTGGCGAATCCACGCTGCGCGCCGCGCCACATAGGCCGTTGGATGGCTGGCGCTCCACACTCGAGGGTTGGGCAGCACCGCCGCCAGATAACTGGCCTGCTGGCGGGAAAGCGCCTTCGCGCTCACTCCAAAATGGTGCCGCGCCGCAGCTTCCGCGCCAAACACGCCTTCATCCCATTCCACGCTGTTGAGGTACACCTCAAGAATCCGCTGCTTGGGCCATAACACCTCGATCAATCCGGTAAACCAGGCCTCCAGGCCTTTGCGCACATAACTGCGGCCGGTCCACAGAAACAGGTTTTTCGACACTTGCTGGCTCAAGGTACTGGCGCCGCGAATCGAACCGCCGCGCTCGTTGTGCGCCAGTGCCGCCTGAATCGCGCCAAAGTCAAAACCCCAATGCTGGGGAAAACGCTGATCTTCGCCGGCCATCACCGCCACCTTAAGGTCGTCGGAGATTTCATCCCACGCCACCCACGTGCGTTGCAGGTCAATCGGTTCGCCGTCGACCCAGGACTCGACCTTGCGCTCTATCATCAGCGCGGTGAACGGTGGCGGGACGACACGAAACAGCAGCACCAGCAGCACACTGCCGATGGCGAACCATTTCACGACTTTGAGAAAACGTTTGAAGAGGAGACGCAGCATAGAGATGGCTTGGCCGAACCCGTTGAGCGGGCCATTATACAGACACCGCCCTTTGAGTCTGACTGGAGTTCCTCATGCTGCGTAGCTTTCTGATGCTGGCTGCCTTTTTCGGCTTTACCGGTGTCGCCCTCGGTGCCTTTGCTGCCCACGGCCTGAAAAACCGCCTGAGCGCCGAATACCTGGCGATCTTCCACACCGGCGTGACCTACCAACTGGTACATGCCCTGGCGTTGTTCGGCGTCGCATTGCTGGCAGCGCATATTCCGGGCCGACTGGTCAGCTGGGCGGGCATCTCCTTTGCCGTGGGTATCCTGCTGTTCTCCGGCAGCTTGTATGCGCTGACCCTGACCGGCATCAGCAAGCTTGGCATCATCACCCCGTTCGGTGGGCTGGCGTTCCTGTTGGGCTGGTTCTTCCTCGGCTTGACCGCGTGGCGCCTGCAGGTCATCTGACCGAGGGGCTTGGGCCAGCAATGCCAATCGGGCTAGAATGCTGGCCCCTAAAAACGATGGCGGCCCGTGGCATGCGCATTCAGTTGAACGGCGAATCCTTTGAACTGCCCGACGGTGAAACCGTTGCGGCCCTGCTGACCCGTCTGGACTTGACCGGGCGTCGCGTCGCAGTGGAGCTCAACCTGGATATCGTCCCGCGTAGCCAGCACGCCGACACCGCGCTCACCGAAGGCGACCAGGTCGAAGTGGTTCACGCCATCGGCGGCGGTTAGCCGTTCGGCGCTCAACGGCGCCATCCCGAATTCTGCAGAACCTCACCCCATTTCGAGGATTTCCCATGAGCATCGTTCGTAGCGACAAGCCCTTCGTCCTGGCCGGTCGTACCTACCAGTCCCGTTTGCTGGTCGGCACCGGCAAGTACCGCGACATGGAAGAAACCCGCCTGGCCATCGAAGCCTCGGGTGCAGAGATCGTCACCTTTGCCGTGCGCCGCACCAACCTTGGCCAGATCGAAGGGGAGCCGAACCTGCTCCAAGTGCTGTCGCCGGATCGCTACACTTTCCTGCCGAACACTGCCGGTTGCTACGACGCCATCGAAGCCGTGCGCACCTGCCGCCTGGCCCGTGAGCTGCTCGACGGCCACAACCTGGTGAAGCTGGAAGTGCTGGCCGACCAGAAAACCCTGTTCCCCAACGTAATCGAAACCCTCAAGGCCGCCGAAACGCTGGTCAAGGAAGGCTTTGACGTCATGGTCTACACCAGTGATGACCCGATTATTGCCCGTCAATTGGCGGAAATCGGCTGCATCGCGGTGATGCCGCTGGCCGGTCTGATCGGTTCCGGGTTGGGTATCTGCAACCCGTACAACCTGCAGATCATCCTCGAAGAAGCCAAGATCCCTGTGCTGGTGGACGCGGGCGTGGGCACTGCCTCCGACGCCACCATCGCCATGGAGCTGGGCTGCGATGCGGTGCTGATGAACTCGGCTATCGCCCATGCCCAGCAGCCGGTCATGATGGCCCGAGCCATGCAACACGCAATCGTCGCCGGTCGCCTGGCCTATCTCGCCGGGCGCATGCCGAAAAAACTTTACGCCAGCGCTTCCTCGCCGCTGGATGGTCTGATCAAGTAAGAGCCATTGATGACTGAATCAAACGAAACGCCGAACACCGTGGAAGAAGGCGACGAGTCCAAGCACCGCCGCATCAAGAGTTTTGTGATGCGCGCCGGTCGCATGACCGAAGGCCAGCAAAAGGGCCTGGAACAAGGTACGCCGCTGTTCGTACTGCCATTGGCTGATGCGCCGGTGGACTACGACCAGGTATTCGGTCGTTCGGCCCCACGCTCCCTGGAAATCGGCTTCGGCATGGGCCACTCCCTGCTGGAAATGGCCGCAGCCGCGCCGGAACAGGACTTCATCGGTGTCGAAGTACACCGCCCGGGTGTCGGCGCGCTGCTTAACGGCGTGCTGACCCAAGGCCTGACCAACCTGCGGGTCTACGACTGCGACGCGATCGAAGTGCTCAACCGCTGCATCGCCGACAACAGCCTCGACCGCCTGATGCTGTTTTTCCCGGACCCGTGGCACAAGTCCCGCCACCACAAGCGTCGCATCGTCCAGGCTTCGTTTGCCGAACTGGTACGCAGCAAGCTGAAAGTGGGCGGCATCCTGCACATGGCCACCGACTGGGAACCGTACGCGGAATACATGCTGGAAGTGATGGACGTAGCGCCTGGCTATCGCAACCTGGCCGAAGACGGCAAATGCGTGCCACGCCCGGCCGAGCGCCCGATCACCAAGTTCGAACGCCGCGGCGAGCGTCTGGGGCATGGGGTTTGGGATTTGAAGTTCGAGAAGGTCGACTGACACGTCATTAGCGTGGAATGCAGTCAAAAATGTGGGAGGGGGCTTGCTCCCGATAGCGGTGGATCAGTCCTCTTGATGTCGACTGACACTCAGCTATCGGGAGCAAGCCCCCTCGCGCATTTGCATCTGTGTGTTGGGTTTGGGGTCAGCGGCGGTCTGCCACAACGCCAATCAACACCAGCACCACCACCAACACCGGCGCCAGGCTGTAGTTATTGAACTGGCTCAGCCCGCGCACTATCCACGGTGTGGCATACAGCAATGCCGCGCCGCTGCCGATCATGCACACCAACGCCATCAACGGTACGCGCAGCGCACCCGCGATGCTGCCCAGGCGGCCTTCGATCCAGCCTTTGATATCAGCGCCAAACAGCACCAGCAAACAGCCGACAAGAGCCAGGGAGATTTCCGAGAGGTTGCTGCGGCTCCAGCGGGATACGGTGGCGAGCAGGTCGAGTACCAAATCCATTCGATTTCCTTAGAGCGTCAGCTCAAAAACTTCTGCAACAGGTCATTGAGAAAGAGTTGCCCGCGGTCAGTCGCCGCCAGGCGTGACGGTTCGACCTGCATTAAGCCACTTTGTTCTGCCTCACGGCGGCCTTCGTCGAGGCTGGCCAAGTCGAGGCCGGTGCGCTCGGCGTACAGCCTGGATTCAACGCCTTCGGTGAGCCGCAACGCGTTCATCAGGAATTCGAACGGCAGTTCTTCATTGGTCAGTTCTTTCGCGCCAGCCTGGAAGCTTTTGGCCGGGTTCAGGTAGTCCTTCGGCGCTCGGGTCTTCCAGGTGCGCACGATGCGCCCGTCCGGATGGCTGAGCTTGCCGTGGGCGCCTGCGCCGATGCCGATAAAGTCGCCGAAGCTCCAGTAATTCAGGTTATGCCGCGCCGGGCGCCCTGGTTGGGCATACGCCGACACTTCATATTGCGCGTAACCGTGCTCGGCCAGCAGCGCCTGGCCAGCTTCCTGAATGTCCCACAGCGTGTCGTCTTCCGGCAGCGCGGGTGGCTGGTTCCAGAACACGGTGTTGGGCTCCAGCGTCAGCTGATACCAGGACAAGTGCGTTGGCTTCAGTGCGATGGCCTGGCGCAAGTCGCTCAGCGCATCGTCCAGGGATTGGTCGGGCAGCCCGTGCATCAGGTCCAGGTTGAAGTTATCGAACCCGGCCTGGCGTGCCATGCCGGCGGCGCGTACGGCTTCATCGCCATTGTGGATGCGGCCCAGGGCCTCAAGTTTTTCCTGCTGAAAGCTCTGGATACCGATGGACAGGCGATTGATCCCCAGCTTGCGGTACGCCACGAACTTCTCTTGCTCGAAGGTCCCGGGGTTGGCTTCCAGGGTGATTTCGATATCGCCGGCAAACGCAATGCGCGCTTCCACGCCTGTGAGCAGGCGACCCAGGGCCGCGGCGCTGAACAGGCTTGGCGTACCGCCGCCGAAGAAGATCGAACTCAGTTCGCGGCCGTAAACCGCCTGCAGGTCTTGATCAAGGTCGGCCAGCAGCGCGTCCACGTACTCTTCTTCCGGCAGCACGTTGCTGGCGGTGTGGGAGTTGAAGTCGCAATACGGGCATTTGCGCACGCACCACGGGATGTGGATGTACAGCGCCAGGGGCGGCAGCACCGGCAAGGCCGCCCGAGGTGTTTGCGCGCCGCCGTGGATCAGCGGCTGCGCAGAGGTGTTCTGGGTCATTTCAGGCTCAAGCGTTGGCGCAGCAAATCCATTGCGCGGGCGCGGTGGCTGATCTGGTTCTTGTCGGCCGGGCTCAGTTCGGCGCTGGAGACATTGCGCTCCGGCACCCAGAACAGCGGGTCATAGCCAAACCCATGCTCACCACTGGCGGCATGCAGGATGCGCCCGTGCCACAGGCCTTCGCAGAGGATCGGCAGCGGGTCATCGGCATGCCGCACCAGCGCCAGCACACACACGAACTGCGCGCCACGCATCGCGTCCGGCACCTCCTTGAGGGCGTCCAGCAGCTTGGCGTTGTTGGCCGCATCGCCCTTGCCGTCGGCATAGCGCGCCGAGTAGATGCCGGGGGCGCCGCCGAGGTAATCCACCGCCAGGCCCGAGTCATCGGCCAAGGCTGGCAGCCCGGAGATACGCGCGGCATTGCGTGCCTTGAGGATCGCGTTCTCGACAAACGACAGGCCGGTTTCTTCCGGCTCGACCTGGCTGAACTCGCCAATCGAGCGCAGTTGCACGGACTCACCGAGCATGGCCTGGAGTTCTTTGAGTTTGCCTGCGTTATGGCTGGCGAGTACCAGTTGGGTAAGGTTCATCATGGCGCCGGGAACAGTTCCTGGTTGAAACTGAAACCGTGAGCCTTGCCGCCGGTTTCAACATTGATGGTGAAAATCTTGGTTTCCTGCTGTGGCACCGGGTATTGGGCGATGTAGTTGGTGCTGCCGTTCTCGGTGACCTTCTTGAACGTCAGCATCTCGCTTTTGCCGCCGAGGTCCTTGACCGTGCCGGTGACGGTGGCATCGATCGGCGTCACGCCCTTTTGCACGAACACGTTGATCATGCCGACCTTTTTGTCGCGTACCACTTCCAGTTGCTGGGCCTGTTCCGGCTGCAGGAAGGTGGATGTGAAGGTGTTGTAACGCACGGTGATATCACCAAATTCCTTCAGGCGGTTGCTGTCGATAGCGTCGGCTGCCATGGCACTGGTGCCCAGGCAGGCGGTGAGTAGAAAAATAGCCAAACGACTCATGTTCGTCCTCCTTGAAAATGGTTAGACGGCGATTTGATGGTCTGTCAGGCCAGGGCTGCTGACTCGGTAGATACCGATTTCGCCCAACAGATTGGGCCATAGCTTACTCGCCCAGCCGTGGCGGTGCTGTTGATCGACGGCAAGGCGGTTGATCACCTTGGCTTCACGCTCGCCGCACAAGGCTTCGAAGTCTTCGAATGTGCAGAAGTGGATGTTTGGGGTGTTGTACCACGTGTACGGCAGGAAGTCCGACACCGGCATCCGGCCCTTGGTGGCCAGGTACCACCGGCAGCGCCAATGGCCGAAGTTGGGGAAGGTGATGATGCACTGGCGGCCTACACGCAGCATTTCGTCGAGGATACGGTCCGGGTAGTGCACCGCTTGCAGCGCCTGAGTCATCACCACAATGTCGAAGCTGTTGCTGGCAAAGTTGCCCAGGCCCTTGTCCAGGTCCTGCTCGATCACGTTGATGCCCTTGGCCACGCACTGGGCGATGTTGTCCGGGTCGTTTTCCAGGCCATAGCCGGTGACTTGCTTGTTGTCGCGCAGCCAGCTCAGCAGTTCGCCATCGCCGCAGCCAAGGTCGAGCACGCGGCTGCCGGCGGGGATCCAGTCTTGGATGATTTCCAGGTCGGCTCTCATGGCGTTCTCACAGTGCTATTCGGTTCATGTAGTTGCTGAAGGCCTGCAGGTAACGCGGGATCGGAATCAGGAAGGCGTCGTGGCCTTGCGGTGCATCGATCTCCAGGTAGCAGACGTCTTTGCGGGCGGCCATCAAGGCATCCACCAACTCCCGGGAGCGGGCCGGCGAGAAGCGCCAGTCGGTGGTAAACGACATCACGCAGAACTTGGCCGTGGCGCCCTCGAAGGTTTTCGCCAGGTCGTCGTCATGGTTCGCGGCCGGGTCGAAGTAATCCAAGGCCTTGGTCATCAGCAGGTAGGTGTTGGCGTCGAAACGCCCCGAGAACTCCTCGCCCTGATAACGCAGGTAGCTTTCCACCTGGAACTCGACGCTGTGGAAATCGTAGTTGAGCTTCTCGCTCTTGAGCCCACGGCCGAATTTTTCGCCCATGGAGTCATCGGAAAGATACGTGATGTGCCCGACCATCCGCGCCAGCATCAAGCCGCGCTTGGGAATCACGCCTGCTTCCTGGAACGAACCCCCGTGGAACTCGGGGTCGGTGAGGATGGCTTGGCGCGCCACTTCGTTGAACGCGATGTTCTGCGCCGACAGTTTTGGCGCCGAGGCGATTGCCAGGCAATGGCGCACGCGATCCGGGTAGGTGATGGTCCACTGCAACGCCTGCATGCCGCCCAGGCTGCCGCCGATCACCGCGGCCCATTGTTTGATGCCCAGCCGGTCGGCGAGGCGGGCCTGGCTGTGTACCCAGTCTTCCACGGTCAGTACCGGGAAGTCCGCGCCGAAGGGCTTGCCGGTTTCCGGGTTGAGGCTGCTCGGGCCGGTGGAGCCGTTGCAGCCGCCGAGGTTGTTGAGGCTGACCACAAAGAACTTGTTGGTGTCGATGGGCTTGCCGGGGCCGATGCAGCTGTCCCACCAGCCGGGCTTGCGCTCGTCGGTACTGTGGAAACCGGCGGCGTGATGGTGGCCGGACAGGGCGTGGCAGATCAGCACGGCGTTGCTCGCCGTGGCATTCAACTGGCCGTAGGTTTCGTAGATCAGGTCATAGGCCGGCAGCGAACGGCCACAGGCCAAGGCCAGCGGTTCGCTGAAGTGCGCCAATTGGGGCACGACCAGTCCAACAGAATCGGGGGGGAAGGCAGCTGGCATCGACCCTGCTCTCGTTTAAATGAGGCGTAAGTCTAAAGACCGCTGCACCTAGCGGCAAGCAAAGGCCTGCACCCGTACAAAGATACAAATGTGGGAGGGGGCTTGCTGCCGATGACGGCGTGGCAGTCGACATCTGTTTGACTGACCCACCGCTATCGGGAGCAAGCCCCCTCGCAGATTTTTTAGCGCACTCAGATCAGGCCAAACAGTTCTTTTGGCATGAACGCGTAGTAGGCCAGGCGCGGAATCACCCAGCTTTGCAGCAGCTGGATCGCGATGAACGCGAAGATCGGCGAGATATCCAGGCCACCCAGGTTAGGTATCAACCGACGGAACGGTGCCAGCACGGGCTCGGTAATCTGGGCAACCAGCTCAGCACCTGGGCTGCGGCTGCCGGGTGCGACCCACGACAGAATCACGCTGATGATCATCGACCAGAAGATGATCTTCAAAAACAGCGAGAAGATCCCGATCAGGCCCCATGGCAACAGCAGCACGGTGAAGGCTTGGTAGCCGTTGAGCATCAGGATCACCACAAACAGCAAAATCTGCAGCAACAGCGCCAGCACCAGCGACGACATGTCCAGGCCGAACAGGCTCGGGATCACTCGGCGCAGGGGCTTGAGCAGCGGTTGAGTGGCCTTCACCACGAACTGGCACAGCGGGTTGTAGAAGTTCGCCCGCACCAGTTGCAGGATAAAACGCATCAGCACGATCAGCAGGTACAGGCTGCCCAAGGTCTGGATGATGAAAATGGCAGCGTCATTGATTCCGAGCATGTTTGTTTCCTGTCTAATCCAGTTGCGAGTAGGGGACGACTATTTACCCAGCTGCTCGGCCATTTCAGCCGAACGATGTGCTGCAGCACCCAGTGCTTTTTCCACCAGGGCTTCAAAACCTCCGGCCTGGAACGATTCGATGGCCGCTTGCGTGGTGCCGCCCGGGGACGTCACGCGGCGGCGCAGCTCGGCCGCATCCACCTCGCTGGCGACGGCCATCTTCGCCGCGCCCAGCGCGGTTTGCTCGGCCAGTTGCTCCGCGACTTCATGTGGCAAGCCCAGTTTCACGCCAGCGGCGGTCATGGCCTCGATCAACAGGAAGAAGTAGGCCGGGCCGCTGCCGGAGACGGCGGTTACCGCATCCAGTTGGTGTTCCTGTTCCAGCCACAGGGCAATGCCCACTGCAGACAGCAGCTCTTGAGCCTGGTCACGTTGTTGGGCGCTCACTTGGGATGTGGCGTACAGGCCGCTCACGCCTTGGCGCAGCAGCGCCGGGGTGTTGGGCATGCAGCGCACGATTGGCTGGGCACCGAGCCAGTGGTTCATGCTGGCGCAGGTGATGCCGGCGGCAATCGATACCACCAGTTGATGCGGTTGCAGGCTCGGGCGCAGGCTTTCGCACACGGCTTTCATGGCTTGCGGTTTCACTGCCAGCACGATCACGTCAACGCCCTGAATGGCTTCGGCGTTGTCGGCAAAGGTTTCGATCCCGTGCTCGGCGCTGACGCGCGCACGCGTGTCGGCGCCCGGGTCGCTGGCGCGGATGTGCTGGGCTTGCAGGCCTTTGGCCCGCAAGCCACCGATCAGGCTGGCCGCCATGTTACCGGCGCCGATAAAGGCAATACGCGTGTTGCTCATGACAGGTCCTTATTCAGAGGAAAGTCAGCCATTTGATGGCTGGCCGTAGTCGCGGGCGCCAAACAGAGCGGTACCGATCCGCACCCAGGTGGCGCCTTGGGCGATGGCCGACTCAAGGTCGTGGCTCATGCCCATGGAAAGTGTGTCCAGGCCCAGGTTCAGGCTCGCCTGCAGGTCGCGTACTGTCGCGAAGGCTGCATCCTGCTCGGCGCGGTCTTCAGTCGGTTCGGGGATCGCCATCAAGCCACGCAGCTTCAGGCGCGGCAGGGCGCTGATCGCTGCGGCCAGGGCCGGCAGGTCGGCGGGTGTACAGCCGGACTTGCTGGCTTCGCCACTGACGTTGACCTGGATGCAGATGTTCAGCGGCGGCAGGTCGGCCGGGCGTTGTTCAGACAGGCGTTGCGCGATTTTCAGGCGGTCCACGGAATGCACCCAAGCAAAGTTCTCGGCGATCGCACGAGTCTTGTTCGATTGAATGGGGCCGATGAAGTGCCAACTCAAGGGCAGGTCGTTTAATTCGGCCTGTTTGCCCAGGGCTTCCTGCAGGTAGTTTTCGCCAAAATCGCACATCCCGGCCGCATAGGCTTCGCGTACCGCTTGCGCGGGTTTGGTCTTGCTCACGGCCAGCAAGTGGATGCTGCTTTCGTCACGTTGCACGGCGTGGGCCGCGGCGCGGATCCGCTCGCTAACCAGGCCAATGTTGTCTGCTATCGTCGACATTCAAGATGCACCCGTGGATATGGAGTCCGCGGCATTCTACTGGAAATGGAAAGCCTTATGGATATCACTGAATTGCTGACGGCCAGCGTGCGTCGTGGCGCCTCTGACCTGCATTTGTCGGCTGGCGTGGCGCCGATGCTGCGTGTGGATGGCGAGGTCTGGCCCCTGGACGGCCCGGCGCTGTCGCCCCCGCAAGTGGCGGATTTATTGAGCCCTTTGCTCAACCAGTACCAAGAAAAGGATTTCGAAACATCTCTTGAAACGGATTTTGCCTTCGAGCTGCCGGGCGTGGCGCGGTTCCGGGCGAATGTGTTCCAGCAGGCGCGCGGCATGGGCGCGGTGTTTCGCACCATTGCGACCGAGGTGCAAAGCCTGGAAAGCCTCGGGCTGGGAGAAGTGTTCCAACGGATCACCCGGTTTCCGCGCGGCCTGGTGTTGGTGACCGGGCCAACCGGGTCCGGCAAGTCCACGACGCTGGCAGCGATGATCGACCATCTTAATCAGCACCGGCGCCAGCACATTCTTACGCTGGAAGACCCCATCGAATTTATCCACAGGCCGAAAATGGCCTTGATCAACCAGCGGCAGGTACAACGCGATACACACAGTTTTTCCACGGCGCTGCGTTCGGCGCTACGGGAAGACCCGGATGTCATTCTGGTGGGGGAGTTGCGTGACCTGGAAACCATACGGCTGGCGTTGACGGCAGCTGAGACCGGGCACCTGGTGTTTGGCACCGTGCACACCACGTCGGCGGCAAAGACCGTGGACAGGCTGGTGGATGTGTTCCCGGCCGGGGAAAAGGCCATGGTTCGCACGATGCTGTCGGAGTCGTTGCAGGCGGTGGTGTCCCAGGTGCTGGTCAAGAAGATCGGCGGCGGGCGGGTGGCGGCTCACGAGATCATGCTGGGCACGCCGGCCATCCGTAACTTGATCCGTGAAGACAAGGTGGCGCAAATGGTCTCCGCGATACAGACCGGTGGGGCGTTGGGCATGAAAACGTTGGATATGAGCTTGAAGGCGTTGGTCAATGAGGGGTTGATCAGCCGGGAGGAAGCGCGGGGGCAGGCGCGGGTGCCGGGGGATATCTGAGGTCTTGTGTGCCATGAAAATCAACTGTGGGAGCGGGCTTGCTCGCGAAGGCGGTAGATCAGTCACCTAAGATGGTGACTGACACTGCGCCTTCGCGAGCAAGCCCGCTCCCACATGTTTTACCGCATTTCAGCCAGAGATCAGCGCTGCACAACCCGCAGGTTGTTCTGCTCTTTAGGCAGAACACGCTTGGCAATCACGTAGTTCTTGTCCCAGAACGGCTTCTTCAGCGTGTCGATGCTCACCGACTTGCCACGACGCGGCGCGTGGATAAAGCGGTCGTTGCCCAGGTAGATGGCAACGTGGTTGACCTGGCGGCTCTTCAGTTTGAAGAACAACAGGTCCCCCGGTTTCAGGTCCTTGCGATCAACCTTCAGCCCGTGGCCAGCGGCCATGGCGTTGGAAGTGCGAGGCAAATCCACCGCTTTTACGTCGTTAAACGCATATTTCACCAACCCACTGCAGTCGAACCCTTTACTTGGGCTGCTACCGCCCCAACGATAAGGAGTACCGAGCACATTAACGGCGCGGCTGAGGACATTGCTGCTTTGCTTGGTGTTGCCGGCCAGTTGGGTATGAATGGCTTTACCGTGGGCCTTGCTCACTTGAGTCGGGCGGTTGACGGTCAGCTTTACCGACTTGGCAGTGCTGGGTGTGCTGTGAACTTTAGGGGTGAAACCGTTAACGTTAGGAAGACGTTGCTCACGATTGGTGGCGTGGGCGGCCAGTGGCATTAATAGGCAAATGGTTAGCCATGTCTTGAAAAATGGTCGCATTAGGCGTGGCTCTTGATGGTTTGCGCGCAACTTTATAACAGCTTTTTGTGTCGTTCTAAGGCCGTTTGTCGACTGAACCCTGGGGTCAAATTCAGGAAAAACGCGACGAATTGCCGCTATTGTCCTACAGAGGTCAGGTGGCATAAGGCTTTGCGGGAGGGAAGATACCATTTGCCGTGCGTCGGGCGCCCGTAAAAAAGTCACAAAGAAAATGAAAAAATTTATCTATCGAGGCAAAAGAGGTACTCCATGAACACCTATCGACAGGATGTGATGCAGCAGGACACCCACAGCAAGGTGATTGGCTACCTGCTCTGGATTTTCGGTTTTACCGGGGCGCATCGCTTCTATTACGGCAAGCCCGTGACCGGGACAATCTGGTTTTTCACCTTCGGCCTGTTCGGTATCGGGTGGCTGATCGACTTGTTCCTGATCCCGGCCATGGACCGTGAAGCGGACCTGCGTTTTACCGCCGGGCCCATCGAATACAATGTGGCCTGGGTACTGTTGGCGTTCCTGGGGGTGTTCGGCCTGCACCGTATGTACCAGGGCAAATGGATCACCGGCCTGATCTACCTGCTGACCGGTGGGTTGTTCCTGATCGGTGTGCTGTATGACTTCTGGACGCTGAATACACAGGTTTCGATCCGCAATGCCGAGCGCAATAGCGGGCGCTGAGTCTCTCAAGGCCTCTACAAAACCAAATGTGGGAGGGGGCGTGCGCCCGATAGCAGTGGGTCAGCGACAGATAAGCTGACTGACCCACCGCCTCCGGGAGCACGCCCCCTCCCACTTTTTTACCGTGCCCGTTTTAGGCCTGGTAGCTGATCCGCCCATCCACCAAGGTGTATCGCACCGTCGCCGGCAGGCTATGGCCGATGAACGGGCAGTTTTCGCCCTTGGACAGCCAGTGTTCGCCGGCAACCGTGGAGCTGGCTGGATCAAACAGCACCAGGTCCGCCGCTGAGCCCACCGCCAGCTTGCCCGCCGGCAGGCGCAAGGCTTCGGCCGGGCCGGCGCTCAGGCGTGCCAGCAGCGTCGGCAGGTCGAGCAAGCCATCCTCAACCAGCGTCATTGCCAAGGGCAGCAGCAGTTCGACGCTGCTGATGCCCGGTTCTGTCGCGCCAAACGGGGCCAGCTTGGCATCCCGCTCGTGGGGCTGGTGATGGCTGGAGATCGCCGAGACCACGCCCGACTTCACCGCCGCGCGCAAACCTTCACGGTCGGCCAAGGTGCGCAGCGGCGGCTGCACGTGGTAAAGGCTGGAAAAGTCGATCAGCGCCTCATCGGTCAAAATCAGCTGATACAACGCCACGTCCGCCGTCACCGGCAGGCCGCGCGCCTGTGCCTGGGCGATCAGGGCCACGCCCCGCGCGCTGGTCAATTGGCTGAAGTGCGCACGCACGCCGCTTTGTTCCACCAGCAGCAGGTCGCGGGCCAGGGCCACGGTTTCAGCGGTTTCCGGAATGCCCGGCAGGCCGAGGAAGCTGGCGACAGCGCCTTCATGGGCCAGGCCGCCTTCGGCCAGGTCACGGTCCTGGGAGTGAAAAATCACCGTCAGGTCGAACGTGGCCGCGTATTCCAGGGCGCGACACAGGGTGCGCGTACTGCGGAAGCTTTCCAGGCCGTTGCCGAACGCCACACAGCCGGCGTCGCGCAGGGCAATCAGCTCGGCGAGCTGTTCGCCTTCCAGGCCTTTGCTCAGGGCGCCGATCGGGAACACTTTGCAATTGCCGGCTTCACGGGCGCGGTCGAGGATCAGCTCGGTCACGGCCGAGGTGTCCAGGATTGGCTTGGTGTGCGGCGGGCAGCACAGGCTGGTCACGCCACCGGCGGCGGCGGCGCGGGTTTCGCTGGCGATGCTGCCTTTGCGGCTGTAACCCGGCTCACGCAGGGCGACGTTCAGGTCCACCAGGCCAGGGGCGGCCACCAGGCCTTTGGCGTCGATGGTCTCAACCGCACTGAAACCGCTGGGCGCGGCGCCGATGGCGATGATTTTGCCGGCTTCCACATGAAGATCGGTAACGTGATCCAGGCCGCTGGCCGGATCGATGACTCGGGCGCCGAGAATGCTGAGCTTCACTGGGCGTTCTCCTGCTCGAATTGACGTTGCGCGGTTTGCCCGCTCATGGCCATGGACAGCACGGCCATGCGGACGGCGATGCCGTAAGTCACCTGGTTCAAAATCACCGATTGCGCGCCGTCGGCCACCGCCGACTCAATCTCCACGCCACGGTTGATCGGGCCTGGGTGCATCACGATGGCGTCCGGCTTGGCGCCGGCCAACCGCGCGGTGGTCAGGCCGAACAGGCGGTAAAACTCACCTTCGCTCGGCAGCAGGCCACCGGCCATGCGCTCGCGTTGCAGGCGCAGCATGATCACCACGTCCACATCCTTAAGGCCTGCGGCCATGTCGGTGTAGACCTTCACGCCGTACTGTTCGATGCCGATCGGCAGCAAGGTTTTCGGCGCGATCACGCGGATGTCCGGGCAACCCAGGGCTTTGAGGGCCAGCATGTTTGAGCGGGCGACCCGCGAGTGCAGGATGTCGCCGACGATGGCCACCGACAGGTTTTCGAAGCCGCCCTTGTGCCGACGGATCGTCAGCATGTCGAGCATGCCTTGGGTCGGGTGGGCGTGACGGCCGTCGCCGCCATTGATGATTGCCACGTTCGGGCACACATGCTCGGCGATGAAGTGCGCCGCGCCGGAGTCGCCGTGGCGGACCACGAACATGTCGGCGGCCATGGCTTCCAGGTTGCGCAGGGTGTCGAGCAGGGTCTCGCCCTTGCTCGCCGACGAGGTCGACACGTTCAGTGTGATGACGTCGGCCGACAGCCGCTGGGCCGCCAGTTCAAAGGTGGTGCGGGTGCGGGTAGAGTTCTCGAAGAACACATTGCAGATGGTCTTGCCGCGCAGCAGCGGGACCTTCTTCACTGCGCGGCCACCGACTTCAAGGAAGGAGTCGGCCGTGTCGAGGATTTCGGTCAGCAGTTCGCGGGGCAAACCGTCGAGGGACAAGAAGTGTTGCAGCTGGCCCTGAGCATTGAGCTGCAGCGGGCGCTTGGCATCTAGAGGCGTCATCGCGGGGACTCTGTACAAGGCGGTTTAAAGGGCAAGGTCTTGCAGTTCGAGTTCGAGCGGCGTTGGACCGGACAATTTTACCCGCTGGTGGGCTTGCAGGGACAGGGTTGCACCGACCACATCCGGGCTGATCGGCAATTCGCCGGCGTCCAGGTCCAGCAGGCACACCAGGGTCACACTGGCCGGGCGGCCGTAGTCGAACAGTTCGTTCATGGCGGCGCGGATAGTGCGGCCGCTCATCAGCACGTCGTCGATCAGCACCAAGTGCTGGCCTTCGATTTCGAACGGCAGGGCCGAAGGACGCACTTGCGGGTGCAGGCCGTTCTGGCTGAAGTCGTCGCGGTAGAACGATACGTCCAGTGTGCCCAACGGCGAATCACTGCCCAGTGCTTCCAATAACGCTTGGGCCACCCACACACCGCCGGTGCGAATGCCGATAAAGCGCGGTTCGCTGATGGCACGGTGTTGCAGGTGCGCCTTGAGGCGAATCGCCATCTGGCTGATCAGTTCGGCGGGATTGGGCAGGCTCATGGTGGCTCCTTCAAGGCCTTGCGCGGCAGGGGTGCGCACAAGGTCCGGGCTCAAACGTAAAAAGACGCGGCAAGCCGCGTCAGTCAGGATTCAAATAAAGCGGTGTTTTCATCCAGCCAACCCTGCAACAGCAAGGCGGCGGCGATGGCGTCCACCGGGTTGTCGCGGTAGCTGCCTTTCTGGCCGCCACGGTCGCGGCGCTCGCCTTTGGCTTCAAAGGTGGTCAGGCGTTCGTCGTGGGTATAGAAGGGCAGGTTGTAGCGACCATTGAGGCGGCGGGCGAATTTTTCCGCGCGCAGGCACATGTCGCTGGGGGTGCCGTCCATGTTCAAGGGCAAGCCGACCACGACCGCGTCGGGCTTCCACTCCTTGATCAGGGCTTCGACCTGGTTCCAGTCCGGCACGCCGTTCTGGGCTTTCAAGGTGCACAGCTCGCGGGCCTGGCCGGTAATGACCTGGCCGACCGCCACGCCGATCTGTTTGGTGCCGTAGTCAAACCCGAGGATCAAACGCAAGGCCATCAAGCGTGCCCCGCCTGGCTGGTCAGCAGGCTGAGGTTGACCCGAAGCTTGGCCGCGGCCGCTTCCAGGCGCAGTTCGCTGGCGGTGTTGAACAGGATGTCGGCGTCGAACGGGCAGGTCAGCCAGGCATTGCTGGCCAATTCGGCTTCCAGTTGCCCGGCTTCCCAACCGGCGTAGCCGAGAGTAATCACGCTTTGCTCAGGCCCCACGCCGTCGGCGATGGCAAACAGTACGTCCTGGGAGGTGGACAGCGACACGCCCTCAAGGTCGACCGTGGCCTGGAACTTCGGCCCGGTCGGGTGCAGCACAAAACCGCGATCGGTCTGTACCGGCCCGCCGATATAGATCGGCACGCTCTGGCAACGGGCCGGCGGGTCGACCTCGGGCCGCAGTTGCTCAAGGATGTCGGCCAGGTTCAGTTCTTGCGGGCGGTTCACCACCAGCCCCATGGCACCATTGGCCGTGTGCTCGACGATATAGGTCAAGGTCTGCGCAAAGTTCGGGTCGGCCATATGGGGCATGGCGATCAGGAATTGGTGCTTGAGGTAGGTCGGGCTGACATTTTTCATGTCCGCTAGTGTGGCGTTGGAGGGGCGAACTGACAAGCTGGGGATGCGGGTGATGTGGCAATTGTCATCAATTGCTGGACAGCCGATCACCCCGGGCAAACTT
Source organism: Pseudomonas sp. AP19 (assembly GCF_001728855.1). Taxonomy (NCBI): domain Bacteria; kingdom Pseudomonadati; phylum Pseudomonadota; class Gammaproteobacteria; order Pseudomonadales; family Pseudomonadaceae; genus Pseudomonas; species Pseudomonas sp. AP19. The sequence goes on along the minus strand of NZ_LXJP01000025.1, from coordinate 13,807 downwards.
CCAGGTGCGGATGATTTCCAGGCGGTCGACATCATTCAGGTCGCCGGTAAACGGTGCGAAAGGCGCGGCCAGGCGCACGATGCGCTGGGCGGCCTGGTCCAGCAGCGGCTGGCCGGATGACTCCAGCACCTGCACTTCATATAGCGAACCGTCGCGGTTGATCGACACCAATAAGCGCAAATTGCCATAGATCTGCTGGCGCCGAGCTTCATCCGGGTAGTTGAGGTTGCCGATGCGCTCGACCTTCTTGCGCCACTCATCCTTATACCAGGCGCCTTTGTCGCGCATGGTCGAGGCCGCATTCAGGCGGTAGATACGGGGGCGCTTGGCGTACAGCTGTTGTTCGTTGGCCAGTTCGGCTTCGAGGCTGGAGATTTGGTCGGAGAGTTGTGAACTGTCAAACGTCGGCGCCGGTTTCACCGGTTCGGGCTGTGGTTCGGTCTTGGCTTTTTCGCGTTGGGTCGGCGCTTTTTGCGGTTTGGGCGCGACGGTGGTCACCGCTGCCTTGGGCGCGGCTTGCTTGACTTCGGGCTTGGGCGACGGCGGTGGGGTGACTTTATTGACCGTGTTGTCCTGAAACGGCGCCACTTCAGTGGTCTTGGGCACGGCTTTCTTGTCGAGGGTGCCGCTGCCCTGCTGGTTGTCCTGAGCGAGAAAATCGGCCTTCTCCGGCTTCTTTTCGCTCTTGAACGTGGCGAGGGTGATTTCCAGGGTTTTGGTGATCTGCTTGGGTTCGACAAAGCTGAAGCCCAGGCCGAGCAGCAAGGCGAGGTGAATCAAGGCCGCCAGGAACAGGGTAAATCCGAGCCGATCAGCCGGGCGCACGCCGCTATGGGAGAGTTCGGAGGGCAGATCGGACGGGAGTGTCATGACAAAAAAACCAACATCGCGCGTTTCACAGGTGGCGCATGATAACGCAATGTTGGTGTGTGTCCGGCTGTTCTATGTCACTTGGCTTGTAGCTTGCGCTCAATGGCCGCCATCAGCATTTCGCCGATGTTCGTGCCAAATGCGTTGTCGATCTCGCGAATACAGGTCGGGCTGGTGACGTTGATTTCGGTGAGGTTCTCACCAATAACGTCAAGCCCCACAAACAGCAGGCCTTTCTCGCGCAGGGTTGGGCCAACCTGGGCGGCGATCCAACGGTCTTTGTCCGACAACGGCCGAGCTTCACCACGCCCCCCCGCCGCCAGGTTGCCACGGGTTTCACCCGCCGCCGGAATACGCGCCAGGCAATAATCCACTGGCTCGCCGTCGATCATCAGGATGCGCTTGTCGCCGTCCTTGATCGCCGGCAGGTACGCCTGGCCCATGATCTGCTGGGTGCCCAGCGCGGTCAGGGTTTCCAGGATGACCGACAGGTTCGGGTCGCCTGCACGGTGACGGAAGATCGAGGTGCCGCCCATGCCGTCCAGCGGCTTGAGGATTACATCGCCATGTTTGGCGGCGAATTCACGCAGCACATCGGCGCGGCGGCTGACCACGGTAGGTGGGGTGCACTGCGGGAACAGCGTGGCGAACAGCTTTTCATTGCAGTCGCGCAGGCTTTGCGGCTTGTTGACGATCAACACGCCGGCGCGCTCAGCCTGCTCCAGCAGGTAGGTGGAATAGACGAATTCCATGTCGAACGGCGGGTCCTTGCGCATCAGGATCACGTCCAGGTCGCTCAAGGGGCTGTCGATTTCATCCGCAAGCTCAAACCACTTTTCCGGGTTGGCAAACACCTGCAGCGGGCGCATGCGTGCACGGGCCTCGCCGTCGCCCTGATAAAGGTCGCGCTGCTCCATATAGAACAGGGTCCAGCCGCGGGCCTGGGCGGCCAGGAGCATGGCCAGCGAGCTGTCCTTTTTATAGGAAATGCTGGCGATAGGGTCCATGACAATGCCGACGCGAACGCTCATGGGGGATTTCCTCTAGCAAATTAGGGCGCATAAAAGTGGCGTCAGAGTGGCGCTGCGGCTGTTGTGGGTCAAGGAAAAACCACCTGGCCGGTTGCTCGATAGATTGCGCCCGGAGACTGTGCTAAAAAGACTGGCACGGCGCAGCAGCCCTTGAATTCCAAGGCTTGCGGCGCTCATCCTGTGCAACATCAGGCAGTACACACCGAAAACCGATTCGCTGTGGCGATGGTAGAGCAGATATGGAACAGCATTCCAACGCCTTGAAAGTGATGGTGATCGACGATTCGAAAACGATCCGCCGTACCGCCGAGACGCTGTTGAAGAACGTGGGGTGCGATGTCATCACGGCCATCGACGGTTTCGATGCATTGGCCCGGATTGTTGATCACCACCCGCACATTATCTTTGTCGACATCATGATGCCGCGCCTGGATGGCTATCAGACCTGCGCCCTGGTGAAGAATAATCCGGCGTTCAAGTCGATCCCGGTGATCATGCTGTCCTCCAAGGACGGCCTGTTCGACAAGGCCAAGGGGCGCATCGTTGGTGTCGATCAGTTTTTGACCAAGCCTTTCAGCAAGGAAGAACTGCTGAGTGCGATCAAGGCCTATGTGCCAGGGTTCGCCGCAGTAGAACAAGCACACTGACGCCGCCTCACAAGGGCAGGCGCCGACCAATGTAGTGGGGAAAACCATGGCACGCGTTCTGATCGTCGACGATTCGCCGACTGAAATGTACAAACTGACCGGCATGCTGGAAAAGCATGGCCATCAGGTCCTCAAGGCCGAAAATGGCGCTGACGGCGTGGCGCTTGCCCGTCAGGAAAAACCCGATGCGGTCCTTATGGACATCGTGATGCCGGGCCTCAATGGCTTCCAGGCAACGCGCCAGCTGTCCAAGGAACCGGAAACCAACGCCATCCCGATCATCATCATCACCACCAAGGATCAGGAAACCGACAAGATCTGGGGCGCGCGCCAGGGCGCCAAGGACTACCTGACCAAGCCTGTTGATGAAGAGACCCTGATCAAGACCCTCAACGCGGTGCTTAAACCCAAGCTCCCATGACCGAGTCGCAAACCGCCTTCGAACTGCTGCTGGACATCGACCGCCGCTGCCGCCTGTTGGCCGCTGACCTGCCGTCCCAGGAAACCCGCCTGCAACGTTGGAGCGGGATCGGCTTTCGCCTGGGGCCGCATTGGTATGTGGCGCCGATGGGCGAAGTCGCCGAGGTGTTGCACGAACCGCGCTGCACCTTGATGCCGGGGGTTAAACCCTGGGTCAAGGGCGTGGCCAACCTGCGCGGGCGCTTGCTGCCGGTGATGGACCTGGGCGGGTTTCTCGGCATGGACCTGTCCAAGGCGCGCAAGCAACGGCGGGTGCTGGTGGTGGAATTCAACGACTTGTTTGTCGGGCTGCTGGTAGATGAGGTGGTGGGCATGCAGCATTTCGCACAAGACGCCTTGTTGACGGGCGCCACTTCCGGCGTGCCGTTTATCCAGGGCCAGTTCGACAGCGACCAGCTCTGGCAGGTCTTCAGCCCCTTCGCTTTGGCCCAGGCCCCAGGCTTCATGGATGTTGCCGCATGACCACCGCTACCACTCCCAAACCGCAAGCCGCGTCGCGCAGCCGTTCGCAGATCATCGTGCTGTTTATCGCACTGATCGTGTTCATCATGCTGTTGTTCGCCAATTTTGCGTACCTCAACACCCAGTCCACCTACGACAAACAGTACATCGGCCACGCCGGTGAGCTGCGCGTGCTGTCCCAGCGCATCGCCAAAAATGCCACCGAAGCCGCCGCCGGCAAAGCCGCTGCGTTCAAGCTGCTGAGCGACGCGCGCAACGACTTCGCCCAGCGCTGGGGCTACCTGAAAAAAGGTGACGCCGAGACCGGCCTGCCGGCGGCGCCCAGTGCGGTACGCGCCGAGATGCGCGCCGTGCAGACGGACTGGGAAGCGCTGCTGAAAAACACCGACGCCATCCTCGCCAGCGAGCAGACGGTGTTGTCGTTGCACCAGGTGGCCGCGACCCTGGCCGAAACGGTGCCGCAATTGCAGATGGAGTCGGAAAAGGTCGTCGATATCTTGCTGCAACGCGGCGCCCCGGCGAGCCAGGTGGCATTGGCCCAGCGCCAGTCGCTGCTGGCCGAACGCATCCTGGGCGCCGTCAACACCGTGCTGGCCGGCGACGAAACCGCCGTGCAGGCCGCCGACGCGTTTGGTCGCGATGCCAACCGCTTCGGCCTGGTGCTCAACGGCATGCTCAACGGCAACCCGGGCCTGCGCATTACCCAGGTTGAAGACCACGACGCCCGTGCGCGCCTGGCGGAAATCGCCGAGCTGTTCGAGTTCGTCTCCGGCTCTGTGGATGAGATCCTCGAAACCTCGCCGCAGCTGTTCCAGGTGCGTGCGTCGGCGAGCAATATTTTCAACCTGTCGCAAACCCTGCTTGATGAAGCCTCGCACCTGGCCACCGGGTTTGAAAACCTCGCCAGCGGGCGCAGCTTCGACACCATCGGCGGCTATGTGCTGGGCCTGTTGGCGCTGACCTCGATCATCCTGATCGGCCTGGTAATGGTGCGCGAAACCAACCGCCAACTGCATGAGACCGCCGAAAAGAACGAGCGCAACCAGAACGCGATCATGCGCCTGCTCGACGAAATCGAAGACCTGGCCGATGGCGACCTCACGGTGACCGCCTCAGTGACCGAAGACTTCACCGGCACTATCGCCGACTCCATCAACTATTCGGTGGACCAACTGCGCGATCTGGTGGCGACGATCAACTTAACCGCCGGGCAAGTTGCCGGCGCGGTGCAAGAGACTCAGGCCACCGCCATGCATCTGGCCCAGGCCTCGGAGCATCAGGCCCAGCAGATCGCCGAAGCGTCCACCGCGATCAACCAGATGGCCCAGTCCATCGATCAGGTGTCGGCCAACGCGGCGGAGTCCTCGGCGGTGGCGGAGCGTTCGGTGGAAATTGCCAACAAGGGCAACGAGGTGGTGCACAACACCATCCACGGCATGGACAACATTCGCGAGCAGATCCAGGACACCGCCAAACGCATCAAACGCCTGGGCGAATCTTCCCAGGAGATTGGCGATATCGTCAGTCTGATCGATGACATTGCCGACCAGACCAATATCCTCGCCCTCAACGCGGCGATCCAGGCCAGCATGGCCGGCGACGCCGGGCGTGGTTTTGCGGTGGTGGCCGATGAAGTGCAACGGCTGGCCGAGCGTTCATCCGCCGCCACCCGGCAAATCGAAACGCTGGTGCGGGCGATTCAGACCGACACCAATGAAGCCGTTATTTCCATGGAACAGACCACCACCGAAGTGGTGCGCGGCGCGCGCTTGGCCCAGGACGCCGGGGTGGCGCTGGAGGAGATCGAAGGCGTGTCGAAAACCCTTGCGGCGTTGATTCAGAGTATTTCCAATGCGGCGCAGCAGCAGACGTCGTCCGCCGGGCAGATTTCCCTGACGATGAACGTGATCCAGCAAATCACCACGCAGACGTCATCCGGCTCGACCGCCACCGCCGAAAGTATCGGCAACCTGGCGAAGATGGCCAGCCAGTTGCGCAGGTCGGTATCGGGCTTCACCTTGCCACCGCCTAAACAGGTAGACGATTGAAATGTTATCTGGAGAACACCACATTCCAAATGTGGGAGCTGGCTTGCCTGCAATAGCGGGCTTTCAGTTGATACATCTACAGCTGACCCACCGCCATCGCAGGCAAGCCAGCTCCCACAGTGGATCTCCATTGTTTTCGGCAACACACGCAGTCCATGAATTCTAAGCGGAGCAGTTATGGTTGATCGGCACGACTACGTGGCCCTCGAATGGGTCAAGGGCGACATTGCCGAAACCCTGAAACAGGCCCGTTCGGCGCTGGACACGTTTGTCGAAACCCACGACAGCGACGCCATCGGCGAGTGCCTTGCGTGCATTCACCAGGTGCATGGTGCGTTGCAAATGGTCGAGTTTTACGGCGCGGCCCTGCTGGCGGAAGAAATCGAAGAGCTGGCGCTGGCATTGCAAGGCGAGCGCGTCAGCCAGCGCGATGAAAGCATCCGTCTGCTGCAACAGGCGCTTAGCCAGCTGCCGCTGTACCTTGACCGTGTGCACAGCGCCCGCCGCGATTTGCCGCTGGTGGTGTTGCCGCTGCTCAATGACCTGCGCAGCGCACGCGGCGAAGGCCTGCTGTCGGAGACCAGCCTGTTCAGCCCGCAACTGCTGTCGATTGCGCCGTTGCCCGATGAGGCCCTGGCCCAGCGCGCGCTGCCTGACCTTCACGAGCAACTGCGCCAGTGGCACCAGCTTCTGCTCCAGGCGTTGGCCGGGCTGCTGCGTGAAGACCATGGCCCAAGCAACCTGGAAGACATGGCGCGGGTCTTCGCCCGCCTCGAAGCCCTGTGCCAGGGCGCGCCGCTGCTGCCATTGTGGCAAGTCACCTCGGCGCTGGTGGAAGGCATGCTCACCGGCGTCATCGCCAACAGCCCGGCGCTGCGCAGTTTGCTCAAAGCCAGCGACAAGCAACTCAAGCGCCTGCTGGCCCAGGGCATCGGCGGCATCAACCAACCGGCGCCGGATGAGTTGCTCAAGAGCCTGCTGTTCTACGTCGCCAAGGTCACCCGGCCGACGCCGCGCATGCAAAGCCTCAAGGAACGCTACGGGCTGGATGAAGCCTTGCCCGACAGCGCCGTGGTGGATGCCGAGCGCGCGCGCCTGGCCGGGCCGGATCGCAATGCCATGGGGTCGGTGCTTGGCGCGTTATGTGAGGAACTGGTGCGGGTCAAGGAGCGCCTGGATCTGTTCGTGCGCAGTGACCGGCAACACACCAGCGACCTCGATGCCTTGCTGGCGCCGCTGCGGCAAATCGCCGACACCTTGGCGGTACTGGGCTTCGGTCAGCCGCGCAAAGTCATCATCGACCAGCTTGCCGTGGTGCTTGGCCTGGTCCAGGGCCACCGCGAACCCAATGATGCGGTGCTGATGGATGTCGCCGGGGCCTTGCTGTATGTCGAGGCCACGCTGGCGGGCATGGTCGGCACCGTCGAACCGGAAAACCGCGAAGAAAGCCGCCTGCCCACCACTGACCTGACCCAGATTCATCAACTGGTTATCCGCGAATCCTGCCAGTGCCTCAAGCAAGCCAAAGAGCTGGTGATTGACTGCGTTGAAGCCGACTGGGATCGCCAGCGCCTGGAGTCTCTGCCCGAGCTGCTCAGCCAGGTGCGTGGGGCTCTGGCGATGATTCCGCTGCCGCGCGCGGCGAGCCTGATGCGCGGCTGTACCGATTACGTCGACGAACAGCTGATGGTGAATGAGGCCATGCCCTGCGAGGCACAGCTGGCGCATTTTGCCGACGTGATCAGCAGCCTGGAGTACTACCTGGAACGCATGCTCCAGGATGCCGACGCTGCGGGCGAACGCGTGCTGGAACTGGCCACCCAGGGCCTGGCCGCACTCGGCTACCTGCCCGCCGAAAAACCCTGGCGGCAGGCGCTGGTCGCGCCGGATGGCGCACTGTCGACCGAGGTTGCGCCGAGCCAATCCCAGTTCGACGCATTGGCCAGCCCGACCTCACGCCTGAACCCGCCGGCACTGAAACGCCCGGGCAGCCTGCAGCCACCGCCGGACGGTGAGGAACCCATCGACGACGAGCTGCGCGAAGTCTTCCTTGAAGAAACCGACGAAGTCCTCGAAGTGCTGCACCGTTACTTGCCGAACAGCGCGGACAAAACCGCCCAAGCTGAGATGCGCCGCGCGTTTCACACCTTGAAAGGCAGCGGCCGTATGGTCCGCGCCCTGGTGTTGGCCGAGTTGGCCTGGGCGTTGGAAAACCTGCTTAACCGCGTGCTCGAACGCAGCGTTACCCTCGGCCCCGATATTCAACAGGTGCTGGATGACGCCGTGGCCCTGCTGCCGGAATTAATTGCCGACTTCGCCACTGATGACCAGCGCCAACGCGATGAAGTCGACGCCTTGGCCGCGCGTGCCCACGCGCTGGCCAGCGGCACTGTATCGGCCGCAGAACCCCACGACCCGATGCTGCTGGAGATTTTCCGCAACGAAGCCCAGAGCCACCTGGAAAGCCTCAACCACTTCCTGCAACAAGCCGCCGAACACGTGCCGCTGCAGGTCAGCGATGAATTGCAACGCGCCCTGCACACCCTCAAGGGCAGTGCCTACATGGCCGGCGTACTGCCAATTGCCGAACTGGCACGGCCGCTTGATCACCTGACCCGCGAATACAAGGCCCACCGCCTGCCGCTGGACCTGGATGAAGTGGAGTTGTTGCTGGAAGCGGAAGGTTTGTTTCAACGCGGGTTGCGTCAACTGGACAGCGATCCGCTCGTGCCGATCGAGGGTGCGCCAGACCTGATCAGCCGTACCCAAAGCCTGCTTGACCAGCAGCTCGAAGCCCTGCTCGATGCGCCCAACACGGGCCTGCGTATCAAGCGCGACCCGCAGTTGATTACCAACTTCCTGGCCCAGGGCATGGACATCCTGCTGGATGCCGAAAGCCTGCTGCGCCGTTGGCAACAACACCCCGGCGAGCGTCAGGAACTGACCGCGCTGCTGGACGAATTGACCACCCTGGGTGAAGGCGCGCACATCGCCGACCTGCACGCGATTGACGCGCTGTGCGAGGCCTTGCTCGATCTGTATGGTGCCGTGGAAGAAAGCAGCCTTGCGGTCAGCGAGCGGTTTTTCCATGAGGCCGAACAGGCCCATGAAGCGTTGATCAACATGCTCGACCAGTTGGCCGCCGGCCAGGAAATCAGCCCGGCGCCGGCGCGGGTACAAGCGCTGCGCGAATTGCTCGATGACGCCCTCGACCCGTCCGCCACCGGCCTGATCAAAAGCGACGGCAGCCGCGCCCTGAGCATCTCGGAACTGGGCGCCGCCACGGCACAGTTGGGCCAGGACACGGCGATGGACGACGAGATTGTCGAGATCTTCCTGGAAGAGGCGGTGGATATCCTCGACAGCGCCGGGCAGTCGCTTAAACGCTGGTTGCTGGAGCCCGACAGCGCGGCACCGCTGTCGTCGCTGCAACGGGATTTGCACACCCTCAAAGGCGGCGCGCGCATGGCCGAGATCGGGCCCATTGGCGACCTGGCCCATGAGCTGGAAAGCCTGTACGAAGGCTTGGTGGACCGCCGCTACAGCTACTCCCCGGAACTCTCCCATGTGCTGATGGCCAGCCATGAACGGCTGGCCTTGCAGCTGGAGCAACTGCAAGACCACCAACCCCTGAGCGACTCCAGCGACTTGATCGCCGAGCTGCGCGAGTTACGCCACAGCAGCACGCCAGCCACCCCGGTCGCAGCGCCCGAAGCGGCAGCTGACCCCGAGCTGCTGGATATCTTCCTTGAAGAAGCTGCCGATATTCTCGACAGCTCAAGCAGCGCGTTGCTGCGCTGGCAGGCCGAGCCGAACAATCGCCAGGAGGTGGAAACCCTGCTGCGCGACCTGCACACCCTCAAAGGGGGCGCGCGCATGGTCGAGATCGGGCCGATTGGCGATTTGGCCCATGAACTGGAGTTTCTCTACGAAGGGCTGTCCGCCGGTTTGCTGGCCCCGTCTCCTGAACTCTTCGCGTTGCTGCAGGGCTGCCATGACCGCCTGGCGCAGATGATCGATGCGGTGGCGGACGGCTTGCCGGTCGGTTCGGTGGACAAGCTCATCGAGCGCATCAAAAGCCTGGTGCACCCTAGTGATGAGCCGGTGTTGCCTGTGGCATTGCCGACGGGCAAGGCGGAAGCGGCGGTCGACCCGGCGGCGGACATGGTGAAAATCTCCGCCGATTTGCTGGATGACCTGGTCAACCTGGCCGGTGAAACCTCGATCTTCCGTGGCCGTATCGAGCAGCAAGTCAACGATGCGCGCACCGCGCTCAATGAAGTCGAAACCACCATTGAACGCATGCGCGACCAACTGCGCCGTCTCGACACCGAAACCCAGGGCCGCATCCTCAGCCGCCAGCAGGCCGAGGCCGAGCGCCTGGGTTATGAAGAATTTGACCCGCTGGAAATGGACCGCCATTCGCAGTTGCAGCAGCTGTCGCGCGCGCTCTCCGAGTCGGCCTCCGACCTGTTGGACCTCAAGGAAACGCTGGACCGCCGCAACCAGGATGCGCACAACCTGTTGCAACAGCAGGCGCGCATCAACACCGAGTTGCAAGAAGGCCTGATGCGCACGCGCATGGTGCCGTTTGAACGCATGTTGCCGCGCCTCAAGCGCATCGTGCGCCAGGTGGCGGAAGAGTTGGGCAAGGACGTCGAGTTTGTGGTCGGCAATGCCGAAGGCGAGATGGACCGCAACGTGCTGGAACGCATGGTGGCGCCGCTGGAACATATGCTGCGCAATGCCGTGGACCATGGCCAGGAATCGCGCGAGGCACGGTTGCTGGCCGGTAAGCCTGCGAGGGGCCGCATCAGCCTGGACCTGACCCACGAAGGCGGCGATATCGTCTTCGACATGCGCGACGACGGCGCCGGGGTGCCACTGGAGGCGGTGCGGCGCAAGGCAATCAAGCGGGGGTTGCTCAGCCCTCATCAAGAGATGAGCGACCGCGACGTATTGCAGTTCATCCTGCAACCGGGGTTCTCCACGGCGGAAAAGATCACGCAGATTTCCGGGCGGGGCGTGGGCATGGACGTGGTGCACGAAGAAGTGCGCCAACTTGGTGGCTCGATGGTGATTGATTCGAGGCCGGGCGAGGGCGTGCACTTTCGCATTCGCCTGCCGTTTACGGTGTCGGTCAACCGCGCACTGATGGTGCAATGCGCGGACGATCAATACGCGATTCCGCTCAACACCATTGAAGGCCTGGTGCGCGTCCTGCCCCACGAGCTGGCGGGGCACTATCAACAAGACCCGCCGCGTTATGAATACGCCGGCCAGCGCTACGAGTTGTTCTACCTGGGTGACCTGCTGCACACCGTCGCCCGGCCGAAATTGCTGGGCCAGTACCAGCCGGTGCCGGTGCTGTTGGTGCAATGCAACGAACGGCGCGTGGCGGTGCATGTGGATGCCATGGCCGGTACGCGAGAGATCGTCGTCAAGGGCCTGGGGCCGCAATTTGCGGGCGTGCAGGGGCTGTCCGGGGCGACCATTCTGGGCGATGGCCGCGTGGTGTTGATCATCGATTTGCTCGCGCACATCCGTGCCCGGCAACCGGCCTTGCCGGCCCGGTCGGTCGACGCCGCGCTGGTGCTCAACGACCCGTTGAAAAAGCGCCCGCTGCTGGTGCTGGTCGTGGACGATTCGGTCACGGTGCGCAAAGTCACCAGCCGCCTGCTGGAGCGTAACGGCATGAACGTACTCACGGCCAAAGACGGGATCGACGCCATCGCCCTGCTCGAAGAACACACCCCGGACCTGATGTTGCTCGACATCGAAATGCCGCGCATGGACGGCTTCGAAGTGGCCATCCAAGTGCGCAACGACCCACGGCTGATGCGCCTGCCGATCATCATGATCACCTCGCGCACCGGCCAAAAACACCGCGACCGCGCCATGGCCATTGGCGTCAATGACTACCTCGGCAAGCCGTACCAAGAGTCGGTGCTGCTGGAAAGCATCGCCTACTGGAGCAAGTCCCATGCTTGACCACCGCACCAGCCAACTCACCGGCCTGCTGTTGCCCCTGGCCGACCGCCACCTGGTGCTGCCCAACGTCGCCATCGCCGAGCTGATCGACTTCCAACGCGGCGAACCGGCCAGCGATGCGCCGCCGTGGTACCTGCGGCAAGTGACCTGGCGCGACCGGCAGTTGCCGTTGATCAGCTTTGAAGCGGTGTGCGGTGAGGCCAGCGTGACCGGCGAGCGTTCGCGAATTGTGGTGTTGAACGCGCTCGGCGGGCGGCCAACGTTGAAGTTTATTGCGATGGTGATTCAGGGGATTCCCCGCTCGTACAAACTCGATAGCCAGTTGAGTTACGTGGATGTGCCGCTGTGCCCACTGGAACTGGCGGCGGTGCAGGTGGGCGAGCATGTGGCGAAAGTGCCTGACCTGATGGGGCTGGAAGCGCTGTTGGTCGAGTCCGGCCTGGCCTGACGATTAGCCTTGTGAAGATCCACTGTGGGAGCTGGCTTGCCTGCGATAGCGGCTTGTCAGTCACTGCATCAACAACTGACCCACCGCTATCGCAGGCAAGCCAGCTCCCACACTGAATTGTGTTCAATCGCGCGTTAGCGTTTTCGTGACTAAAAAATTGTTGTTGATGATCGTACCTTTTCACCATTTCGGATCGGCTAATGATGCGGACTGACCGCTCACATGTCGGAATGGGATGGAGTTGCTGTAGGCGAGTTCTGCATTTGGATTAAGCGGGTTTTCAGGCCTGTGTGGAGTGGCTAGCTTCTGCGCTCCTCATTGCCTGCAAGGATCTGCAAATGGCCGTACCGTTAATGCCGCCCGGTGTTTCAATTTTTGAAAACATGGCGATATCTCGTTGCAAACGCACTCATCTCAAGCCGGGCTCGGCATTCGCTTATTCTTGGTTTTATTCTCAGGTCAGGGCTGCTGGCCCATGGAACTACAAGAAGCGAGGGCGCGAGTATGAGGCTTTTGGTAACTTCAATTACGGCGCTACGGGTACGGTGCTGGGCATTCCCGAGCATGTGTTGTTGCGAGCTGCTGGTGTGGCTCAAACCGTCGCAAAAACCACCCTTCCGGATTTTGGAACATGGTGGGGCGGTGAGCCTTTTGGTGATGACCCACGGGACCAATATTGGATAAGAAAAGGTATTGAATATGCAATTTCGCAAGGCCACTAAGCGCCTCATACCGTTTCTGCGTAATTGCCTGCTTGTGGTCTGCCTGATCTATATCGGCGGCAGTTGGATACTGTCGCCCGGAACACCGGTTCTGGATGAAGTGGTTTTGAAGCATTCCTTGGGCAACGGCACTTCGATCTATGGTGCGCGCGACGGCCAGGGGGGGGCGACGGTGGGGTTTTCCTACAGATACTACGTCCATGAGGATTTGGGGAGTGATCAGGAAATACTCGCCGCCTTAGTGTCTGCACATGCGTTTCTGAAAACCCGAGAGCCCGATGTTCAAGCGCGTGATGAGGGCGGTGCACTGCATCTGATTATTCGGGGGCGTGTGTATGAGTACCATAGCTATGCACTGGAGGGCTTGGGGACGGTCAAGGTGATGATGGCTTTGTGATGGGCCAGTGTTCGGATTTTTCCTGCAAGATTTCGGGCGGTGCATGAACTTGTTGTGGGTAGTGATGGCGGCTAGTCTTCGTTCGTCATCGAAAAAACGGTGACACGGACGTGCAAGTCCGACGAAACTGTTTAGGCGTACAGACGCCCAGCCAACCACGGGCGTTTTTTGTGCTCGCTGCTTTATGGCGGCTGCGCGCAGGAGGTCTTCGGACCTGCTGGGTGTCCTAAACAGGCCCGGTCTTGCACACCTGCGCACGGTCGCCACCCTCATTCGCGTGCAAGCGAACGGTGGCGCTCCTTACTAACTGTTTAGGAGTTTCATCATGATCAAACCTACCCCAAATCCACCCGCTAGTGTTTTCACTGTAAACCCTCACCAAAACACCGAAGCCCTATTGGTCAACGCCAGCGAAACCCTGTCCTCGCTGAACGCCATGACCTGCAACCTGGCCTTTGACCTGAATACGTCCCAGCGCGCAATCATGCTCGGCATTCAGCAAATGGCCGAGTTGGGCCAGTTGCTGGTCGATAGAGCGCTGGAGCAAGTCAGCCCGGCGGCGGCAGGTTAAAGCGGTCCCAAATAGGGACTGATCGTTCCCTGTCTGGGACCGCTTACTAACAGGCACCACCGAACAAATGTGGGAGCGGGCTTGCTCGCGAATACGGTGGATCAGTTGTAGATGTGCTGACTGACCCACCGTATTCGCGA
>NZ_LXJP01000024.1:0-100905 GCF_001728855.1 Pseudomonas sp. AP19 | reverse complement strand
TTGCATTCCAAGTCTGAAATTGATCCATCTCTAATAACAAAAATCCCCGGGAGTCCGCTTATGTCGGTCGATCCGCAACACCTGCTTCGCGAGCTGTTTGCCACAGCCATCGACGCCGCCCACCCCCGGCATGTCCTTGAACCTTATCTGCCCGCTGACCGCACAGGCCGTGTGATCGTGATCGGCGCCGGCAAAGCCGCAGCCGCCATGGCACTCGTCGTCGAGAACGGCTGGCAAGGCGAAGTCACCGGCCTGGTGGTCACCCGCTACGGCCACGGCGCGCCGTGCAAAAAAATCGAAGTGGTCGAGGCCGCTCACCCGGTGCCGGATGCCGCCGGCCTGGCGGTGGCCACGCGTGTGCTGGAACTGATCAGCCACCTGGGCGAAGACGACCGGGTGATTTTCCTGCTGTCCGGCGGTGGCTCGGCCTTGCTGGCGCTGCCCGCCGAAGGCATCACCCTGGCCGACAAGCAAGCCATCAACAAAGCCCTGCTTAAATCCGGCGCGACCATTGGCGAGATGAATTGCGTGCGCAAACACCTCTCGGCCATCAAGGGCGGCCGATTGGCCAAAGCCGCATGGCCCGCGACGGTGCACACCTACGCAATTTCCGACGTGCCGGGCGACCAGGCCACCGTCATCGCCTCCGGCCCCACCGTCGGCGACCCGAGCACGTCGCAACAAGCCCTGGCAATTCTCAAGCGCTACGGGATCGACGCGCCCGCCTCAGTGCGCAGCTGGTTGCAGAGCCCAGCCTCGGAAACCGTCAAACCCGGCGACCCGGTGCTGGCCCGCAGTCACTTCCAGTTGATCGCCCGCCCGCAGCAATCCCTGGAAGCGGTGGCGGTGAAAGTACGCCAGGCCGGGTTCAGCCCGCTGATCCTCGGCGACCTCGAAGGCGAAGCGCGGGACGTGGCCAAGGTACACGCCGGCATTGCCCGGCAGATCGTGCTGCATGGCCAGCCATTGGCGGCGCCGTGCGTGATTCTGTCCGGCGGTGAAACCACCGTCACCGTGCGCGGCAACGGCCGTGGCGGGCGCAACGCCGAATTCCTGCTGAGCCTGACCGACAGCCTGAAAGGCCTGCCCGGCGTGTACGCCCTGGCCGGGGACACCGACGGCATTGACGGTTCGGAAGACAACGCCGGGGCGATCATGACCCCGACCAGCTACGCCCGCGCCGAGGCCTTGGGCTTGTCGGCCAGCGACGAGCTGGATAACAACAATGGCTACGGCTATTTCGCCGCGCTCGACGGTTTGATCGTTACCGAGCCGACCCGCACCAACGTCAATGACTTCCGCGCCATCCTGATTCTTGAGACTGCCCACCATGACGCCTGACAAGAAGGTCAAAATCCTCGCCACCCTCGGCCCCGCCACCGACGGCATCGATGACATCCGCGAACTGGTGCAAGCCGGGGTGAATATCTTCCGCCTCAACTTCAGCCACGGCGACCATGCCGATCACGCCCAGCGCTACCAGTGGATTCGCCAAGTGGAGCGCCAGCTGAATTACCCGCTGGGCATCCTGATGGACCTGCAAGGGCCGAAGCTGCGGGTCGGGCAGTTTGCCGAGGGCAAGGTGCAACTGGTGCGCGGCCAGGCCCTGCGCCTGGACCTGGACCCGACACCCGGCGATCAGTGCCGGGTCAACCTGCCGCACCCGGAAATCATCGCCGCGCTGGAGCCGGGCATGGACCTGCTGTTGGACGACGGCAAGTTGCGCCTGCGGGTCATCACCAAACACGCCGAGGCCATCGACACCACCGTGCTGAATGGCGGCGAATTGTCCGACCGCAAAGGCGTGAATGTCCCACAAGCCCTGTTGGAACTCAGCCCATTGACCGCCAAAGACCGCCGCGACCTGAGCTTCGGCCTGGAGCTGGGTGTGGACTGGGTGGCGCTGTCATTCGTACAACGCCCGGAAGATATCCGCGAGGCCCGCGAGCTGATCGGTGACAAGGCGTTTCTGATGGCCAAAATCGAAAAACCCTCAGCCGTGCAGCGCTTGCAGGAAATCGCCGAACTGAGCGATGCAATCATGGTGGCCAGAGGCGACCTGGGTGTTGAAGTGCCCGCCGAAAGCGTGCCGCAAATCCAGAAAGACATCATCAGCACCTGCCGCCAATTGGGCAAACCGGTGGTCGTGGCCACGCAGATGCTCGAATCCATGCGGTTTTCCCCGGCGCCGACCCGCGCCGAAGTGACGGATGTGGCCAATGCCGTGGCCGAAGGCGCGGACGCGGTGATGCTGTCGGCGGAAACCGCCTCGGGCGAATACCCGCTGGAAGCCGTGCAGATGATGAGCAAGATCATCCGCCAGGTGGAAAACGGCCCGGATTACCAGACGCAACTGGACGTGAGCCGGCCCAAGGCCGACGCCACGGTGTCGGACGCGATCAGCTGCGCGATCCGGCGTATCAGCAGCATCCTGCCGGTGGCGGTGCTGGTGAACTACAGCGAGTCCGGCAGCTCCAGCCTGCGCGCGGCGCGGGAGCGCCCGGTGGCCCCGATCCTCAACCTTACGCCGAACCTGTCCACCGCCCGGCGTTTGAGCCTGGCGTGGGGCGTGCATTCGGTGGTCAATGATCGGCTGCGCCAGGTGGATGAGGTGTGTTCCACCGCGCTGGAGATTGCCCAGGCCCAAGGGATGGCGCAGCGCGGGGATACGTTGGTGATTACTGCGGGGGTGCCGTTTGGGCAGCCGGGGTCGACCAACTCGCTACGGATAGAGACGTTGATCTAGCGCCTGTAAGGGCCCCTTCGCGAGCAAGCCCGCTCCCACATTTTGATCACTGTTCGACATGACAACTCGGTCGAATGTGGGAGCGGGCTTGCTCGCGAAGGGGGCAACTCGGTCCCTCAGACTCACTCACCATGCCCAACCAACCCTGCCCCGACTGGGCTGAAGCCCTGCTCAATGGCTTCAGCCAGATCTTCCTGCAGCGCCAGCCGCTGTGCGGCCTGCTGTGCCTGCTGGCCATCCTGATCGGCGCCCCGACCTTGCTCGGCGGGGCACTGTTGGGTGGCGTGGCCGGGTTGCTCACGGCCCAGCGCCGGGGCTATCCCAAGGCGGAACGTCAGGCCGGCCTTTATAGTTATAACGGTGTGCTGCTGGGCTTGTTGATCAGCCAGCATTTCGCTTGGTCGGCCTTATTGCCGCCGTTGATCCTGGCGTGCGGCGGCCTGAGTGCGATGCTCACGCGGCAATGGTTAAAACATGCCCGCCAGCCGGATGACTTGTCTGCGTACACCGCGCCCTTCGTCGGCCTGGGTTGGCTGCTGATCGGCAGCGCGCCTCAACCTACGTTCGCCCTGGTTGCGCCCGACGTTCTGTCTGTGGTCAGTGCGCCCTTTACCGGCCTTGCGCAAGTCATGCTGCTGGACCAACCACTGGCGGGAGTCTTGATTGCCGTCGGCCTGGTGTTGGCCAACCGTCGCGCCGCCCTGTGGGCCTTGATTGGCGCCACCGCCGGCGTGCTGGTCGCTTTACTGCTCGATGAACCCGCCAGCGCCCTCCTCGGCCTGCACAGCTACAACCCGGCCCTGGCAGCACTGGCCTTGAGCCAATCTCGCCGCCAGCCGTGGCTGCCACTGTTGGGTATCCTGCTGGCGATCATCCTCACGCCGGGGTTTGCCGCCTTGCACCTGCCTGCGCTGACTGCGCCGTTTATCCTCGCCTGCTGGCTGGTGCGCGCCACGCAGCGGATGTTCAAAGCCCGCGTGGACAGCCCGTTCGAATCCCCCTAGGCTTGCTCGATATTCGATTCAGGCGGGTTTTATGGACAGCAACAGCGACTGGCGTCAGCGCCTCTATGTCATGGTATTCCAGAGCGACACCGCAGCCGGGCGGCGCTTTGACGGCATCCTGCTACTGATCATTCTTGCCAGCATTGTGATCGTGATGCTCGACAGCATCGACGAAATCCACCAGAACTATGCCGATGTGCTGGCCTACATCGAATGGGGCTTCACCGTTATCTTCGCCATTGAGTACGGCTTGCGGCTGTACTGCTCGCCCAAACCGTTGCGCTATGCCTTCAGCTTTTATGGCCTGGTGGACTTGCTGGCCATCGTGCCGGGCATCCTCGCGCTGTATTACAGCGACGCCCAATACCTGCTGATCATCCGCATCATTCGGATGCTGCGGATTTTCCGCGTGCTCAAGCTCAGCCCCTACCTCAAGCAAGCCAACTACCTGATGGCGGCGCTGCGCGGCAGCAAACAGAAGATCGTGGTGTTCCTGGTCAGCGTGTGCACCCTGGTGACGGTATTCGGCACCCTGATGTATGTGATTGAAGGCCCGGAACACGGGTTCACCAGCATTCCCAAGGGCATCTATTGGGCGATCGTGACCCTCACTACCGTAGGCTTTGGCGACATCGTGCCGAAGACCCCGCTGGGCCAGGTGATTTCGTCGCTGGTGATGATCACCGGTTACTCGATCATCGCCGTGCCCACCGGGATTTTCACCGCCGAGCTGGCCAGTGCAATGCGCGGTGAACAACTGCAACACGCCTGCCCGGTGTGCAAGAAAGACAGCCACGAACCCAACGCGGCGTTTTGCTCGCGCTGCGGCAGTAACCTGTTTCATAAAGTGGAATAAGCAAAGTTCGTTTTAATCTTTAAACGTCTATGCAAGCCCGGCTATAGTCGCTGGCAAATTGCCCTCACTCAATCAACAACCTTCTCGAACAACAAGGAATGAGCAGTGAAAAAACTTGTTAGCGCGTCTCTCCTGGCCGCCGGCCTAGCCCTGGCGGGCGCCGTTCAGGCCGCCCCCGTCACACTGCTCAACGTCTCGTATGACGTAATGCGCGATTTCTACAAGGACTACAACGCCGCCTTCCAGAAACACTGGGAAGCCGAGCACCCCAACGACAAACTGACCCTGCAAATGTCCTTCGGCGGCTCCAGCAAACAGGCCCGTTCCGTGATCGATGGCCTGCCGGCTGACGTCATCACCATGAACATGGCCACCGACATCAACGCCCTGGCGGACAACGGCAAACTGGTGCCGGACAACTGGGTGACCCGCCTGCCGAACAACAGCGCGCCGTTCACCTCGGCCACGGTGTTCATCGTGCGTAAAGGCAACCCGAAAGCCCTGAAAGACTGGCCGGATTTGCTCAAGGATGGTGTGCAAGTCATCGTGCCTAACCCGAAGACCTCCGGTAATGGGCGCTACACCTACCTGTCGGCCTGGGGTTATGTGCTGAAGAACGGCGGCGACGAGGAAAAGGCCAAGAAGTTTGTCGGCGACCTGTTCAAACACGCGCCCGTGCTGGACACCGGTGGCCGTGCGGCGACCACCACGTTCATGACCAACCAGATCGGCGACGTGCTGGTGACGTTTGAAAACGAAGCCGAAATGATCGCCCGTGAATTCGGCCGTGATCAGTTCGAAGTGATCTACCCAAGCGTTTCCGCTGAAGCTGAGCCGCCGGTGTCGATCGTCGACAAAGTGGTCGAGAAGAAAGGCACCAAAGTGGCTGCCGAGGAATACCTGAAATACCTGTGGTCGCCGGAAGGCCAGGAAATTGCTGCCAACAACTACCTGCGTCCACGTGACCCGGCAGTGCTGGCCAAGTACACCGACCGTTTCCCTAAAGTCGACTTCCTGTCGGTCGAGAAGACCTTCGGGGACTGGCGCACCGTGCAGAAAACCCACTTCAATGACGGTGGGGTCTTTGACCAGATCTATTCCGGTCAGTGATAACTGAACAAACACGGTAAAAAAAGTGCGGGCGGGCTTGCTCGCGAAAGCGGGGGTTCAGTCGATTGATTCGGTGACTGACACTCCGCCTTTGCGAGCAAACCCGCTCCCACATTGGGCGCTCTGCCCGCCAGTTACATCGGCGGCGTCACGCCATCCTTGCCGGCAGAAATCGCCTGAGCGGTGATCGTTCCGTCCGCGCCTTGGGCCGCAAACAGCACCACCTTCACGCCCGGTTTGAGCAAGCTGCGATCCCCCGGTTCCAGGTTGACGATCGGCACATCATCCGGCACCACAATCTTCTGCTCGCCGCCTTTGTACTTCACCGTCAGGGTGCGCCCGTGGCTGACCACCAGGTCACCGACGGTGCCGTTGGTCATGCTGCTGCCCTCTTTCAAATCAAACGCACGATGCCCGTCGCCCGTGCCGGCCATGGCCGGTGGAAACACGTGCACTTCCAACGCCGTGAGAGTGCCGTCGGCGTTGGGCATGGCAGCGGAACCGATGTAGCTGCCAGGCTTGATCTCATCGATCTTGGCCAGGGTGACGGCGCGTACCTGGGTGGCGTTGGTCAAGTGCACGGTGACGTCCTCACCGCTGCTGACCTTGACCTGCATCGCGTCGCCGTCCATCGCGGTGATGGCGCCGCGCACACCCACACGCGGGGCTTCAGCGGCATTGGCCAAGCCAATCGCCATGGCCGCGGCGAGGGTTGAAGCCATGAGCATCTTGTTCAACGTGATCTTCATGAACGTGGATTTCCTGTTTCGGCAGTTGTGGCTGAATGTATCATTGCCGTTCGACACGAAAGTTAACGTTTCAGTCATTAATTTCCAGCATGAGTGATATCACTGCGAGCGCTCTACTCCGGCCGCGGCGATGCCTTTACTCTCGCATGCCTTCTTCCTACGCTTTAACGAGAACTCCATGAACGCTACCCCACACGCTGCGAGCACCATGACCCGAGGCATGGTGATGTTGTTTGCGTTCTGTTGCGGCGCCATTGTGGCCAACATCTACTATGCCCAGCCGATCATCGAGTTGATTGCGCCGGACATCGGCCTGACCCCGGCGATGGCCAGCCTGATTGTATCGCTGACACAAATCGGCTACGCGCTTGGCCTGTTCTTCCTGGTGCCGCTGGGCGACCTGCTGGAAAACCGCAAACTGATGATTGCCACCACCGTGGTGGCCATCGCCAGCCTGTTGGGCGCAGCGTTTACCGAGCAACCGAATCTGTTCCTGCTCGTATCGCTGCTGATCGGTTTCAGTTCCGTCTCGGTGCAAATTCTGATCCCGCTGGCCGCGCACCTGGCACCTGCCGAATCCCGTGGCCGGGTGGTCGGCAGCATCATGGGCGGGCTGCTGCTCGGTATCCTGCTGGCACGGCCGGTGTCCAGCGTCGTGGCCGACCATTTCGGCTGGCGTGCGATGTTCATGGCCGCCGCCGCGTTGATGGCGTTTATCAGCGTGGTGCTGTTGCTGACCATTCCCAAACGGCAACCCGACCACAGCGCCAGCTACGGCCAACTGCTGCGCTCGCTCGGCACCCTGCTGCGCCAGCAACCGGTATTGCGCCAACGGGCGTTTTACCAAGGCTGCATGTTCGCCACGTTCAGCCTGTTCTGGACGGCTGCCCCGCTGGAACTGGCGCGCAATCACGGCCTGAGCCAAAGCGAGATCGCACTGTTTGCCCTCGTTGGCGCCCTGGGCGCTATTGCCGCCCCCATCGCCGGGCGCCTCGCCGACGCCGGTCACACGCACCGCGCCTCGCT
This sequence comes from Pseudomonas sp. AP19, assembly GCF_001728855.1. Taxonomy (NCBI): domain Bacteria; kingdom Pseudomonadati; phylum Pseudomonadota; class Gammaproteobacteria; order Pseudomonadales; family Pseudomonadaceae; genus Pseudomonas; species Pseudomonas sp. AP19. Next base: position 93,414 of record NZ_LXJP01000024.1, on the reverse strand, counting down.
GCTGGCCATGCTGTTCGCCGCGTTGAGCTTCCTGCCGGCGTTTGTGCACCCGTTGTACAGCGTGATCGGCCTGGCAGTGACCGGTGTAGTCCTGGACTTCTGCGTGCAGATGAACATGGTCCTCGGCCAGCGCGCCATCTACGCCCTTGACGCCAACAGCCGCAGCCGCCTGAACGCGCTGTACATGACCAGCATTTTCATCGGCGGCGCCTTCGGCTCGGCGATTGCCAGCAGCGTGTATGAACACGGCGGCTGGCTGGGCGTGATGCTGGTGGGCAGTGCGTTCCCGCTGGTGGCGTTGTTGCGGTTCCTGAGTGCATCGCGGCAAGGGGCGGTGGCCACCGCCTAATCCAGCTACAACCGCACCAACTTCTCCAAAGCCGCATCCGCCAGAAATGACGAGCGGCTTTTTACTTTGTGCTCGCGCACATAGCGGTCGATACGCTGGATCACGTAGCCGGGCAAGGTCACGTTGACCTTCTCGGTCTTGCCCAGATACGGCGAAATGTCGAGTTCCAACATCCCCCAGCCCATGCCGGCGTATTCCTCATTGTCATGATGGGCGACCACCGACGTTGGCATCGGAATCACCCGGCCTTCTGCGGCGATCTCCTGCAACAGGATGTGCGCGACTTCAACCGCCGCGTTGTAGGCCTCTTCAAAACTGTCCCCGGCGGTCACGGCACCTGGAATATCGGGGATCTGAATACCGGTGGCGACAAAGTCATCGCCCCATTCGATACAGATTGGGTATTGCATGGAAAATCTCCTTAAACCGTCCTAAAACGAAAACAGCCCGGCACGTTTCCTGATACTTCGCACGGTGCCCGGGGCAGATCCTTCCTGGGATGGGGCACCAGTATCGTGTACGGGTTATAGCGATGGGTAAAAAGCTGATGGCTGCCCGTCACCCGATCCAGCACCCAACCTGCCTCTTGCAGCTCTTTGATCAATAGCCTGCTTTGCACCACAGCCTCCTTGCTCCGGCCTAAATAAAAGCAACTCCAGAGTTATCTTTACTCAAGCACAGAATTCGTCAGGCTGACTGACGGCTGTTTTACCGGATGCTGGAAAACCCATGAATGTACCCCCTGATGAACCGCCGCCCCGGGACTTGTGGGCCGTGTTGTCCCCAGGCCGGAGGGTCAGGGCCTGGCCGCGGTGCGCAATAACTGCAACAACAGTGAGAGTGTCTTCGTGATCATCTCGCCTAACGCGGCCAGTGTGCCCGTCGTCGAATCTACAGGCGGCGACGCCGCCGTCGCCCCCTGGATTGCTCCTGATGTTGACGGTGCCATCAGCGCCACCGGCCTGTTCCTTGAAGGTGATATTGGCGACGTCCTGCCAGGACTGCACGGCCTGGCGCACGCGGTGTTGCTGCTGGGCGGTGAAACGCTTGTCTACGGTGTAGGTCAGGTCAACTTTCTGGTCATCGTTGCGGTCCCGAAACACCATGTTTTCCCGGGTGATGTGTTTGGCCGCCTGGTCCGTCGTATACGAAGGTTTGTTATTGGCACCCACCCCGAACGGCCCAGGGTCAGACACCGGCAAGTTGTGGGGCGACAATTCAATGGCCCCAGGATAAGAACTTCTCATAAAACAGCACACTCCTTTTAACTAATAGCTAAACACCCCACTATCTCTGAATACCGTAAATCAGGAAAACTTATACCCATAACATCAGTTTAACTTTATGCAATCCATCTCGCAGTAAAACTGCCTTTACCTGAAAGATAAAAACACCAAGGCGCGGACGTCTGCAGAGCGGATGCATAGTGCAATCAACCTTTAGACTGTACGCGCCTCAGCAAACAGTTTTATACCGGACGTTGCCGCTCAACAACCGGACCCACCAAATCCGAAGGCCTTACCCATCGGGCACTTTTAATAAGGAAGTTCGATTCACAACGCCCGGTGAGGTCTACCCCCACAAAGTAGCGGCCACTCTGAGGATTAAACTTCACCACCGTATCGCCAATACGCCCCGTGTAGTCGTCAACCAATTGCAAGGGCGTATTGATCTCCTTCATCATTTGCGTCAGATCAATCTTGTCTCTGCCACTGACAAAATCCATGATCAGGTCCGCGTTGTAATAGGGAGAATCACTGGCTTTTTCATAGCGGAATGTATTTGTACCGCCCACTCCCCAAAGGACGTCGCCGCCCGTACCGCCGGTCAACACATTGTCGACGTTGTTGCCAATCAACACGTCGTGGCCTGCGCCGCCTGCGGCATTCTCCACTGTCACACCTTTACCTATCGAGACGTTATTACGCAGGCCGCCCACGCTGGAAGCCGCGCCATCACGCAGATCAATCGTCTGGTTTTGGCTGAACCCGGAAAAGTCCAGGGTATCGTTTCCGCGTCGGTCCTGTACGGTGAACCTTGGCGCACCACTAAGAGAGTGCAGGCTCATGGATCGGTTGCCGGTATTGGAGTTAAAACCGTAGACCGTATCCGAAACACCCGGCTCGGGTTCCGGCCGGCCAATCACGGCGCTCGCACTTTTATCGGCATAACGATTGCCCGGCGTTGCCGGCACTGCCGGGTTTGGTACATAAAAATTAAAAACGGAAGAGGCATTTATCACGTAACAACATCCTTTACAAGACCAAATAACGGGCCTTTCCATACACGGCCCACAAGCCCCGGAAATCCTATTTACCGGGACCAATAAGCTGCCATATGAAAGTACAACTCACCAACCCCGATATTATTTCCGAAGAAGTACTTAAACAATAACAGTCACACAATCAACACGGTATCCGACACTGGTTGTATTAACTGCCCTTTCGGAGCCCAAGAAAGCGCCGCGTATGCTCCGGGCGGTCAAAGATACGTATCAGGCTTCAGTGCCAGGCCTATAACATCCTCCGGGCTTATTATCCGTGTACTTTTAATCAGAAACTCCGTTTTGCCTCCACCGGTCAAATCGACTGCCAGCAAGTAACGCCCGGTTACCGTATTGAACTTTATGATCGTATCGCCCGCCTTGCCGGTGTACTTGTCCACAAAGTTCAAATCGACACCCGCACTCTTGCTCATCTGCGACAAATCGATTTTGTCCTTGCCAGTGGTGAAATCCATCAACAGGTCCGCACGCTCGCGGGTCGAGTCGGAGGCTGCGTTATATTTGAAGGTGTTCCAGCCGCCGCCACCGGTCAGGTTATCGGCTCCCGCGCCGCCAATCAGGATGTTGTCTGCCTCATTGCCACTCATCCTGTCGTCGCCACCGCCACCAATGGCATTCTCGATGACGGTTTTTTCGGTGATAAACACATTATCTTTCAACCCACCCACACTGGAATGGGTTCCCCCGTTCAAGCTGATGACCTGACTCTGGGTGAAGCCGGAAAAATCAAAGGTATCGTTACCGCTCTTGTCATGGACGGTGAAGTCCGGCTTGTCGGCGGCGGACGTCAGGGTCATATGAGGCTTGCCCGTGTTGGAGTTGAAGCCGTAGATCGTATCGTCCTTCTCTTCTCGTCTTGGATCTGGCTTTGGATCCGGCTTCGGATCCGGCTTCGGATCCGGCTTCGGGTCTGGCTTCGGATCCGGCTTTGGATCCGGCTTCGGATCCGGCTTCGGGTCTGGCTTCGGATCCGGCTTCGGATCCGGCTTCGGGTCTGGCTTCGGATCCGGCTTCGGATCTGGCTTCGGATCTGGCTTCGGATCCGGCTTCGGATCCGGCTTCGGATCCGGCTTCGGATCCGGCTTTGGATCCGGCTTTGGATCCACCCCGTCACTAACCAGGACATCACCGGCCTTGATCTCACCGATACTTTTCACCAACAGATCAACCTTGCCATCGCCCTTGAGATCAATGGCCAGACTGGCTGTGTCGAACTGCGAGTCGTAGTTCAAAACGGCTTGACCCGCCTTGCCCGTCAACACACTGACGAAATCCAGTTTACGGATGCCGGCAGCACTCATGAGTTTTGACACATCAATCTTGTCGGTGCCGCTGATGAAATCCATCAGCAGGTCAGGCGCCTCAGGCGTTGAATCACTGAACTGTTCATAAACAAACGTGTCAGCGCCACCGCCGCCCCACAACTTGTCCGAACCGCCCCCACCTTTGAGTCGGTTACTCACGTGATTTCCGATCAACAGATCATTGCCCGCACCACCAATGGCATTTTCAATGATGCTGGAAGCGTCGATCGAGACGTTAGCTTTCGTGCCACCCACGTCAGAAGCCGATCCGGAATGAAGGTCGATGATCTGGTTCTGGTTGAACCCCGAGAAGTCGAGCGTATCGATACCCTCGGCGTCCTTTACCGTAAAACGGGGTTTATCACTGGAGGAGGTGAGGCTAGTGGCGGGATCACCGCTATTGGAGTTGAAACCGTAAGTGGTGTCCGTGTTGCGAGGTTTTGGGTCGGGCTTCGGATCCGGTTTGGGGTCAGGATTGGGATCATCCGGCTTGCCCCCTTGTTCAAGGACATCCCCACGCTTGATCTCTCCTTTGCTTTTTACATAGAGATCCGCCTTGCCATTTCCCGAAAAGTCGATGGCCAGGCTTCCCTCTCCGGTGTTGTGGTCGAAGCTCAAGACCGCATCGCCTGGCCGCCCCGTCAAGGCACCGAAGGTAAGCGCCTTGATACCGGCAGACTTAAGCGCGCCAGAGACGTCAATCTTGTCGGAACCGCTGGTAAAGTCCTTGATCAGATCAGGGCTCTCGGGCGTGGAGTCACTCGCCCGATCGTAAATGAAGGTGTCCCCGCCACCACCGCCCAGCAGCTCATCTGCCCCTCCACCGCCCTTCAGGCGATTGGCAACCTGGTTGCCCACCAAGGTGTCTTTACCCGAACCACCAATGGCGTTCTCTACCACCACGCCCTTCGCAACCGAAACGTTTCCCTTGAGCCCGCCGATGTCGGAGAACGCCTCAGCATTGAGGTTGATCGTCTGATTCTGTGCAAACCCCGAGAAATCCAGCGTATCGATGCCACCGCCATCCCACACCGAAAAAATCGGTTTCTCGGTGCCGTCTTTCAGGCTGTAAAAGTCTCGATCGGTGTTGGAATTAAAACCGTAGGTGGTGTTGGTATTCCGGGTTTTAGTATTCACGCCATAAACACGCTGAATCGCCGCGATATCATCAATCATCGGAGCGGCAGGCATCCGCGAGTTGAAATCATGCCCCGGCTGATTACGCTCAGACCAGTAACTCATGACACTGCGGGCCCTGGTATCTTCCGCGTAATCGGCGTTACTGTCATAGCTGCCCCCGCCATTGTAGCCACCGGGGTGCTCAAGACCGATGGCATGTCCCAGCTCATGCACAGTCGTCAACAGAAAGTAACTGCCCAGCGGTGGAGTACCGTCAGCATTCGCCGTACCAATATTGGCCGAAACATTGTAGAAATGTTTATTCGGAAGTAACGCCCACCCACCACCATAATCAGGAATATCTTTAATGGTTATTGAACCATCCGCACCCGCGGCACCTTCCTTGAAAGTGATATTGGCCAAGTCCGCCCATGACTGTAATGCTAATAGGGCACGCTCTTTTTGTTGCGGAGTAAACCCACCGGCAAAGTTGTAAGAGATGATTGTTTTTTTATCGTCATTTCGATCGTGAAACTTGTAACCCCCTCGGGTGATGTGCGCGGCCGCTTGATCCGTCGTGAAGGATGGTTTTTTCGCCGACGCACGGGAAACCGTATGATCTGGCTTATCAGGAAAGACGGCCAGCGATTCAATATCGGAGTTTCGTGTGTAACAGGTGAAGGATGGAGCAACTAAAGAATTCATAAACCAAATAGGCCTCTCACTACTAAAAGTAACCAACTCACAAAATGCGAGTCATAACCTCGACGACTTAGCCGTCAAAGCCCGGTTAAGTTTCCATAGAGAAAGGCAATATTCCAACCACCACTTTATTTCAAAACAGCCACACTAAAAACCATGTATCAAGTTACCTGGCAACGCCATCAACCTTTACAAACTCGCCCCAAAGACAACTCACCACGCCCGCCCAACCAATTGTTTTATATATGGAAATTTAATGAAAATCAAAAGACGCCAGACAACTGGAACCGTTCAACAAAGCAAAAAGTTACACTCACACTAATCACCACTCACAAATCCCACCCAAACACTTAGCCCCCCTCGCAAACGCTGCAAAGTACTTCATTAGAACTTAATACATTCTTACTCTTAACTAAACGCTCGTCCTACGGCTTTCATGCCGGAATCTTCAAACAGGCCAACCCGAGCCCACTACAACACCCGCCCATCCCAGCCTACGGTGACGTTGCGCGGCAACTCGCGCCGATGCTGCAACAACCACGCATCCAGCGTATGCCCCACATGAGTCAGCACGCCCCATTCGGCGCCGACCTCCTCAATGCACTGCAACGCCAGCGTCAAATCATTGTGGTTACGCGGTGCCTGCGGCTGCGGCGGCATGGAGCAGTCGAGCACCAGCACATCCAGCGGCTCGCGTTGCAGCCAGTCGCGGGTGGCGGGTGGCAGGCCAACAGTGTCGGTGAGGTAGGCGATGCGCCGCCCCTCGCCTTCCAGCAGGTAACCCAAGGTGGGTTTGGAATGCAGCAGCGGTAACGCCGTGACGCTCAGCTCGCCAAAGCGGCGGGTTTCAAACTCGGCAAACGGCTGGCTGAAATCGAGGACGCCGGGGTGCTTGTACAGGTCGGACAAACCTTCCGCGTCCACCGGACCATGCACCGGAATCACCAGCCCCTGGCCCCAGCGCAAATGCAGCAGGCCCTGGGCGTGATCGGCATGATAGTGCGTCTGGAAAATCCCGTTGAAGCTGCGCGGCGGGAAGCGTTCGGTGAGGTCGGACAACCCGCTGTCGATCAACCAGCGCTGGTCGCCGCACTCGATCAATGCGCTGCATGGGCGGCGTCGCAGGCTTTCGTCGCTGCGGGCCAGACCACAGGCGGCGCACTCGCAGCCGTACACCGGGACTTGCCGCGCGTCTCCGGTGCCCAGCAGTGTCAGGCGCATGCCGGTTGCCCGTCGAGGCAGCCCAGCAAGCGCTCGACCGTGTGTTCCAGTTGGCCGGAATTGTCGAGCAGGAACACGTCTGCTGCCGTGCTCAAGCTGTCGGCGAATCGGGCATTGCGCGCCAGCCGCAGATCAATGTCCGCCAGGGATTCACGGCCCCGCGCCAGCAAGCGCTGGCGCAACACCGCCTGGTCCACCGTCAGCAACACCACCAGCAGGTTCGGGTAACGCAGCCGGGTTTGCGCCAGATGGCTACGGGAGCCGTTGACCAGCACGTCGTGCCCCGCCGCCAGCCATTCATCGATCTCCCGGGGGATGCCATAGGACAACCCGTTGGCGTGCCAGCTGAGGGCAAACGCGCCCTCGGCCTCCATCGCGGCAAACTGCGCCGGGCTCACACCCTGCGCGGCCTCGCCCACCGCTTCCGCCGAGCGGGTGATGACCCGCCGCACAATGCGGCAGCCCCGCTCGGCCAAACGCGGTCGTGCGGCATCCAGCAGGCTGTCCTTGCCCGAACCCGATGGTCCGATGAGATAGATCAACCTGCCCGCCATCAAAACACCCTCTTCGCTTGTCGCCAGACTTGTTGGACCACTGGCAGTCCGTCGCGGCTTTTTTTCGCTTGCACCAGATCGGCCCGCAGGCCCACTGCGATTTCGCCGCGATCACTCAGGCCCGCAGCATGTGCCGGCGCCAGGCTGATCATCTTCACCGCCCGGGAAAGATCGCCGCCGTCCTGCTGATCGGCCAGCACGAACGCCGCCTGCAGCAGGCTGGCCGGGTAGTAGTCACTGGAAAGTATATCCAGCAATCCCTCGGCAGCCAGGCCGGCGGCGGCCACATTACCCGAGTGGGACCCGCCGCGCACCACGTTCGGCGCGCCCATCAGTACTTTCATGTTCAGTTCCTGGCAGCCCCGCGCCGCTTCCAGGGTGGTGGGGAATTCGGCGATGGTCATGCCGTAGCCCGCCGACTCCTCGACATGTGCCAGGGTTGCATCGTCATGGCTGGCCACCGACAGCCCGCGCGTCAGGCAATGCTCGACGATCGCGGCGCGGTAGCGGTCGCTGTATTCCTTCGAGTTGGCCATTTGCAGCTTGATGAACGCATCCATGGTCTCGTCGTTCAGGTGGTACTTGCCCATGTAGTACTCACGGTACTTGGATTCGAGCACGAACTGGCGCTGGCCCGGCGAGTGGTCCATCACCGACACCAGGCGCACCAGCGGGTTTTCCACCAGGTCGCGAAACACGCTCAACGTGTCCGGGTGGCACAGCTCGCAGCGCAGGTGCAGGTGGTGTTCGGCACGGGTCAGGCCGGCGCTTTCGGCAGCGGCAATGGCGTTGAGCATCGCCGGCAGTTTCTGCATGCGGTTGCCCTTGGGGTTCACATCGCCGATGGACACCGCGTCGAACACCGTGGTGATGCCGGCCGCGATGATCTGCGCGTCATGGCTGAGCACCGCCGAGGTGGACGGCCAGTCCACGCCGGGGCGCGGGGTCATGTGTTTTTCCAGGTTGTCGGTGTGCAATTCCACGAGGCCCGGCAGCAGGCAATCACCGTCCAGGTCCTGGGCCTGGGGCAACTGGCTGCGGCCTTCGGCGATGTCGACGATCAGCCCGTCACGCAGCACCACCGAGCCAAGAAATACACGGTCAGCGGTGACGACCTGGGCATTACTGAGGATCTGTTCAGCGGGCATGGGCGTATTCCTCTTGGGCAACAGGCGCGGGGGTCATGTCGAAATGGCGGTCGGCGACCGCTTCACGGGCGGCGCGGTCGTGGAAGATGCCGATCAAGGCGGCACCGGCTGCCTTGGCTTCGTTCATCAGTTCCAGCACCACCTGGCGATTGCTGTCGTCGAGTGACGCGGTGGGTTCGTCCAGCAGCATCACTGGCCAGGCCACCATGAAGCCGCGGGCGATGTTGACCCGCTGTTGTTCGCCACCGGAAAAGGTGCCGGGCGCCAGCTGCCACAGGCGCTGGGGAATGTTCAGGCGGCTGAGCAAAAGTTCGGCACGGGAGCGCGCCAGGTCCCGGGACCAGCCGCGGGCCAGGGCCGGCTCCATCACCACGTCCAGGCAGGCCACACGCGGGATCACCCGCAGAAACTGGCTGACATAGCCAAGGGTCTGCTGGCGCACTTGCAACACCTCACGGGGCTCGGCACCCACCAGCTCCAGCCATTCGCCGAGGTGCTGCACGCGGATGCTGCCACCCGCCGGCAGATAGTTGCCGTACAAGGTGCGCAGCAAGGTGCTTTTACCGGCGCCGGACTGGCCGTGCAGCACCAGGCACTCGCCGCCTTTCACGCTGAACTCCACCCCGCGCAGCACGTTCAGCACCACGCCGTGTTGCTGGTGCAAGGTGAAGGTTTTCGAGAGGTCACGGACCTCGATCAAGGCATTCATCATGGCTGCAATACCGAAGACACCAGCAGTTGAGAGTAAGGGTGCTGTGGATCGTCGAGGATCTGGTCCGTCAGCCCGGTTTCCACCACCCGCGAACGGCGCATCACCATCAGGCGGTCGGCCAGCAAGCGTGCTACGGCGAGGTCGTGGGTCACGATCACCACGGCCAGGTCCAGCTCGCGCACTAGGCCACGCAACAGGTCGAGCAAGCGCGCTTGCACCGACACGTCCAGGCCGCCGGTGGGTTCGTCCATGAAGACAAGACGCGGGCTGGAGACGAGGTTGCGGGCGATTTGCAGGCGCTGTTGCATGCCGCCGGAGAAGGTCCGGGGCAAGTCGTCGATGCGTTGCGGGTCGATTTCCACCTGGCTCAGCCAGTCCAGACCCGCGCCGCGCAGCTGCTGATAATTACGCACGCCCTGGGCCATCAGGCGCTCGCCAATGTTGGCGCCGGCCGAGACGCCCATGCGCAAGCCGTCCCGTGGGTTCTGCTCGACAAAGCCCCATTCGGTGCGCAGCAAGGTGCGGCGCTCGGCTTCGCTGGCGCTGTACAGGTCCAGCCATTCGCCGTCCTTGCCGCGATAGCCAATGTTGCCGGCCTGGGGCGGCAGGCGACCGCTGAGCAGCGAGAGCAAGGTGGATTTGCCCGAGCCCGACTCGCCGACAATCCCCAGCACTTCGCCGGGATACAGGTCGAAGCTCACGCCCTGGCAGCCCTTTTCCGGGCCGTACAGCAGCGACAGGTCACGCACTTGCAACAACGGCTCGACGGGCACGCTCAGCGGTGGTTGTTTCATCAAGGCCTGGATCATTGGTTGCTCTCCTTCACCCGTTGGGCGCAGTACCAGGTGTCGGAACACACAAAACTCTGGGTGCCGGCGTCATCCAGAATCAGCTCGTCGAGGAACGAATCGTGACTGCCGCAGATGGCGCAGTTGTGTTCCCACTTCTGCACTTCGAAGGGGTGGTCTTCAAAGTCCAGGCTGTTGACCTGGGTGTACGGCGGCACCGCGTACAGGCGCTTTTCGCGACCGGCACCGAACAGCATCAGCGCCGGGCTCATGTCGAGTTTCGGGTTGTCGAATTTCGGGATCGGCGAGGGGTCCATCACGTAGCGCTCGTCCACCATTACTGGGTAGGCGTAGCTGGTGGCGATATGGCCGAAGGTGGCGATGTCTTCGTAGAGCTTTACGTGCATTACCCCGTAGTCATTGAGGGCGTGCATGGTGCGGGTCTCGGTTTCCGACGGCTCGATAAAGCGCAGCGGCTCCGGGATAGGCACCTGGTAAACCATGATCTGGTCGGCCTGCAACGGAGTTTCCGGGATGCGGTGGCGGGTCTGGATCACCGTGGCGTCCGGGGTGCTTTCGGTGGTGGCAACCCCCGCCGTGCGCGCGAAAAAGCGGCGGATCGACACGGCGTTAGTGGTGTCGTCGGCGCCCTGGTCGATCACCTTGAGCACGTCGTCGCCCCCCAGAATTGCGGCGGTCAATTGCATGCCGCCGGTGCCCCAGCCGTAAGGCAGCGGCATCTCGCGGCCACCGAACGGCACCTGGTAACCGGGGATCGCCACGGCCTTGAGCAAGGCGCGGCGGATCATGCGTTTGGTCTGCTCATCCAGGTAGGCGAAGTTGTACGCCGGGTCACGCGCAGGCGTTTGAGTCAGGTCATTCATGGCGGGTGCCCTCGGCCGGTTGGCGCAGTTTGCGGATCAGTTCCAGCTCGGACTGGAAGTCCACGTAGTGAGGCAATTTGAGGTGGGACACAAAGCCCGCCGCCTCGACGTTGTCGCAGTGGGACAGTACGAATTCTTCCTGCTGGGCCGGCGAGACGATCTCTTCGTTGAACTCGCTGGCCCGCAGCGAGCGGTCCACCAGGGCCATGCCCATGGCCTTGCGCTCGGCATGCCCGAACGCCAGACCGTAGCCGCGGGTGAACTGCGCCAGCTCGGTGGCCGAGCCGACGAACTGGTTGACCATCTCGCACTCGGTGACTTCGATGCTGCCCAGGCAGACCGGGAAACCCAGTTCTTGCGGGTCGATCCACACCTCTACGTCGCCAATGCGAATCTCACCGGCGAATGGGTGGTTGCGGCCGTACCCGCGCTGGGTGGAGTAACCCAGCGCGAGCAGGAAACCCTCATCGCCACGGGCCAGGGCTTGCAGGCGCTGGGCACGGTTGGCCGGGTATTCCAGGGGGTCGCGGGTGATGTCGGCGACGCTGCCGGTGTCGTCGGATTCGTTCTTGATCAGGCCTTCCTTGGCCAGCAAGCCCAGCACCCGCGGGCACGCTTCCAGAGTCGCATCCGGTGCGGTTTGCGGGCCAGGGTATTCACCTTCGGCCAGCAGCGCAAAATCCAGCAGGCGATGGGTGTAGTCGAAGGTCGGGCCCAGCAGTTGGCCGCCCGGCACGTCCTTGAACGTGGCCGACAAACGTCGGCTCAACGACATCTGCGCGGTGTCGATCGGCAGGCTCGGGCTGAAGCGCGGCAACGTGGTGCGGTAGGCCCGCAGCAGGAAGATCGCTTCCACCAGATCCCCCGCCGCTTGCTTGATCGCCAGTGCGGCAAGCTCCGTGTCGTACAACGAGCCTTCGCTCATCACCCGGGCGACCGCCAGCGGCAGTTGCTCGCGGATCTGCTCCACGCTCAGTTCAGGAATGGATGTATCGCCCCGGCGTTTTTTCGCCAGCAGGCGGTGGGCATTGTCGATGGCCTGTTCGCCACCCTTGACGGCTACGTACATCAGGCACGCTCCTGTGCAATTCGGGTACTGCGTGGCAGGCCGATCAGGTGATGGCCGGCGGCGAACAACACGTCCAGGCCACGTGGAAAGGTTTCGCGGCGTTGGCGTTCCAGCCAGAAGGCTTGAGGCACCGGCAGGTTGACCTGACGCTGGGTCTTGATCCCCGGGCCTTGCCAGTTCAAGGCGCGACCGGCTTCCAGGTCGGTCAACTGGACCAGCAAGGTGCAGGACTGATCGGGGTAGCGGTCGTTGCCGTGGTCGAAGCCGCCGAGGTCGAGCAAGTCCTGTTCACCGAGCAAGGCGAACGCGGCCTCTTCCCGGCGTGTGGTCAGCGGGCAGCCGCAATGGAAGGCCAGGTTGGCGCGAATCAGCGGCGTGTCGAAGCTCGGTGCCAGCCACAGCGGCGTGTCCGTATCCAGCAGTGCCAGGCACAGCGCGTAGGTGCCCGGCGCCAGGCCTTCAAGGCTTGGCGCCGCGGGCAAGGACTGGATCAAACCGGGCTCGGCGAGGGCCTTGAGGGCGCCGCGAAAACCGCGCTGGGCATCCAGCACCGGGTCTACGAACGCCGGTTGCAAGAGTTGGGCATTCATCAGTTTTCTCCTCGAACCAGGGTGAAGAACTCGACCTTGGTGGCGGCGGTGTCGGCCTCTTTTTGCGCCCGGCGTTCGGCCTGGGCGTTGGCCAGCGAGCGGATCAAATCGCTGAGCCAGATGCTCGGGTGCGCGCCCTGCAAATGCGCATCCGCCAGGGCCGCCAGCTCGGCGTGGACCTTGTCGCGCCCGGCCAGGTAGCTGTAGCCGGTGCGGCCGTCGGCCAGGCGCACCACGCAGCGGGTGACGCTCATTTCGCCGACGTTGAACGGCGCACCATTGCCGCCCATGCGGCCGCGCACCAGGGTCATGCCGATTTCCGGGGCGCGGATCAGTTGGTAATCCACGTCGCGCAGGGCGTCTTCATGGGGCAGCAATTCACTGCGAAAGGCGCGGGCGAGCACGCCGATCCAGTGTTGACGCGGGGACAGGTTCATCGGGGTCTCCATCAGGTCACCACTTGGTACTGGAAGCGATCGGAACGGCTGGTGGACTGCGCCAGCTCCACCGGGCGGCCGTCGCGATCGCGGGAAAGGGTGAATACCGTCAGCGCCGGCAAATGCCGGGGCATCATCAGCAGCGCGGCTTCGTCGCGGTTGGGCAAGCGCGCGCCGATCAGGCTGTGGGTGCGGGTCAACGGCAGGTCGCGCTCGCGCAGGTAATGGCGCAGGGAGCCGCCGTTGTAGTCCGCCAGCAACGGCGCACGGCTGGCGCAGTAGCGGTGGCGGATCAGGCTGACCGGCTGGTGATTGAGCTTGCGCAAGGTTTGCAGCTCGATCATCGGTGCCATCTCGGCGATGCCCAGTTGCTGCGCCTCTTCGCGGCTGGCGAAGCAGTAGCGGCGCTTGAGCAGCAGCGCTTCCACGCCCACGCCCTGGGCCGACAGCGATTGGCTGTAGGAGGTCTCGGCGCCCATCGGGTAAATCAGCGGGCGGTCGAGCACTTGGGTGCCCTTGCCCTGGCGGCGCAACAGGCTGCCTTCGAACACCAGCTCATCGATGGCCCGGCGCAGGGTGTGGCGGTTCACGCCAAAGCGTTCGGCCAGCTGCACCTCGCCCGGCAGGAAGTCGCCGGCCTGATAGCTGCTCAGTTCGCGGCGCAGGATATCGGCGAGTTCGCGGTACACCGGCTCATCTTGTCTAGACAACTGCATGCTTAAAAAAAAGCGCCCTGGGGCACCCCTCCGTAGTCAGATGAACTGCTTGCGCAGGCGTTGGGACAGCACGTCGATACAGCTCACCACCACGATGATCACCAGCAGCACCGCGCAGGTCTGCACGAACTGGAAGGCGCGGATGTTCTCCCACAGGATCACGCCGATGCCGCCGGCACCGACCATCCCCACCACCGTCGCCGAGCGCACGTTGGCTTCGAAACGGTAGAGCGCGTAGGACACCCACAGCGGCATCACTTGGGGGATCACGCCGTAGATCACCTCTTGCAGGGCGCTGGCGCCGGTGGCTCTGACGCCTTCAACCGGGCCCGGGTCGATGGCTTCGACGGCTTCGGCGAACAGCTTGGCGAGCACGCCGGTGGTGCTGATCCACAAGGCCAGAACACCGGCGAAAGGACCGAGGCCCACCGCGACCACGAACAACATCGCGAACACCATTTCGTTGATCGAACGGAAGGCATCCATCACCCGGCGCAGCGGCTGGTGGATCCACCATGGGGTGATGTTGTCGGCGCACAGGATGCCCAGCGGCACCGAGCAGACAATCGCCAGCACCGTGCCCCAGAGGGCGATTTGCACGGTGACGATCATCTCCTTGAGGTAGGAGCGCCATTCGTGGAAGTCCGGCGGGAAGAAGTCGGCGGCGAAGGTCACCATGTTTCCGGAGTCGCGGTACAGCGCCAGCGGGTTCATTTCGGCGCCGTGCCAGGCCCAGGCCAGCAGGATCAGGAACAGGCCCCAGCCGAGGTACTGCGGCCAAGTCCTTTTGCCCACTGCTTCAGCATGCAAGGTAGTCATGGGTCACTCTCAATAAGTGTGTGGGCAAGGCTTATGTGGGAGCGGGCTTGCTCGCGAATGCGGTGACTCAGTCGCCGGATGCGTTGAATGACACACCGTATTCGCGAGCAAGCCCGCTCCCACATGAACCCGATTCCTACAGGGGGTTAGCCGTTGGCTGCGGTCTTCTTGTCCAGCTCGGTGATGCGCTCTTGCAGCTTGGCCAGGTCGGCGTCGATGTCGGCGAGCTTCTTGGCCTTGTCGGCGGCTTCCAGCTTGTCATCGGCGCTGATAGTGGTGCGCTGCTTGAACAGCTCCAGTTGGCGGATCGGCAGCAGTTGGTCGTCGCTGGACTTGAGGAACTTGCCCAGTTGCATGTTCTTCAGCACGGCCTTCTCTTCGTCGGTGTCACCGTAGTTGGCGAAGAAATCGCGGATCTTGGTTTTCTCGCTGTCGCTCAGGGCCTTGCTCCACACCATCGGGTCGGCGGGGATCAGCGGCGACTTCCAGATCACCTTGAGCAGGGCGGCCTTGTCGGGCTGGGTGACTTCCAGGCGGTCCCAGCTTTCGGTGTTGAAGGTGGCGACGTCCAACTGCCCCTTGGCCACGCTCAATGCGTTGACTTCATGGCTGGAGTTGAGGGTGCGCTTGAAGGCAGTGGCGGCATCAACGTGGTTCTTGGCGAACACGTAGTAGCCCGGTACCAGGTAGCCCGAGGTGGAGTTCGGGTCACCGTTGCCGAAGGTCAGGTTCTTGGCGTTCTTGAGCATGTCATCGACGTTGTTGATCGGGCTGTCCTTGCGCACGATCAGCACGCTCCAGTAACCGGCGGCACCGTTGGCGGCAGCGGTCTGGGCGAAGATTTCGCCGTTGGAACGGTCCACCGCTTCCATCGCGGCCTTGTTGCCCAGCCAGGCCACGTCGACCTTGTTGAAGCGCATGCCCTGGATCAGGCCGGCGTAGTCGGAGGCGAAGGTGGCGTTGATGGTGAGGCCGGTCTTCTTGTGCATGTCATCCAGAAAGGGCTGCCAGATGCTCTTGAGGTTCTGCGAAGACTCGGTGGACATGATGCCGAAATTGATCGCCTTGTCGGCGGCCTGGGCATTGCCCATGGCCACGCTGGCGAGCAGCACGGCAGACAGAAACACATGACCGATACGGTTCAACATGGAGAGGATTCCTGTGGGTCGTTATTGGGGTTTCAAGCGCGAGCCAGGGCCAACCGTGCGGGGACGACGGTGGTGCGGGTCTGGTCGGAAAACATCAGGCTGGTGTCGACATCGGCACCGTACAAATCATTGAGGAACTGGCTGCTCAGCTCGCTGGCGTGGCCATCGAAGTGAATTCGGCCGCCCTTGAGCGCCACGGCTCGCGGGCAATAACGCATGGCGTAATCGACTTGGTGCAGGGTGACCACCACGGTCTTGCCGTCGCGACCGTTGATGTCGGCGAGGATCTCCATGACCTTGCGCGCCGACTCCGGGTCCAGCGAAGCGATGGGTTCATCGGCGAGGATCACTTCGGCGCGCTGGGTCAGGGCCCGGGCGATGGCCACGCGTTGCTGCTGGCCGCCGGACAAGGTGGAAGCACGTTGCGCGGCCAGGTCCGCCAGGCCGACGCGGGCCAGGGACTCCATGGCGAACTGTTTTTCCTCGGCATTGAACAGGCCGAGGTTGCCACGCCAGCGCGGCATGCGGCCCAGGCAACCGAGCAGCACGTTGTCGAGCACGCTCAGGCGGTTGACCAGGTTGAACTGCTGGAAGATGTAGCCGATGTCGGAGCGCAGGCGCCGCACCTTGCTGTTCAACCGGCCGCTGGCCTGCACTTCCCGGCCGAGCACCTTGACGCTGCCGCCATTATTCTTGTCGCAACAGGCCAGGCCCGCCAGGTGGCGCAGCAAGGTCGACTTGCCGGAGCCGGAAGCGCCAATCAGCGCGACCATCTCACCGGTGGCAACGGTAAGTTCGAGGTCGACCAATGCGGATTTCTTCGCAAAGGTCTTGTTCAGATGATCGACATGGATAGCTGGAGTCATGGGCTTCTCTGTCTGGTTGAACAGCCGTCCGTGGCTGCGTTTGAGTACAAACGACAGTAGGCGCGGGCTGTGTCAGCCCTATGACTTGCACATGACTGGAGTAAAACCGTTTGATGAAGGTTTGATGAAAGATTGGAAGTAGCTGTAGGACTTTGATCGTTCCCACGCTCTGCGTGGGAATGCCGCCTCGGACGCTCTGCGTCCCGAATCAGGCGAAGCTTTGCGCAACGGTGACGCAGAGCGTCACGGGATGCATTCCCACGCGGAGCGTGGGAACGATCGGTAACGACGTATAGCTCCCTCTTTTTAGCTGCCCTCTTGTTAGGACCTGCCCTACACATCTTTCAGGTTGCGTCCGAGCAACCTCGCCGCTAACCTTCGCGGGTCGCTGCAAAATCAGCGAACGGGTGTGGTAGCCCGGTTCTTTCATAGATCCCCAAAACGCTTACGGGCGTTTTTTTGTGCGGGCTGCTTTGTGGCGGCTGTGCACGGGAGGCTTCGGCCTGCCGGGTTTCTATGACCGGTCTACCACCCCGTGTACAGTCGCCTCCTTACATCGTGTGGTAGCGAAATGGAGGTGCTCATTCATAGGAGCTTCACCATGAAAAAAGTCACACCCAATCCCCCGCCATCCACCTCGGATGACACCCCACAAACCCCACCCAACCTCATCTTCACCGTCCGCCCCGGCCTCAGTACCGAAGTTGCCTTGAGCAATGCCAGCGAGATGCTGGAATCGGCGACGGTGTGTGCCTACGACTGTGCTGAGCATTTGGACGGCTCAAGCCGCAAACAGGTGCTGGCGGTGGTGCAGATGGTTGAGATTGCGCAGTTGTTGGTGGATCAAGCGCTGAATCGCGAGTGCCCCGTGGCCTGATGGCTGAGGCGATCTAGTGTGGGAGCTGGCTTGCCTGCGATGGCGGTGGGTCAGTTGGCAGATGGGTAGCTGATACACCGCTATCGCAGGCAAGCCAGCTCCCACAGTGGATTGCATTTCAAGTTGAGTAATAAAAAAGGCGACCTTTCAAAGGTCGCCTTTTGTTATTGCGCGTATTGCTTGCTCAGCCCCGGCGGCACGCCGTGCACGTCGGTGTCTTCCCATGGCCCGTTCGGGCTGATGGAGCGGCTCCAGCCGTTGCTCCAACGGTAGTAGGTGCGCTGGCGGTAGAAGGTGTCGGGCTGCTCGTCCAGCACATACACCTGCATCTTGCCGTCCCAGTGGCTGGCGGCGCCCGGCGGCGGGGCGAAGGTTGGCGACTTGCTCGGCAGCGGTTTCGGCGCTGGGGTTACCGGGCCGGAAGGCTTGGTGCTGGGTTGAGTCGACGGGCCCGACGGCGGGATGGTCGGGCCGGTGGGCGCGGGAGGTGGCCGGTGGACCGCACAAGCGCTCAGGCCGAGTACCAGGCTGAGCAGGGTGATGCGTGCAAGAGCGGTCATAGGCGTTTCCTCGATTTACTGGTCCGGACGGTCGATGGTCAGCTTCTGCAAGGCAGTGGTGCGGCTGGCCAAGGGTTGGCTGCGGCCGATCCATTCGCCAGTGGTCGGTTGACCGGCCCGGGATATGCGCGCAACCAGTTGGACTTCGGGGAAGTTCGACAGTTTCAACTGCGGCATCATCGCGTCAGCATCGCCCAGTTCGACCGTGACCGGCAGTTCGGCAACAGTGACGCGCTTGGCGGCCAGCGGCGCCGGCGGACCGTTTACGGCACGGGCGAAGATGAACACGCTATCGGTTGGCAAGGCGTTGGCCTTCACCTCGGCAGACAGGTCCACACGCACGGTCATCACGGTTTTTTGCGCGACGGTGCCGCCGCTTTCCTTGAGCTTCTCGGCCGCACGGTCGATGCCACCTTGCAGGGCAACACGTGAATTATCTTCAGGTGGCAATTGCGCCAGCAGACGATTCCAATAGTCGATTGCTTCTTGGTAGCGCTGACCTTCAAAAGCGGCAATGCCAAGCAAACCAAGGCTGGTCACTTCTTTCGGGTCCAGCTTCAACGCCTCGTCGGTCAACGCCTGAACCTTGGGCGACCATTGCTTGTTGTCGGCAAAGTACTGCGCCTGAGCCCACTGACCGAGCAGCTCCGGCTGGCGACCGGCCAACGCCACGGTGCGTTCGAAGACTTTCGCCGCATCAGCCGAACGGTCCTGGGCCATGTAGGCGCGACCGAGGAAGTACAAGCCTTCCGGCGAGTCCGGCTGGGCAGCGGCGGCACGCTCCAGGCGCTGGGTCATGTCTTGCATGGACACCGGCGGCTGGGAGAATTCGCGAGTCAGTTCGACCTTGTCGCTTGCCCCGTAATGCAGGTACAGCGCAACGCCGAGCACCGGGACGAGAAACGCCGCCAACAACGGCAGCGGTTTGCCCAGGCGCGATTCGCGGGGCTTTTCCACGCCTTCGGTGTCAGCCAGCAGCTCGCGGGCCGCTTCGGCGCGGCCGGTGTCGAGTTGCGCGGCATTCAGCACGCCTTCGTCCTGCTGCACTTGCAGCTCGGCCACGCGTTCTTGATAAAGCGCCACGTTCAGCGCGGTGCGATCCTCTTCACGCTGGGCACGGCGACCGCGCAATACAGGGATCAACAGGAAACTCAGGGCAATCAGGAGCAGCAACCCTGCTGCGAGCCAAAAATCAATCATCAGTCTTGGTGTCCAGCAATTGGTCGAGGCGTTTGCGTTCGTCCGGGGAGAGCGCATCGGAACCATCAGTCGGCGCAGCGCGGCGACGGCGCACGATCACGGCCATCACCACCACACCGGCCAGCAACAGCCCGGCGGGGCCGAACCAGAGCAGCGCGGTCTTGCCGGTGAGGGCCGGTTTGTAGCGCACGAAATCACCGTAGCGGTCGACCATGAAGTCGATGATCTGCTGATTGTCCTTGCCCTCCCCCAGCATGCGGAAGATCTCTTTGCGCAAGTCGGCGGCGATCGGGGCGTTGGAGTCGGCGATGTCCTGGTTCTGGCACTTGGGGCAGCGCAGTTCCTTGGTCAGTTCGCGAAACCGCTCGCGGTCTCCGTCCTTGGCGAATTCGTAGGTGTCGATGGCGGCGTGAGCCACGCCGGCCAATCCCAACGCCAGCACCGCAGCGGCTAACAGACGCTTCATGGCTTGGCCTCATCGACCAGCGCCTGGTACTTGGCGGCCAGTTGCTCACGCCAGACCACTTCGTCGATCACGCCGACGTATTTGTCGCGGATCACGCCCTTGGCATCAATGAAGAAGGTTTCCGGGGCGCCGTATACGCCAAGGTTCAAACCGAGGTTGCCGTCTTCATCGCGGATATCCAGCTGATACGGGTTGTGGAACTCCGCGAGCCATTTCAAGGCCGCCGCATTGTCGTCCTTGTAGTTGATGCCGTAGATCAGCACGCCCTTCTCGGCCAGTTTGTTCAGCACCGGGTGTTCGACGCGGCACGAGATGCACCAGGTCGCCCACACGTTGACCAGCGCCGGTTTGCCCAGCAGGTCGGCCTGGGTCAGGGTCTTGTCGCCCTGCACGGTCTTCAGGCTGAACGCCGGGAAAGGCTTGCCGATCATCGCCGAAGGCAACTCGGCCGGGTCCAGGTACAACCCGCGATACAGGAACACCGCCATCACCAGAAAGGCCGCCAGCGGTAACACCATCAACCAACGCTTCATGCCGCCGCTCCTTGCAGGCCGAGAGCTTCGCGCACACGGCTTTTTACTTTGACGCGATAACGCCGGTCCAGCGCGGCCAGCAACCCGCCGAAACCGGTGAGCAAGCCGCCGAACCAGATCCAGCGCACAAACGGTTTGACGTGCACGCGCACCGCCCACGCGCCGTCGCCCAGCGGCTCACCCAATGCCACGTAGAGGTCGCGGGTGAAACCGGCGTCGATCCCGGCTTCGGTCATCATCGAGCTTTGCACGGTGTACAGACGTTTTTCCGGATGCAACACGGCCACTTCCTGGCCGTTGCGCACCACACGGACGGTGCCTTTGTCGGACGTAAAGTTCGGGCCTTCAAAGTGCTTGGCGCCGTCGAAGATAAAGTGGTAACCGGCCAGGTCCATCGACTCACCCGGCGCCAGGCGCAGGTCGCGCTCGGCGCTGTTCTGGCTGGAGAGCACCACGCCGAGGGCGCACACGGCGATGCCGAGGTGGGCGATTTGCATGCCCCAGTAGCTGCGGGTCAAGGTTGGCAGGCCTTTGATCAGGCCCTTGTGGCGGGTCTTGTCGACAATATCGCGCACGCCGGCCAGCAACACCCAGGCGGCGAGCAGGAAGGTGGCGAGCACCGCCCAGTTGAAGTCGCCGTAAGCGATCCCGGCGATCACCGCCAGGGCCACACTGCCCAACAGCACCGGCATCAGCATGCCGGCCAGCCATTTCACCGGGGTGTCTTTCCAGCGCACCAGCACGCCGACCGCCATCACCACCATCAACAGGCCCATCAACGGAATAAACAGCGCGTTGAAGTACGGCGGGCCAACGGACAGCTTGGCGCCGCTCAAGGCATCCAGCACCAGTGGGTAAAGGGTGCCGAGCAGGATCATCGACGCGGCGACGACCAGCACCAGGTTGTTACCGAGCAGCAGGGTTTCCCGCGACCACAGGTTGAAACCGACCTGGCTCTTGACCACCGGTGCACGCAGGGCGAACAGGGTGAGCGAGCCGCCGACCACAAACAGCAGGAAGATCAGGATGAATACGCCACGCTCAGGGTCGGACGCAAACGCATGCACCGACGTCAGCACACCCGAACGCACCAGGAAGGTGCCGAGCAGGCTGAGGGAAAATGCCGCAATGGCCAGCAACACGGTCCAGCTCTTGAACACGCCGCGCTTTTCGGTGACGGCCAGCGAGTGGATCAGTGCCGTACCGACCAGCCATGGCATGAACGAGGCGTTTTCCACCGGGTCCCAGAACCACCAGCCGCCCCAACCGAGTTCGTAGTAAGCCCACCATGAACCCAAGGTGATACCAATGCCCAGAAAGGCCCAGGCGACGATGGTCCACGGCCGCGACCAGCGCGCCCAGGCGGCATCGAGGCGCCCGCCGAGCAAGGCGGCGATGGCGAAGGCGAAGGCCACCGAGAAACCGACGTAACCCATGTAGAGCATCGGCGGGTGCACGATCAGGCCGATGTCCTGCAGCAGCGGGTTGAGGTCATGCCCGTCTGCCGGGATCTGCGGCAGGATGCGGCTGAACGGGTTGGAGGTCATGATCAGGAACAGCAGAAAGCCGATGCTGATCATGCCCATCACCGCCAGCACCCGCGCCAGCATGACTTGCGGCAATTGGCGCGAGAACACCGACACGGCGAAGGTCCAGCCGCCGAGGATCAAGGCCCACAGCAGCAACGAGCCTTCGTGGGCACCCCACACGGCGCTGAACTTGTAGTACCACGGCAGCGCACTATTGGAGTTATTAGCCACATAGGCGACGGAAAAATCATCGGTCATAAAGGCGTAGGTCAGGCAACCGAACGCGAACACCAGGAACGCAAACTGACCCCAGGCGGCCGGCTGGGCAAGGCTCATCCACAGGCGGTCGCCGCGCCAGGCACCGAGCAACGGCACCACGGCCTGGACGATGGCGAAGCACAGGGCGAGGATCATCGCCAACTGGCCCAGCTCCGGAATAAACAGTGCGGACGTCATGGCTTAGCCCTCCTTGGCAGGCTGTGAAGGGGCGCCTGGGGCGGATTGGCCGCTGTCCTTGAGGGCTTTGGTGACCTCGGGCGGCATGTATTTCTCATCGTGCTTGGCCAGCACCTCATCGGCAACCACGACGCCGTCGGCATTGAGTTTGCCCAGGGCAACGATGCCCTGGCCTTCGCGGAACAAGTCCGGAAGGATGCCGCGATAAGTGATCGTCACCGCTTTGTTGAAGTCGGTGACCACAAAGGTCACGTCGAGAGAATCGCCGGAACGCTTCAGCGAGCCCTTCTCCACCATGCCGCCGGCGCGGATGCGCGTGTCCAGCGGGGCGTCGCCATTGGCGATCTGGGTGGGGGTGTAGAACAGGTTGATGTTCTCCCGCAGGGCACTCATCGCCAGGCCCACGGCAACACTCACGCCGACCAGGATGGCCAGGATGATCAACAGACGCTTTCTACGCAGCGGATTCACTTTTCGGTCTCCCGGCGCAAACGACGCGCCTCTTGTTGCAGGTAACGCTTGCGGGCCAGGATCGGCGCGGCGACGTTGAGGGCCAGCACTGCCAGGCAGATGCCATAGGCCGTCCAGACATACAGGCCATGATGGCCCATGGCGAGAAAATCACTGAAAGAAGCAAAACTCATCCACGCGCTCCCAGGCAGCTTTGCACTTCGGCCTTGACCCAACTGGCGCGGGCTTCACGCTTGAGCACCTCGAGGCGCATGCGCATCAGCAGCACCGCGCCGAAGAAGCAGTAGAACCCGAGCACCATCAGCAGCAGCGGCGCCCACATTTCCACCGGCATTGCCGGTTTTTCGGTGAGGGTGAAGGTGGCGCCCTGGTGCAGGGTGTTCCACCACTCCACCGAGTACTTGATGATCGGGATATTGATGACGCCGACGATGGCGAGCACCGCGCAGGCCTTGGCAGCGCTGTCGCGGTTACTGATGGCGTTGCCCAAGGCAATCAGGCCGAAGTACAGGAACAGCAGGATCAGCATGGAGGTCAGGCGCGCGTCCCACACCCACCACGAACCCCAGGTCGGTTTGCCCCAGATTGCGCCGGTGACCAGCGCCACGGCGGTCATCCACGCGCCGATGGGCGCTGCGCATTGCAGCGCCACGTCGGCCAGCTTCATCTTCCACACCAGGCCGACGACGCCGCACACGGCCAGCATCACATAGCAGGATTGGGCCAGCATCGCGGCGGGCACATGGATATAGATGATGCGAAAGCTGTTGCCTTGCTGGTAATCCGGCGGCGCGAAGGCCAGGCCCCACACCAGGCCGATGCCGATCAGCAACAGGGCTGCGATGCTCAACCACGGCAGCAGCTTGCCGCTGATGCCGTAAAACCATTTGGGCGAGCCGAGCTTGTGAAACCAGGTCCAGTTCATTGCTGTTTCCGTCACGGTTGTTTCTCGTCGTTGCGAGAAACTCAGGGTCTTTACTGGTTAATAACGCTTAACCAGACCTCATTATTCGCCGACGCTGATCTTCAGGCCAGCCGCTATAGCAAAGGGTGTCAGGGTTACCGCCAGGGCGGTCAGGCTGCCAAGCCACAGGAGGTAACCGGTCGCCGGCATGCCCATGAGCGCGGCTTGCAAAGCACCGCTACCCAGGATCAATACCGGGATATACAAAGGCAGAATCAGCAGGGCCAGCAACAGGCCACCCCGCTTCAAACCGACGGTCAACGCTGCGCCCACCGCCCCCAACAGGCTGAGCACCGGCGTACCGAGCAACAGGGAAAACAGCAGCACCGGCAGGCATTCGACGGGCAAACCCAGCATCATCGCCAGCAGCGGCGAGAGCAAGACTAGCGCCAAGCCGGAAAAAACCCAGTGTGCCAGTACTTTTGCCAGTACCAGAAGGGGCAAGGGGTGCGACGAAAGGACCCACTGTTCCAGGGAACCGTCTTCGAAATCACTGCGAAACAGCCCGTCCAGCGAGAGCAGGACGGATAAAAGTGCCGCGACCCACACCAGCCCTGGGGACAAGGTTTGCAACAGTTTAGTCTCAGGGCCGACCGCCAACGGGAACAACGCGATGACAATAGCGAAGAACACCAGCGGATTAGCCAATTCAGCCGGGCGGCGACACAGCAAGCGTGCTTCACGGGCAACCAACAGGGCAAACACACTCATACCGACCACCGGCCCAAATCCAGCTCACGGTAACCGGCAGGCATGAGCGCCAGGCTGTGGTGAGTCGTGAGGACCACCAACCCGCCCTGCTCGCAGTGTCGAGCCAGGTGTGCTTCGAGTTGCGCCACGCCCTGTTTGTCGAGGGCGGTGAACGGTTCGTCGAGAATCCACAGCGGCGGGCCGGGCAGATACAAACGGGCCAGGGCCACGCGGCGTTGCTGGCCGGCCGACAACGTATGGCACGGCACGTCTTCAAAACCCTTGAGCCCCACAGCGGCCAGGGCTTGCCAAATGGCATCGCGGCAAGCGGGATGATGCAGGGCACTGAGCCAACTGAGGTTTTCTTCGGGCGTCAGCACGTCCTTGATCCCGGCGGCGTGGCCGATCCAGATAAGGTTGCGGGCGAGTTCGGTGCGTTGTTCGTTGAGCGGCTGGCCGTTGAGGCGAACCTCACCTGCCGTCGGCTGCATCAACCCGGCCAGCAGGCGCAGCAAACTGGTCTTGCCGCTGCCGTTCGGCCCGCTGATTTGCACCATGTCGCCGCCCGTCAGACGCAGTTCGAGGTGTTCGAACAGCATCCGCAGGTCGCGTTCACAGGCAAGCGCTACGGCTTCAAGAAGAGGGCTGGTCAAGAGATCGCGGGCCTTTACGGTTCAAGTCGGCGGTGCAGCGGCCGTTATAGAGAGATGCACAATAACGGCTTTGGCGACCGATTTTAGAGAGCTGGATCAAATAGTTGTGAGGTTTTTACCGCTCTCTTTGCAGACGGGCGGCATTATACATGTGATGCCCTACTCTAAAGAGGGCAATTTCCCCAGAGACGACGCGCACGATGACCGGTGAGATCAACCTTCCTACGCTGCCTCCTGCCCCGGCCACCGGGCCAGCCCCGTTGCCCCCGACCGGTGAGTTGCTCAAACTGCTGGAACCGCAGACCGGCTTGATCGACCCTGGGAAAACCGCAAACGCCGAGGTGATTGCGCTTAAACAAGGCGGCGACGCGTTTCAACTGTTGCTCAAGTTGACCCTCGAAGGCGGCCGCCAGACCCTGGTGCAAGCCAGCAGCGCGCAACCATTGCCGCTGGGCAGCAACGTGGCGGTGAGCCAGACGCCGACAGGCAACCTGACCATTACCTTGCAGCAAGCCTTGAGTGCCAATGTGGCCGCCCTCACCCGTATCGACACCACGCAAATGCCGGAGGGCACGCTACTGCAGGCCAAAGTGCTGACCACCCAGATGCTGCCACAGGGCGCGACGCAACCGGCGATCTATCGCTCGCTGGTGACGGTGCTCAATAACGCCCTCGCCGGAACGACGCTGACCCTGGAAAGCCCACAGCCACTGCGGGTCGGCAGCTTGCTCAGCGCCGTGGTGCAGAATGCGCAAACCTTGAATTTCGTGCCGTTAAGCGGGCTTAAGGATCAATTGGCCGTCGCGCAACAACTCTCGACCCAGCAAAGTCGCCAGGGTTCGCTGGACGTGGTGTTTACTGCCTTGCAAAACTTGCCCGCTGATGACAGCACCTCCAGCGACCTGCGCGCCGCCGCCGCGCGTTTGCTGGCGGCCCTGCCAGACCTGGCACAGGTCAGCAATCCCAAGGTCCTGGCGCAATTGGTACAGAACAGCGGCGCGTTTCTTGAAGCCAAGCTGCTGGTCGGGCAAAACCCGCAAATCCCCCCGCTGGACATGAAAGGCGCCCTGCTGCGCCTGGTCGCCGACCTGGTGCCGGCCCTGCCCACCGGCACCCACCTCAACGCCATCCTCGCCGCCAATACCTTGGCCCAGGTGCTGCCGAACTTTGTGCGCAACCCGCTGAGTACGCTCGGCCAGATCAGCGCCCGGCAAGCACCTGCAGGGTTTCCGCTGCCGGATCGGTTGATGCAGCGCCTGGAGGGCGAAGGCGACCTGGAAAACCTGCTGCGCCTGGCCGCCGGGGCGATTTCACGCTTGCAGAGCCACCAGCTGTCGAGCCTGGAGCAGACCGGCACCACGGCCGATGGTCGACTGCAGACCACCTGGCAGCTGGAAATCCCCATGCGCACCTTGCAGGACATCGTGCCCTTGCAGGTCAAGTTCCAACGCGAAGAACCCACGCCAGACAAGGACCAGCCCGAACGCAAAGACAAAAAAGACCCCAAGCAGATGCTCTGGCGCGTCGAGCTGGCGTTCGACATGGAGCCGCTGGGGCCGCTGCAGGTTCAGGCGCAACTGACACAGGGCAAACTGTCCAGCCAGTTGTGGGCGACTCGGCCCTATACGGCGAGTTTGATTGAAAGCCATTTAGGCAGCCTACGCGAGCGCCTGGTGACCTCGGGTCTGAACGTCGGCGACCTGGATTGCCACCTCGGCACCCCGCCACGCGGGCCACGCACCGGACTGGAGCAACGCTGGGTGGATGAAACCGCATGAAAAACCCAACCCCACCACGCCAGGCGATTGCCCTCAAGTACGACGGCCAGCAAGCGCCGACCCTGACAGCCAAGGGCGACGATGCCCTGGCCGAAGCCATTTTGAAGTTGGCGCGGGAGAATGAAGTGCCGATCTATGAGAACGCCGAGCTGGTGAAGCTGCTGGCGCGCATGGAATTGGGCGACAGTATCCCGGAGGAGTTGTACCGCACGGTGGCGGAGATCATTGCGTTTGCCTGGACACTCAAAGGCAAGTTCCCGGTCGGGTATGACCCGAATGCCGAACCGGTGGAGCGGGATGTGACAGAGCGTGGCGACGACTACTGAAAAGTCTCAGAGATACATAATCCAAAATGTGGGTGCTGGCTTGCCTGCGATAGCGGTACACCTGTTCCAGATAAGCAAGCTGACACATCGCCATCGCAGGCAAGCCAGCTCCCACATTTAGCTCTCTATTGTCAGTTCAAGACTTCACTCAGGGGGATGAAGTTGACTCGGTCCCCCAAGGCCAACGTCGTCCCTTCCAGCACCTCGACAAACCCCTCGGCCCATGCCGCGCTGCGCAGCACGCCTGAGCTTTGGTTGCGATAGATGACCGCTTTGCCCTGCTCGATACGCCCGCGCAGGTACTCGCGGCGGTTGCCCGGCTTGGGCCAGACGAACCCCACCGGCACTTCGAAACGCAGCGGCGCCACGTCCTGCACGCCTTGGCGGCGCAGCAGATAAGGGCGTGCCAGCAGCGCAAACGTCACCAGGGTGGAGGCCGGGTTGCCCGGCAGGCCGATCACCGGCACACCACGAAAATGGCCGAAGGTCAGCGGCTTGCCGGGTTTGATCGCCAGCTTCCACAAGGCCAGCTCGCCCTCTTCGCGCAGGGCGATGCCGAGGAAGTCCGCTTCGCCCACCGACACACCACCGGTGGACAAAATCAGGTCGACACTGCCCAGATCGGCCAGGCGCGTGCGGGTTTTTTCCAGATCATCCGGCAGAATCCCGGCATCAATCACTTCACAGCCCATCCGCGCAAGCCAACTGCACAGCACACGGCGATTGCTGTTGTAGATTTGCCCCGGCCCCAGCGGCAAACCCGGTTCGATCAGTTCATCACCGGTGGACAGCACGGCCACGCGCACGCGGCGCACCACACTCAGACGGTCACGGCCAAGGGACGCAGCCAGGCCCAGCTCAATCGGGCCGAGCCGGGTACCGGCGGTTAGCACCCACTCGCCGACGGTGGTTTCCTGGCCTTGGGGGCGGATGTTCTGGTTGACGTGCAAGGGTTCAGTGAAACTCACGCGCTCGTCGGCGTGGACCACCGCGTTTTCCTGCATCTCTACACAGTCCGCACCTTCGGGCACCGGTGCGCCGGTAAAGATGCGCGCACACGTGCCGCTCGCCAATGGCTGCGGCGCCTGGCCGGCGAAGATGCGCTGGCTGACGGGCAATGGCTCGCCCTTCCAGTCCGACAGACGCACGGCGTAGCCGTCCATGGCGCTGTTGGGCCAGGGCGGCAGATCGAGGGTGGAGATGAGGTCGTGCGCCAGCACACGGCCATCGCACTCGCCCAGAGGCAACACTTCCTGATCACGGATCGGTGCGGCTTCGGCCATGTCCAGCAGTTGGCGCAGCGCGTCTTCCACCGGCAGCAAAGCGCCGGTTTTACCCGGCTTATCCACGGGATTCGCAGGGTTCGGCCTGCTTCAGGTGGGGCACGAAGTTGCACGGGCGGTGGCGGTTATCCAATTGCTCGGCGAGGATGCCATCCCAGCCCGTGCGCACCGCGTTGGTCGAACCCGGCAGGCAGCATACCAGCGTGCCATTGGCCAGGCCGGCCAGGGCGCGCGATTGCACGGTGGAGGTGCCGATGTCGGCCACCGAGATCTGGCGAAACAGTTCACCGAACCCATCGACTTGCTTGTCCAGCAAGCAGCTCACCGCTTCGGGCGTGCTGTCGCGGCCGGTGAAGCCGGTGCCGCCGGTGATCAGCACCACTTGCACCACGTCTTCGGCGATCCAGTGGGCGACTTGGGCGCGAATTTTGTAGAGGTCGTCCTTGAGCAGCACGCGCTCAGCCAGGTTGTGGCCAGCGGCGGTCAGGCGGTCGACGAAGACCTGGCCCGAGGTGTCGGTGTCCAGGGTGCGGGTGTCGCTGACGGTCAGTACAGCAATATTAAGGGCTACGAAGGGCGCATCAGCCTTGGCGTTCATGGCTCGGTCCAGTTGTCGAAGGAACAGCCCGATGTTATATCACAGGGCCCTATTTACCTGCCGCAGCGGAACCGCCATGTCTGTTGATTCTTCGCCCCTGCCCTGTTCGATTTTGCTGCTGGCCGGTGGCCGTGGCCAACGCATGGGCGGCCAGGACAAAGGCCTGTTGCAGTGGCACGGGCAGCCGCTGATTGCGCACTTGCAGCGCCTGACCCGGCCGCTGACGGATGACCTGATTATCTCCTGCAACCGCAACCATGAACGGTACGCACCGTATGCCGACCAGTTAGTGAGCGACGACAGCCCGGACTTCCCCGGCCCGCTGGCAGGCATCCTCGCTGGCTTGGCGGTCGCACAGCGTGAGCATTTGTTGATACTGCCGTGTGATGTACCGAACATCGACGTGGGGCTGCTCACCGACCTGCGTGAGACTGCACGCCACAACCCGCTGCTGCCGGTGATGGTGCGCCAGGGTGAGTTCTGGGAACCCTTGATCTGTATCATCCCGACTCACCTGCACATTGAGGTAAAACGGGCATGGGACGCCGGTGAACGCAGCCCGCGCAGGATCCTCTTGCAACTGGGTGGCGTGGGCCTGCAATACCCGGCCGAAGACCTGCGGCTGGCCAACCTGAATACACCTGAGCTGTTACACCCAGGCTTCGGCGTGTCAGAATGAACCTCGCACAAGGAACTTTGTCGGCGCCGCGCGCGTCACAAGGTCAGTTGTTTAAAAGAATTCTTTCGGAGACACACTCATGACTCAACGGACCATCGCCGCTCTCATGCTTGCACTGGGCCTCGCCACTCTCGCCGGTTGCGCCTCGCCTACAGTGATCACCCTGAATGACGGTCGCGAAATCCAGGCCGTCGATACCCCTAAATACGACAAGGCTTCGGGCTTCTATGAGTTCGAACAACTTGACGGCAAGCAAACCCGCATCAACAAAGATCAGGTTCGCACCGTTAAAGACCTGTAAGTCTTAGCGTTTGCCAACAAGGCCCGCCTCGCGCGGGCCTTGTCGTTTCCGGGGGTTACCAGTCGAGGGTAATCTGGCTGCGAAAATCGCGTTGTTCACCTGTGACCGGGTCGATAAACCGCACGCCCTGAGCCAGCAGCTTGAGCGGGTTGGCGTAGTCGTCCTCGGCGTCCTTGATCACGTCGGGGTAGAACGGGTCATTGCAGATACTCGCCCCCAGCGCAGTCATGTGCACGCGCAACTGGTGCTTCTTGCCCGTTACGGGGAACAGGCCGTAGCGCCACAAGTCGGCATTTTTTTCGCGCACTTCCACGGCCGTTTCGGTATTGCTGGCGCCCGGCCCTTCCTGCATACGGAAGAACGGCTCGCCATCCACCAGGCGGCTTTTGTGCACCCTGGGGAACGTCAGGTTCGGCAAAGCCGGGGCAATGGCTTCGTAGAATTTGTCGATGCGCCGCGTAGGAAACAGCTGTTGATACGCCGAACGGCTTTGCGGGTTGGCCGAGAACAGCACCAGCCCGGCCGTATGCCGGTCGATGCGATGCAAGGGAACAAGCGCGGGGTTATCCAGACGACGAATCAGGCGGCGCAACAGGGTTTGCTCGACGTATTCGCCAGCAGGCGTTACCGGCAGAAAATGCGGCTTGTCGGCCACGACCAAATGTTCGTCGGCGTACAGGATAGTTTCCTGTACCGGGATCACCTTCTCATTCGGTACTTCACGAAAGTAATAAATGCACAGGCCTTCCTTGTAGGCCAGGCCGAGGTTGATCGGGTGACCGTTGATGTCGAGCACACGGCCTCGCGCGATGCGGTCCAGCCAGTGTTCACGGCTGATCGCCGGAAAATGCTCGCACAGGCAATCCAGCACTGTCGCCCAAGGGCCAGGTGGCAAATACAACGTACTGGCTTGGTGCTGGGACGCGGAAAAACCGGATGTGGACATGACAATGCTCGGAGCCTGGAAAATCAGGCAGGCATTATCCCGCATGGAGCGGGATTGAGCCTAGGGCGGATCTCAGGCCTTTGCCAATTCGGCCCGCAGGATCGGCGAGGCACTGGCGGCGTCGGTGAACTCCTTGAGCCAGCGCAGCACGTCCACCGCTTCCCAACGGCCGGGATCGTACAGCGCGTACAACAAGCCCTGGTAACCCACGACATCCAACTGCTTGTGGTAACCGGCGCGCTGGAACAAGGCCTCGATTTCGGCGAAGCAGGTATTGAAATGCACTTTGTTAAACGGCGTCTTGCCTTCCGTGACCAGGCCATCCAGGCGCAGCTCGTTCACCGCGTCGCGCACGACATCGGCAGACATGCGATTGACGCTGCTTTTTAATTGTTCAACATTCACCACGGGCGATCCCTCTACTCAATCACTGTACAGGCATACAGTAACGTAATAATTGGTAACCCGCTATCGGATAACGCTTAACGTAGGAAGGCAACAATCTGCTCAGGGTCGAATGGCCAATCCAATTCAGCCCCTGTATCCACACGGCGAAGCACCGGAATCCGCAGGCCATAGACTTCGGTGAGATCAACGGGCTCAGTGATATCAACCAGTTCCACCAGCAGCCCTCCTTCGACGAGCGGCATGATTTCGGCTTCGGCTATCTCACAAAGATGGCAACCCACGGTGCCGAGCAGCTGGCATTCAGGAAGCATGGCGACGGGACCCGATCAGTAAGTAGGTCATCATTCTAAGCCCGCCCAATACCTGTGGCGAGCAGGCTTGCCCGATGAAATCCGACTGCCGACAAAAGACCTGACCCAGGTCACCATGACGTATAACTGATTCAGCGATTCTCGCGGCTTTTTGCCCGTTCACCCCGCAATGGAGATGCTTGTGTTCGCCAACCTGCTGATCATTCTGGCCTCATCCCTGGTGGTGATTGCGCTGTTTCGCCGGCTGCGGCTGCCGCCCGTGCTGGGCTACCTGTGCGTGGGCCTGGCCGTGGGGCCCACCGCGCTGGACTGGGTGAATGACAGTGAAGACCTGCCGGACCTCGCCGAGTTGGGGGTGGTATTCCTGCTGTTTTCCCTTGGGCTGGAGTTTTCCCTTACCAAGATGTTCGCCTTGCGCAGCGTGGTTTTCGGGCTGGGCAGCTTGCAGGTACTGGGCTGCGGTGTGCTGCTGGGAGGCCTGCTGATGGCGTTTGGCCTGGCGCCAGGCGTCGCTCTGCTGCTGGGTGCCGGGTTGGCGTTGTCCTCCACGGCCATCGTCAGCAAGGAACTGACCAGCCTCGGGGAAATCTTCAGCAGCCATGGCCAGAATGCGATTGGCGTGTTGCTGTTCCAAGATGTAGTCGCCGTGCTGCTGCTCACCTTGGTGCCGGTATTTGCCGGTAACAGCGACCAGGCGTGGTACTGGGCGTTGCCGCTGACGCTGGGCAAAACCGTGCTGTTGTTCGTCGGCTTGCTGTTCGCCAGTCGCTGGTTATTGCCCCGCCTGTTTCACGAAGTCGCGGCGTCCCGTTCAGCAGAGCTGTTTGTGCTATTGGCGCTGGTGATCGTATTGCTGACCGCCTGGCTCACGCACCTACTGGGACTCTCGCCTGCCCTCGGCGCGTTCCTGGCGGGCATGCTGTTGGGCGAAAGCCATTACCGGCATCAGATCGAAGCCGACATCCGGCCGTTTCGCGACATTCTGCTCGGGCTGTTTTTTGTCAGCATCGGCATGCTCATCGACCTGCAGCTGTTCGTCAGCCATAGCCTGCTGATCCTCGGCCTGACCCTTGCACTGATGCTGATCAAGGCCCTGGTGGTAGCGGCGTTGGTCAAACTGCGTGGCAGCGACAGTGAAACCGCCTGGCGCAGTGGCCTGGCCCTGGCCCAGGGCGGCGAGTTCTGTTTTGCGCTGATGGCGCAAATGCAACACAGCCGGCTGATACCCGAAGCGTTCAACGGCCTGCTGCTCGCTGCCACCTTCTGCTCGATGCTGCTGACCCCGCTGCTGCTGCGCGCGGCACCAACGATTGCCCTGCGCCTGCACCGCAAGCCCAACCAGCAGGTGCACCTGGAAGCAATCACCGCGCTCAACGCCCAATTGAGCGGCCACGCAGTGATTTGCGGGTACGGCCGCGTCGGGCAATCCATCGGGCGCTTTCTGCACCGCGAGCAACAGGCGTTTATTGCACTGGATGATGACCCGGCGCAGGTGCAGGGAGCCGCCACGCAAGACCGCAACGTGCACTACGGTGACTGTCGCCGTGGGGCCTTGCTGAGTGCGGTCGGCCTGGAACGCGCACGGCTGGTGGTGATCGCGGTGGATAACAGCGATGTCGCACTGGTGGTATTGACGGAGGCACGCCGGATCAATCCGGACGTGCCGATTCTGGTGCGTACCCGTGACGACAGCCAACTGACGGAACTGAAAGCCGCCGGCGCCAGCGAAGTGGTGCCCGAACTGCTGGAGTCGAGCCTGATGCTCGCCTCCCACGCCTTGATCCTGCTGGGGCTTTCGGACGAACAGGTGCAGGCGCGGGTCGACGAGGTGCGGCGTAACCGCTATCGCCTACTGCACGGTTTCTACCCGCGGACCGACGAGCCGATCAATCCTGACTGACCGCGCCGATCTTGTGGATCGACAGGTCAGCGCCGTAGTACTCCTGCTCCTGGCTCAGGCGCAGCCCGTGCACGCGTTTGATCACGCCGTACACCAACAGGCCGCCGACCAGCGCCACCACCACCCCCAGCGCGGTGCCAATCAACTGGCTGATCAGGCTCACGCCGCCCAAGCCGCCAAGGGCGGTCTGGCCGAAGACGCCGCACGCGATACCGCCCCACACGCCGCACAAACCATGCAGGGGCCACACACCCAGCACGTCATCGATCTTCCAGCGATCCTGGGCGGCGATGAAGAACCACACGAACAAACCACCGGCGACGACACCAGTGACCAGCGCGCCCACAGGGTGCATCAAGTCGGAACCGGCGCAAATCGCCACCAGCCCGGCCAGCGGACCGTTATGCAGGAAGCCAGGGTCATTGCGGCCGATCACCAGGGCAGCAACCGTGCCGCCAACCATGGCCATCAGCGAGTTGACGGCGACAAGGCCGCTGACGCCATTCAAGGTCTGCGCGCTCATCACGTTAAAGCCGAACCAGCCGACAATGAGGATCCACGAACCCAACGCCAGGAAGGGAATGCTCGACGGCGCAAATGCCACCAGGCGCCCTTCTCGATAGCGCCCGTTACGCGGGCCCAACAGCAGCACCGCCGCCAGCGCCAGCCAACCGCCCATGGCGTGTACCACCACGGAACCGGCGAAGTCATGGAAGCTGGCACCAAAGGTGGCGAGCAACCAGGCTTGCAGGCCGAAATTACCGTTCCACACCAGGCCTTCAAAAAACGGGTAGATAAATGCCACGATCAGCGCGGTGGCACACAGCTGAGGAGCGAACTTTGCACGCTCGGCAATGCCACCGGAAATAATCGCCGGGATCGCCGCAGCGAAGGTCAGCAGGAAGAAAAACTTCACCAGGCCGTAGCCGTGATCGGCACTGATGACCGCCGCCGGTTGCATAAAGCTCACGCCGTAGGAGATCCAATAGCCTATAAAGAAATAAGCCAAGGTCGAGATGGCGAAGTCGCTGAGGATCTTCGACAGGGCGTTGACCTGGTTTTTCTGGCGCACGGTGCCGACTTCCAGGAACGCAAAACCGGCGTGCATGGCCAGCACCATGACCGCGCCAATCAGAATAAACAGGGTGTTGGAACTGTGGACTAATGTGTCCACTGCGCTTTGCAAATTTTCCATGGAGGTTGGCAGGCCTGCATTAAAGGCAAAAAGCACCAAAGCGGTTCAAGCCAGGGTTTCGCGCACTAAATTGGCACCACCAGTCCCGCACCTCTTCAGAGGGCGTGAACCGCTTTAGCGCAGCGAATACCGCAACAAGCCATTACCGACAGGGTTTTTCCGCGAGTTTCATTGATTTAGGGTAAGGTTTTTCAAGGCATTCGCCTCAGGCCGCCCATATTCAGCGCACGCCCCGGGCATGCGCACCAAGGCAAAGCAAAAGCTGTACCAGACAATTGAACTGAACCTTCACAGAAGCCTGTGACTCGAAACCACACGTACCGATCAGCCAATCACGGAGATAACCATGGCCAGAAGAACTGCAAAGACTGCTCAAGAGATACTGATGGCGGATTTTCAAACCCTGGTCAGTGACACTGAAAAGTTGCTCGACGACACCGCCGTGCTGGCCGGTGACCAGGCCGATGAGCTGCGCACCAAGATCCACGACAGCTTGCTCAAGGCCCGCGAAACCCTGCAACTGACCGAAGACTCCCTGCGCGAACGCGGCGCGGCGGCTGTCACGGCAACGGAAGATTACGTGCAGGCCAACCCTTGGCAGTCGGTGGGCATTGCCGCCGGTGTTGGCTTTCTGATCGGTCTGCTGGCTACAAGGCGCTAACATTATGGCTATCGGCGAATCCGGCTCGTCCACGAGCTCAAGCTCCACCTCCCGACGCCTGGGCGCGGCCGTTCTGGGCTTGCTGCACAGCCACGTCGAGTTATTTGGCATCGAGTTGCAAGAGCAGAAATCACGCACGGTGAGCCTGCTGCTGTTCGCGGGCCTGGCACTGGTGTTTGCTCTGCTGCTGTTGGTGGGGCTGTCGGCGCTGGTGATGATTCTGGTGTGGGACACCTACCGTATCACCGGGATCATTAGCCTGTGTGTGTTCTATTCCCTGGCCGCAGCGTTCTGCGGAGTGCGCTTGAAGGCGGCGATATTCGATGAGTCCACGCCGTTCCATGCCACCCTTGAAGAACTGGCCAACGACCGGGAGCGCCTGCTGCCATGAGCATGACTGAAATTCCACACACCGCTTCGCGCCGGGAAATGCGCAAGGCGCTGATTCGCCTGCGCATGGAAATGCACCGCCAGGAAATCCGTCACGAGTCCCAGCAACTGATGGCGCCCCTGAACAAGGTGCGCGATCTACGCCACAACTGGCAGGACAGCCTGGGCATCAAGCACGCGCCGCTGTGGGGCGTGGCCGCGGTGACACTGATGGGTTTTTTCACCGGCAAGGGCGCCAAAGGCGGCAGTATCAGTAGCCTGACGCGCCTGGTGCGGCTGGGCGCCGGTTTGATCCCGCTGATTAAATTGGCCATGCAAGGTGCCTCGCGCAAAGGTTGAACCCCGCTGGCTGCATTCTTGCAAACAGAATCGGCCCGGCCCTCGAACATGAGGGCCGGGCCTTTTTTTGCCAGCTCTCTTAAGGAGGCCCCGTGATCGACGGGCAACCGCTTGCCTGCTTCCAACCGTTTATCGACACCGCCACCGGCCGCATTGCGGGTGTAGAGGCGCTCGGCCGCCTGCGCCAGGCGGATGGCCGCCTGCTGTCCGTGGGCCCGCTGTTTGCTGACCCGCGCACGCCCGGCATGACCTTGCGCAGCCTCGACCGACAAATCCGCGACAATGCGTTAAGCCGCCTTCATGAAGCACCCGAAGACTGGTTTCTCAGCCTGAACATCTCGCCACGCTGGATCAATCGCCTGCGCCCGGGCCAAGCCTTGCCGAGTTTGAAACAGGTACACGCCTACGGCATCGATCCGCGGCGCATCGTGTTTGAGATCACCGAGTTAGGAGGCGACATCCAGCGTCTGGCCGACGTCGTGGTGCGTTATCGCAACGCGGGTGCGCGAATCGCCATTGATGACTTTGGTGCCGGCTATTCCCAACTCGACCGCGTACTGGCACTGCAACCGGATATTCTCAAGCTGGACATGCGCCTGTTCCAGGAAGCCGCCAAAGGCGGGCCGAGCAGTGACGTCGTCAGGGCGCTGGCGCAAATGGCGGAAAAGACCGGATGCTGGATCATCGCCGAAGGCGTGGAAACCGAGGCGCAATTGAGTTTCGCCCTGGAATGCGGCGCGCGGTATGTGCAGGGTTACTTGTTTGCTCAGGCGCAGCTGGAATGGTTTGCAGCCGATGCCTTCGTGCCGCGATTTGCTCGCCTGCGCACGGTGTACGTCCAGCACAAACTCGCAGAGCGTGGCCGCTTGATGCAGTTGCGCCTGCAATTGGTCGAACTGATGAGAATCCTGCAAACCTGGGCCCAGTGCCGCGCGCCGCTGAATCAATTACCCCAATTGCCGGACTTCCCCTGGCTGCTGCGCTTTTATCAGTGCGACCGCCATGGCACCCAACTCACCCCCAACTTCGAATGGCGCCAGGACGCCTGGCAGGCTGACAGCCGCTACCTGGGCCACAACTGGTCGTGGCGCCCGTACTTCTATCATCTGCTCGCCGAAGGTTGGGAAGAACGACGCCTGACGCTCTCGTCGACCTACCGCGACGCCACCACCAATCAGTATTGCCTGACCGCCGGACAATTCTTCGATAACGGCCAGCGCTTGCTGTTAATCGATATCGATGCAGTCGGGCTGTAGATTTTCGCTTGCCGAGGCCACGCTGAACCGGGAAGCTGGGAGGGTCATTCACCGTACGGAGAGTACCCGCCTTGGATTGGCCCACCCTGCTGACACGCGAACGTCTTGGAAAGCCCCTGCACAGCCCCGAAGAACTCGGCCGCAGCCCGTTTCACAAGGATCACGACCGTATTATTTTCTCCGGCGCATTCCGCCGACTGGGCCGCAAGACACAAGTGCACCCGGTATCGAGCAATGACCATATCCATACTCGCCTGACCCACTCCCTGGAAGTCAGCTGCGTCGGCCGCTCCCTCGGCATGCGCGTAGGCGAAACCCTGCGTAGCGCCCTGCCCGACTGGTGTGAACCGAGCGACCTGGGCATGGTGGTGCAATCGGCCTGCCTGGCCCATGACATCGGCAACCCGCCGTTCGGGCACTCCGGTGAAGATGCCATTCGCCACTGGTTTCAACAGGCGGCCGGACGCGGCTGGCTGGATGACATGAGCACTGCCGAGCGCAATGACTTCCTCAACTTCGAAGGCAATGCCCAGGGGTTTCGGGTACTGACCCAGCTGGAATACCACCAGTTCGACGGCGGCACACGGCTGACCTACGCCACCCTTGGTACCTATTTGAAATACCCGTGGACCGCTCGTCACGCGGATTCCCTGGGCTACAAAAAACATAAGTTTGGCTGCTACCAGAGCGAGCTGCCGATCCTTGAGCAGATCGCCCACAAACTCGGCCTCCCGCAGCTGGAAGAACAACGCTGGGCACGTCATCCGTTGGTTTACCTGATGGAGGCAGCAGACGATATCTGCTACGCCTTGATTGACCTCGAAGACGGCCTGGAAATGGAGTTGCTGGAATATGCCGAGGTGGAGTCGTTGCTGCTCGATCTGGTGGGTGACGATTTACCCCAGACTTACCGGCAACTGGGCCCGGAGGACTCTCGTCGGCGAAAGCTGGCGATCCTGCGCGGCAAGGCGATCGAGCACCTGACCAATGCCGCCGCGCGGGCCTTTGTCGAACAGCAAGACGCGTTGCTCGCCGGCACGCTGCCCGGTGACCTGGTGGAGCACATGCACGGCCCCGCCAAGCGCTGCGTGCTGGATGCCAAGGACATGGCGCGTAAAAAAATCTTCCAGGACAAGCGCAAAACCCTGCACGAAATCGGCGCCTACACCACCTTGGAAATCCTCCTGAACGCCTTTTGCGGTGCGGCACTGGAACAGCATGGCGGGCGCACGCCGTCGTTCAAGAACCGGCGCATCCTCGACTTGCTGGGCAACAGCGCGCCAAACCCGGCCTGGCCGCTGCACGCGTCGTTTTTGCGCATGATCGACTTTATCGCCGGCATGACTGACAGCTACGCCACCGAGATGGCGCGGGAGATGACCGGACGTTCCAGCCCGCAGTGAACATGTTGATCACGCCGCCTGCTTCCCGTACAGAATTTGCCTACGACGGGAACAGAGCGGCCTGATCGAATTCGCACACAAGCTCGAGGAATAATCGCGCACGCTTCTGGCGGACTTGCTACGCCCCGCCCCTTCTGAATGAGCCCTGTGCCTTCTATGCCCCTACCCCGTCTTCGAATCCTGTTGGTGGAGGATCATCCCTTTCAGCTCCTGGCCACTCAATGCCTGCTTAAAAGCTTCGGCTTCGAGCACCTGACCCTTGCAGAAAATGCCGAACAGGCGATTCGCTCGATGTCCAGCGCCACGACTCCGTTTGACCTCCTGCTGTGTGACCAATGCCTGCCTGATCTACCCGGGCTGGAACTGGTGGAAATTGCCAACCGCCGTCACTTCATAAGCAGCGCCATTCTACTGAGCGGGCTGGCGGCAACCGAACTGTCCACCCTGACAACACAAGCCCTGCAACGTGGCCTGCCACTGCTTGGCTATTTAATGAAGCCCCTGAATAAAGACGAACTTGCAAGGTTGATCGCGCCAATATTCCCTCTCTAAAAAGTCGACTTTAAACGCTGTTCAGCGACCGGAAATTCGTCTGAAAACCCTTGCTGAACCTGTCGCCCCAGCCCTGAGCGTACTGATTCAAACATTGCTTAGATCCGACGGCGCAAAGCCTTAATGAAGGGTAGGCAGTTACCTCTTTTTCTGTAGGAATTCTCCTGTTTTATATCTACTCCCCCCTAGGTTCATCCTACTCCCTCATCTTCTGAGCTAATGTGCCCGCTTTATTTGCACTTGCATGGAATATGATTATGAACACAGTTTTTATCATTGATGACCACCCCGTTATCAGGTTGGCGATTCGTATGTTGTTGGAACACGAGGGTTATAAGGTCGTTGGTGAAACGGACAACGGTTGTGACGCGATCCAAATGGTTCGCGAATGCCTGCCGGACCTGATCATCCTGGATATCAGCATCCCGAAACTGGACGGCCTCGAAGTGCTCTGCCGGTTCAACGCCATGAACACATCCATGAAAACCCTGATTCTTACCGCCCAGAGTCCGACGTTGTTCGCCACGCGTTGCATGCGCTCCGGCGCAGATGGCTACGTGTGCAAGGAGGGTGACCTGAGCGAACTGCTGAGCGCCATTCGCGCGGTGTTGTCCGGTTACAATTACTTTCCCAGCCAGGCATTGAATAGCAATGGCACCGACGGTAAGGATGCCTTGGAACTTGAACTGTTCAAGGCAGTGAACGACCGGGAACTGATGGTATTGCAACTCTTCGCACAGGGGCGCACCAACAAAGAAATCGCCAAAGGTATGTTTCTAAGTAACAAAACAGTAAGCACTTACAAAAAAAGGCTGATGCAGAAACTTAAAGCCAAATCCTTGGTAGAACTTATCGAGATGGCAAAACGAAACGCGCTAGTGTGAGAAAGCGGATGCCCAGGCGTATAAAGGACTATCTGATTGTATTAATTGCCGGTATGTGCCTGAGCACTACTGTGCCCGCGACCCCACAACCGGGTCCGGAAAACTTCACCTTATTGAGCCGCGCGGGTACCGTTCAACTGGATACTCAACTGGACAAGGCTCAGCGCCAGTGGTTGCTGAACAAACGCGAGCTGGTGCTGGGCACCTCGGCACCCGATTACCCACCCTTCGACCTGACCTCCAGCGGCCGCGACTATGAAGGCCTGACCGCCGATTACGCCGGGCTCCTGGCCAAAGCCATGGCCCTGCCTATCAAGGTATTGAG
The DNA here is from genome assembly GCF_001728855.1 of Pseudomonas sp. AP19. Taxonomy (NCBI): domain Bacteria; kingdom Pseudomonadati; phylum Pseudomonadota; class Gammaproteobacteria; order Pseudomonadales; family Pseudomonadaceae; genus Pseudomonas; species Pseudomonas sp. AP19. The sequence continues at coordinate 52,770 of NZ_LXJP01000024.1, read as the reverse complement.
CTACCCCACGCGGGAAGCCTCGATTCGCGCCCTGGAAAAAGGTGAAATTGACCTGCTGGGTTCCTCCAACGGCTTTGAGGCCGCCAACCCGAATTTCATCCTGTCGCAGCCGTACGCAGTAGATCAGCCGGTACTGGTGACCCGCGAAGAGGAAACGCGCAGTTTGAGCGATGGCCTGGCCGGGCTGCGCCTGAGCCTCGTCTACCATTACCTGCCGCTGAGCGAAGTGGAAAAGTTGTACCCGCAGGCGGATATCCGCGCCTTCCCCTCGTATCAAAACGCCTTGAATGCAGTGGCCTTTGATCAGGCGGATGTGTTTCTGGGGGACACCATCTCCACCCATTACATGATCAACAAGGGCTATCTGAAGAACGTCCGCATGGCGAATTTCGGCAAGCATGAAGCCTATGGTTTCAGTTTTGCGCTGCGCCAGGACCAGCAGATTCTGCTCAGCATCGTCGATTCGATACTGGCGGCCGTTCCCATGAATGAGCGAGACAGCATCGCCAAGCGCTGGAGCGCCGGCAGCGATATCCTGCTGACCGACAAAAAACTGCAACTGACCCAACGTGAAGAACGCTGGTTGAAAGAGCACCCGGTCGTCAAAGTCGTGGTCAATGAGACCTTCGCGCCGCTGACGTTCTTCGATGCCGACGGCAATTTTCGCGGCATCACCGCCGACCTGCTGGAACTGATTCGCCTGCGGACGGGCTTGCGCTTCGAAATCCAGCGCATTCGCGAGGTCAACACGATGATAGAGCGGGTCACCTCGGGCCAAGCCGACATCATCGGCGCTATCGTGCCCAGCGCCGAGCGGGAGGCCCAACTCAGTTTCAGTCGTCCCTACCTGGAAAACTCCTATGTCCTGCTGACTCGCAAGGAGCCCAACGCCCCCTCGAGCCTGGAGCAGATGGCGGGCAAGCGCCTGGCAATCACCATGGGAAACCCGCTGGAAAAAATCCTGCAACAGGAATTCCCGGGGATTCTCCTGGTGGAAGTCAGTGACACCTTCAAGGCATCGGAAATGCTGGCCCAGGGCAACGTGGACGGTGCGGTGAATTCATTGGTCATCGCCAACTACTTTCTGTCCTCCCAGGTGTTCCAGGACAAACTACAGATCAGCGCCAGCATCGGCACCCTTCCAGCGACTTTCGCCCTGGCGACGCCGCGCCGCGCCGTCGAGCTGAGTTCAATCCTGGACAAGGCACTGCTGAGTATTTCCCCGGACGAAATGGGCGTGATCAACAGCCGCTGGCGGGGTTACACACCCGCCTCCGACAGCTACTGGCGCAATTACCACGAGTTGATTGCACAAATCATCATCGGTACGGGGTTGTTGCTGCTGATTTCCCTGACCTGGAACGCCTACATGCGCCGCCAGATCAAACACCGGAAGATGGCCGAACGGGCCCTCAACGACCAATTCGAGTTCATGCGCGCATTGGTCAATGAGACGCCGCACCCGATTTACGTACGCGACCGCAAGGGCCTGCTGCAAACCTGCAATGACAGTTACCTGCAAGTGTTCGGGGTCAAACGCGAGGAAGTGATTGGCAAGAGCGTGGTGCAAATGGACATGGCTCTGGAGTCGGAGGCGGCGCAGTACCACGCCGACTACCAACGGGTGGTCGCGGAAGGTAACCCGCTGATCCTCGATCGCTCCCTGCATATTCACGGGAAGAAACTGACGATCTACCACTGGATTCTTCCCTATCGCGACTCGGACGGCGAAGTTCAGGGCGTTATCGGCGGCTGGATCGACATCAGTGACCGGCGCCAACTGTTCGACGAACTGCGTGCTGCCAAGGAACGCGCCGACGAGGCAAACCGAGCCAAAAGCACCTTTCTCGCGACCATGAGCCATGAAATCCGCACGCCGATGAATGCGGTGATCGGGATGTTGGAACTGACCCTCAAGCGTGCCGACCAAGGCCATCTTGATCGCCCGGCTATCGAGGTGGCCTACAACTCGGCCAAGGACTTGCTGGAGCTGATTGGCGACATCCTCGACATTGCGCGCATCGAGTCCGGCCGCCTGAGCCTGGCGCCTGAGCGCGTGAATCTACGGGAAGTGATCGAGTCGGTGGTGCGCGTGTTCGATGGCTTGGCCCGCCAGAAAACCCTGCGCCTGTTGCTCGAATTCGACACCGACCTGGACGACACCACCGTACTGATCGACCCGCTGCGCTTCAAGCAGGTGCTGTCGAATCTGGTCAGCAACGCGATCAAATTCACCGAGCACGGGCAGGTGAAGATCAAGGTGCAGGTGCAAGCCACGCCGCTGCCGAACGAGATCCAGATGAAACTGGTGGTCGAGGACACGGGCATCGGCATCAGCCGGGACGATCAATCGCGTCTGTTCGAACCCTTTGCCCAGGCCGACAACTCCGGACACCTGGCCAGGAGTGGCGCCGGCCTGGGGTTGGTGATCTGTCGCAGCCTGTGCGAGATGATGGGGGGGCAACTGAGCCTGAGCAGCGTGCCCATGGTGGGCACTCAAGTGCAGGTCTGCTTGAAGATGACGAGCCTGCAGCCAAACGAGGTACAGGAAGAACTCAAGTCCCAGCCGCCCGCTGCCGCGCCGGTTCTCAATGTACTGGTGGTCGACGACCACCCGGCCAATCGCTTGCTGATGTGTCAGCAACTGGGTTATCTGGGGCATCAGTTCACGGCGGCCCAGCAAGGTGCTGCCGGGTTTCTGGCCTGGCGTCAGGAGCGCTTCGACCTGGTGATAGCCGACTGCAACATGCCCGTCATGAATGGCTATGAGTTGAGTCGCTCAATCCGTGAATATGAGCAGCGAGAGCAACAGGAGCCCTGTGTGATACTCGGTTTCACTGCCAATGCCCAACCCGAGGAGAAACAGCGGTGTGCGCAAGCGGGCATGAACGACTGCCTGTTCAAACCCATCAGCCTCACCGCGCTGGAGCAGCAACTGGCCCGAATCAGACCTCAATCGGCGGTCCTGCGGGTGGACCTCGACTGCCTCGAGGCACTGACCGGGGGTGATCCGCAATTAAGCCGGCGCTTGCTGGAGGAGCTGTTGGACAGCAGTCGCCATGACCGCCAGGACCTGCTGAGCTTGATGGCCAGACAGGCACCGCTCCAAGACATCATTGAGCAAGCCCACAAGATCAAGGGCGCCGCGCGCATCGTCCAGGCATGCGCCCTGGCCGCGCAATGCGAAGCACTGGAGCATGCCTGTGCGCGTCGCGATGAGCGCCCCCTGATCGAGGTCGAGGTGAAGTCCCTGGAAAAACTCATGCTGGAGCTGGAGAGGATACTGCAGGTGCAGCTCCATAAGCTGGATAGCCCATGACCAAGGCCAACCCTCTGCGCCCCGATCAGCAGTCGGTCAAGCGTAGAAAAATCGCCGCCAGTTGTTCGATACCCGCCTGGTCCCGCTCGTTAAAACGGGCCAGCGACGGGCTGTCCAGGTCAAGCACGCCAATCAGTACGCCATCCTTGATCAGCGGCACCACCAGTTCGCTGTTGGAGGCGCTGTCACAGGCGATATGGCCGGGGAACGCATGTACATCCTCAATCCGCTGGGTTTGCCGGGATGCCGCCGCCGCGCCGCACACGCCACGACCGAACGGAATGCGTACACAAGCGATCTGGCCCTGGAACGGGCCCAGCACCAGCTCTTCATCGCGGTTGAGGTAGAAGCCGGCCCAGTTCAAGTCGTCCAACTGGTTGAACAGGAACGCAGAGAACTGAGCGCTGTTGGCGATAAAGTCACGTTCATCGGCCAGCAGCGATTCCAGTTGTGCACATAACAGGGCATAGCCATCCAGGCCGGTGCCGGCCTGTTGCAAATCGATCATGGTTGACGCTCCAGCAATTTGAGTCCTACCCAATAACGGGCGAATTGATACGCGCAACGGCCGTTGCGATTGCCACGCCCGGTGGCCCAGCGTACGGCAAGAATGTCGAGGGCTTCATCGCGCTGCCACTGCAAACCGGCCTTGCTGGCCAGCTCGCCGATCCAGTGTTCGACCACATCCAGAAAATGCTCCTGGCTGAACGGGTAGAACGACAGCCACAGGCCAAAACGGTCGGACAGGGCGATTTTGTCTTCCACCGCCTCACTGGGGTGCAACTCACCGTCCACCCGCTTCCAGTTGTCATTGTCGCTCTGGTTTTCCGGCACCAGGTGACGACGGTTGGAGGTGGCATACAGCAACACGTTTTCCGGCGCCTGCTCCAGGGAGCCGTCCAACACGCTTTTGAGCACGCGGTAATCGCCCTCGCCCGCCTCGAAAGACAGGTCGTCGCAAAACAGGATAAAACGCTGCGGCAACTTGAGCAGTTGCTCGACTACGCGGGGCAGATCAGCCAGGTGATCGCGCTCGATTTCAATCAGGCGCAACCCCGCCCTGGCGTGCTCGGCCAGCAAAGCGCGCACCATCGACGATTTACCGGTGCCACGTGAGCCCCACAGCAGCGCATGGTTGGCAGGCAGCCCGTCGAGAAATTGCTGGGTGTTACGTGCCAGTTGTTCACGCTGTTTGTCTACGCCGATAAGATCGGACAAACGCATGTCCAGGCTGACTTCCAGGGGCAGCAAAAAGCCGCTGCGGCCTTCGCGCTGCCAACGGGCCGCGAGGCATTGGTTCCAGTCGATGGCTTGGCGCGGCGCAGGTAACAACGGTTCCAGGCGAGCAAGTACCGCATCGGCGCGCTCAAGAAAGGCATTCAATCGAGAATCCACGATTATTCCTCTGGCAAGTTCTTGCAAAAGATGGCGTATTGGCAACCCTGCGTCAGGCCGCACAAGGCTGCGTATAAAACGATTCATGCCGGCCAAGCCAGAGCCTGTGGATGTTCAGCTATGCTTGCCGGGCGAAGGGAAACGTGAAGTGGTTCAACACTCGATGGATATCAAGTTCGCCCACCGCTTGTCTTATAAACAAGCCAAATTGACTGTGCTGGTAGGTTTCGTGTTGGGAACCTTGCTCAGCCTGATCCAAATCGGCATTGATTATGCCAGCGAAGACGCATCGATCAACCGTGAAATACGCTCACTGATCGAAATCAGCCATAACCCAGCCTCGCGTATCGCCTACAACATCGATGCTGAACTCGCTCAGGAACTGACCCTGGGCCTGCTGCATTCCCCGGCGATTACCCGCGCGCAATTGATCGACAACAATGGCGTGGTCCTGGCCGACGTGAATCGACCGCGCAAGGAAAGTGCTTATCGGCCTGTCAGCGATTTTCTGTTTGGCGCCAACCGGGAGTTTGAAGACCGGCTGTTCCTGAGCCACATGCCCAGTGATTCCCTCGGCGTACTCCGCCTGGACGTGGACACCTACGCCTTTGGCAGCCGTTTCCTGCACCGTGCCGAGATTACCCTGCTCAACGGGTTCGCCCGCAGCCTGCTCCTGACCGGGATCCTGCTGGGCCTCTTTTACGTGATGTTGACCCAGCCGCTGGTGCGCATTATTCGCGCACTGAGCACCAGCAAGCAGGCCCGCCTGGATTGCCCACCGGGTCACGAAAACGATGAAATCGGCGTATTGGTCAACGTCGCCAACCAGCAATTCGACAATATGGAAACCGAAATCGAGCAGCGCCGCCACGCCGAGGACCGCCTCACCGAATACCTGGGCCAACTGGAAGATATCGTCTCCGCACGCACCCTGGAGCTCAAGGCCAGCAACCAACGCTTGAGCCAATCCAACGATGAGCTGGAAGCGGCAAAGTTGACCGCCTTGGGCATGGCCCAGGCCCGCGCCGCGTTCCTGGCCAATATGAGTCACGAGATCCGCACGCCGCTCAATGGTTTGCTGGGGATGATTGCGCTATCACTGGACAGCCCGTTGAACGCCGAACAGCGCCAGCAGCTGTCCATCGCCCACGACTCGGGCAAAGTTTTGGTGGAATTGCTCAACGATATTCTCGACCTGTCGAAGTTTGACGCCGGCCAACTGGAGTTGGAGCGCATCCCGTTTGATCTCGGTTCCCTGGTGGAAGACACCGCCAACTTGCTGTCGCAGAACGCGGCGCCGAGTGTCGAGTTAACCTGCCTGATCGACCCACTCTTTCCCGCTCAGGTAATAGGCGACCCGACGCGTGTGCGGCAAATCGTCAGCAACCTGCTTTCCAATGCCTTGAAGTTCACCCGCTTCGGCCGCGTGGATGTGCGCCTCAGCGCCCAGGATGGCCGGGTAAAAATCGAGGTCTGCGACACAGGCATCGGTATTGCCCAGGAAGCGCAGGTGAAGATCTTCCAGCCTTTCACCCAGGCCGGTGCGGGGATCACACGCCAGTTTGGCGGAACGGGACTTGGGTTGGCGTTGACCCACAACCTGTGTGAAGCCATGAAGGGCCGGCTGAGTATCAGCTCGGAGGTCGGTTTTGGCAGCCAGTTCTGTGCTGACCTGCCGCTGCCCATGCATTTGCCCGCCGCCCGGTACGCGCCCCTGGCAGGTGAGGTGATTGTCATCACCAGCGGCAGCAATGGCCTGACAGAGTTGCTCACCACGCTGTTGCCCCATTGGGGGCTGGCACCGCGCTGCTATTCCCAGGACGATGATTTGAGCGGGCAAACCCCCGACCTGCTGATTACCGATTGCCCGGAATGCCTGTTCCGCCTGCGCCCGGGGATTAGCGCGCCCATTCTGTTGGTCACCGCCTATGGCAACTTCATGCCCAGTGAGGAAGTCGCCGCCCTTGCCCCCCTGCAGCAACAGGCACGCCCGCTGAGCCGCAACGCGCTGTACCAGATTCTGCAACGCAACCTGCGCAGCGACACGCAACTGATCCTCGACCCGATCCAAATGGACAGTGCGCCCCTCGCCCATCGGGCGCGCATCCTGTTGGTGGAAGACAACCCGGTCAATCAGTTGGTGGCCAAAGGCATGCTCAGCAAGCTGGGATGCGAAGTCATTGTGGCCGCCCACGGCGGCGAAGCCCTCAAGCTCCTTGAAGAACAGCGCTTCGACATGGTGTTGATGGACTGCAATATGCCCGTGATGGACGGCTACGAAGCCAGCCGGCAGATTCGCCGCAGCGGGCGCTGGCCGGACCTGCCTATCGTCGCCTTGACCGCCAACGCCCTCTCGGAAGAACGCGAGCGTTGTCGGGCGGCGGGGATGGATGACTACCTGGCCAAGCCGTTCCGCCGCGAAGAACTCAAGGCCCTGCTGGACCTCTGGGTGCCTGACACGACAAGCCTTTGATCTGCGCCAGCAACTGGTCCAGGCCGTCGCGCAAGGCGTCGGCCTGGTTCAGGTCCACGCCGCTGTCGCACAGCAGCCGGGCTTTCAAGGCCTGGGCCTGGTCGCGCAACTGCACACCCGCCGGACTCAGGCTCAGGTGCATCTCACGCTCATCCCGTGTGCTGCGCTGACGCTTCACCAGCGCGAGCTGCTCCAGGCGCTTGAGCAAGGGCGTCAGCGTCCCGGAGTCAAGCATCAAGCGCTCGCCCAGGGCTTTGACCGTGGGTTGCGCCGGCGTCGCGTCCTGCCACTCCCACAGCACCAGCATCGCCACGTACTGCGGGTAGGTCAGGCCCAACTGATCGAGCATCGGCTTGTAGGCGCGCGTCACCGCGCGGGACGCGGCATAGAGCTTGAAACACAGCTGGTCGTCGAGCGCCAGGGACACGGCGGGCAAGTCGGTCATTTGAGCAGGGCTTCGATCTCTTGGGTCAAGTCCTCAGGCTTGGTGGTCGGGGCAAAACGCTTGACCACCTGACCGTCGCGACCGATCAGGAACTTGGTGAAGTTCCACTTGATGCCCTTCGAGCCCAGCAGGCCGGGCGCCTGTTTTTTTAGCTGCACAAACAACGGGTGGGCATCGCTGCCGTTCACGTCGATCTTTTTGAACAGTGGGAAGCTGACGCCGAAATTCAGCTCACAGAACTCGGAAATCGCGCCTTCGTTGCCCGGCTCCTGCTTGCCAAACTGGTTGCAGGGAAATCCCAGCACCACCAGGCCTTGGTCCTTGTACTGCTGCCACAGTTGTTCCAGCCCTTTGTACTGTGGGGTAAAGCCACATTTGCTGGCGGTGTTGACCACCAAAACGGCTTTGCCGGCGAAATCGGCCAAGGTCTTTTGCTCACCCTTGATGGTGGTGCACGGGATGCTCAGCAGGTTGTCACTCATGGCGGCGCCTCGAAATAAAAGGGGTAAGAGCCAGGAAGATAGTAGGCAATTCAATTGTGTGCAATTGAATTGCCCCGACTAATACCGCGTCATGGATCGCCCCCGCACCTTTGGCGGGGGCGGCTCACGGCTTAGCGTGGCACCAGGTCCAGGCACACCGAATTGATGCAGTAGCGCAGGCCGGTCGGCGGCGGACCATCGGGGAACACGTGCCCCAAGTGTGCATCGCACTTGGCGCAGGTGACTTCGGTACGGATCATGCCGTGGCTGACATCACGGATCTCGATCATCGCACTGTCGGCAATCGGCGCGTAGAAGCTCGGCCAGCCGCAGCCGGAATCGAATTTGGTGGTGGAATCGAACAGGGGCTCATTGCAGCAAATGCAGTGGTAAATGCCATCTGTCTTGGTGCCATTGTACTTACCGCTGAAAGGTCGCTCGGTGCCCTTGAGACGGCACACGTTGTACTGCTCTGGGTCGAGCATCGCCTTCCATTCATCAACGGTTTTCTGCAACTTTTCCATCGGTACACCTCGGCATCTGAAAAACCCTGATCTGTGTCTTTTCCATGGATCAGGCGGCACGTATGATTGCGCCTCGTCAAAACGTCAGTCTGGCACCCGCGCTATCGGCATTCAAACGTATTTATGGGTGCAGGCCTCGCAGGATTCGCAGTACGGTAGTGTCCACACCGTCTGGATCGTTCATTTTCAGGATCACATCGCCATGCAGGTCAGCAAATCGAACAAGCTCGCCAACGTCTGCTACGACATTCGCGGCCCAGTGCTCAAGCACGCCAAACGCCTGGAAGAGGAAGGCCATCGCATCCTCAAGCTGAACATTGGCAACCCGGCGCCGTTTGGTTTCGAAGCGCCGGACGAAATCCTCCAGGACGTGATCCGCAACCTGCCGACCGCCCAGGGCTACAGCGACTCCAAAGGCCTGTTCAGCGCACGTAAAGCAGTGATGCAGTATTACCAGCAAAAGCAGGTGGAAGGTGTCGGCATCGAAGACATCTACCTGGGCAATGGCGTGTCCGAGCTGATCGTGATGTCCATGCAGGCCTTGCTCAACAATGGCGATGAAGTGCTGGTGCCGGCGCCCGACTACCCGCTGTGGACCGCCGCCGTGACGCTGGCGGGTGGCCACCCGGTGCATTACCTGTGCGATGAAGGCGCCGACTGGTTCCCGGACCTGGCCGACATCAAGGCCAAGATCACTCCGAATACCAAAGCCCTGGTGATCATCAACCCGAACAACCCCACCGGCGCCGTGTACTCCAAGGAAGTGTTGCTGGGCATGCTCGAACTGGCGCGCCAGCACAACCTGGTGGTGTTCTCCGATGAAATCTACGACAAGATCCTCTACGACGACGCGGTGCACATTTGCACGGGTTCACTGGCACCGGACCTGCTGTGCCTCACGTTCAACGGCCTGTCCAAGTCCTACCGCGTGGCGGGTTTCCGCTCCGGCTGGGTCGCCATCTCCGGCCCTAAGCACAACGCCCAGAGCTACATTGAGGGCATCGACATGCTGGCCAACATGCGCCTGTGTGCCAACGTGCCGAGCCAGCACGCGATCCAGACAGCGCTCGGTGGCTACCAGAGCATCAACGACCTGATATTGCCCCAGGGTCGCCTGCTGGAGCAGCGCAACCGCACCTGGGAATTGCTCAACGCAATTCCGGGCGTCAGCTGCGTAAAACCTATGGGCGCGCTGTACGCCTTCCCGCGAATCGACCCGAAAGTGTGCCCGATCCTCAACGACGAGAAGTTCGTGCTCGACCTGCTGCTCTCGGAAAAGCTGCTGGTGGTCCAGGGAACGGCCTTCAACTGGCCGTGGCCGGATCACTTCCGCGTGGTGACCTTGCCGCGCGTAGATGACCTGGACATGGCCATCGGTCGCATCGGCAACTTCCTGAAGTCGTATCGCCAGTAATGCAACTATCGCTGTACGACCCCTGCCAGGTCGTACAGCGAGTATCTGGCAACACTTCTCTGCCCTGCCCCCCTCCTCTGCTGTCGCCACACACCACGGACCGGTCAGGCCCCTGTAATTACAGGGTGCCGGGGCAGGATTATGGTTATCCCGGCGTGCTTTTCAGGTGGGAAATTCCTTTCAAGCCTCTACATTCATGCTGTAGGACACAGTTTGAAATAGTCGCTCGGTTGAATCACCCCAAGCGGCACCTTATATACCCCGCAGTACGCGACATATTAAGCATGAGGAGAACTCTACAACCATGATGCGCATCCTGCTGTTCTTGGCCACTAACCTGGCGGTCGTGCTGATTGCCAGCATCACCCTGAGCCTTTTCGGCTTCAACGGGTTCATGGCGGCCAACGGGGTTGATCTGAACCTCAATCAGCTGCTGGTTTTCTGTGCGGTCTTTGGTTTTGCCGGCTCACTGTTCTCGCTGTTCATCTCCAAGTGGATGGCAAAGATGAGCACCAGCACCCAGGTCATCACCCAGCCACGCACCCGGCATGAACAATGGTTGCTGCAAACCGTTGAGCAATTGTCCCGCGAGGCCGGAATCAAGATGCCTGAGGTCGGGATCTTCCCGGCCTATGAAGCCAACGCCTTTGCCACCGGCTGGAACAAGAACGACGCGCTCGTTGCGGTGAGCCAGGGTATGCTGGAACGCTTTTCCTACGACGAAGTGAAGGCGGTACTGGCCCACGAGATCGGTCACGTAGCCAACGGCGACATGGTCACCCTGGCGCTGGTACAAGGCGTGGTGAACACCTTCGTGATGTTCTTCGCACGGATCATCGGCAACTTCGTCGACAAGGTGATCTTCAAGAACGAAGAAGGCCGTGGCATTGCCTACTACGTAGCGACCATCTTCGCGGAAGTGGTGCTGGGCTTCCTGGCCAGTGCAATCACCATGTGGTTCTCGCGCAAACGCGAATTCCGCGCAGACGAAGCCGGTGCCCGCCTGGCCGGTACCGGGGCAATGATTGCAGCGCTGCAACACCTGCGCTCCGAACAGGGCCTGCCGGTGCACATGCCCGACAGCCTGACGGCCTTTGGCATCAACGGTGGCATCAAGCAAGGCTTTGCACGCATGTTCATGAGCCACCCGCCGCTGGACGAGCGCATCGACGCGCTGCGTCGTCGGGGCTGATAGCCAGCAACCAGAAAGGGGCGATCTGATCGCCCCTTTTTTTATGCCCGAGATTTACGCCTTGTCCAACCGATAGGCACGCTCTTCAAGGCGCGTGACGCCGTCCTGCATCGCCTTCCAGCTCTCACTCAGGATGTCGCGCTCTTCCAGCACCGCCAAATCCCAACGGGCGCCGAGCAACACCCGGACCTCTTCGTCGGTGACCGCAAACGGTGGGCCGACCTTCTGCGTCTGGTCATAGTCGAGGGTGATCAGCAGCCCCTTGCAGCCAGGCCGCAGCAGACTATTGAGATGCTCGGTATAGCGCGCCCGCATCAGTGGCGGCAACGCAATCAACGCGGCCCGGTCGTAAAGCGCAGTGCAATCGTTGACCGCACTGGCGTCGAGGGCAAAGAAATCACCGCACCACACCTCGATCAACCCGGACTGATACACCTTGAACGCGCCGTGCTGGCGGATATGCGGCGTCAGCGACTGCTCACTGAAAAAGGCTTCAACGGCCTGCTCCGACAACTCCACGCCCAACACCGAATATTCGAGACTCGCCAGCCAGATCAGATCCAGGCTTTTGCCACACAACGGCACCAGCACCTTGGCTCCGTCAGCCAAGCCCAGGGTTGGCCAATGCCGCAGCAGGTAGGGATTGACCTCGGGCAGATGAAAACCGATCTGGTTGCGCGCCCAGCGCTCTTGCCAAAACTTAGGCTCCATAAATCACCCTGAAAATTCGATCAAAAGGCGCTAAAACTTATATTAGATTTAGATCAATGATCTGATTGAAGATGGGCCCATCTTAACGCTCAGGACCCCACTTATGCTCCCTAGCCTGTTTATCTCCCACGGCTCACCCATGCTTGCCCTGCAACCTGGCGCCAGCGGCCCGGCGTTGCGGCGTTTGGCGGCTGAACTGCCACGGCCCAAGGCGATTGTGGTGGTGTCCGCGCACTGGGAAAGCCAAACATTGCTGGTCAGCGGCAGCGCCGCCCCGGAAACCTGGCACGATTTCGGTGGTTTCCCCCGCGAACTGTTTGCCGTGCAATACCCAGCGCCGGGCGACCCGCAGTTGGCGGGTGAAATTGTCGACCTGCTCAAGGCTGACGGCCTGGATGCACAAATCGATGAGCGCCGGCCCTTCGACCACGGCACCTGGGTGCCGCTGTCGCTGATGTACCCGGCTGCGGATATTCCAGTCGTGCAAGTCTCGCTGCCCAGCCGTATGGGCCCGGCCCTGCAGACCCGAGTCGGCCACGCACTCGCGGGCTTGCGCGAGCAAGGCGTGCTGTTGATCGGTTCCGGCAGCATCACCCACAACCTCGGCGAGCTGAACTGGCACGCCGGGCCCGAGAGCATCGAGCCCTGGGCACGTGACTTCCGTGATTGGGTGGTGGCTAAGCTCGCTGCCAACGACGAAGCTGCCTTGCACGACTATCGCCGCCAGGCGCCCCATGCCGTGCGCAGCCATCCGAGCGATGAGCACCTGTTGCCGTTGTACTTTGCGCGTGGCGCCGGAGGCGATTTCAGCGTGGCGCACCAGGGGTTCACGATGGGCGCGCTGGGGATGGACATCTACCGTTTCGGCTAACAGAGATCTATAGGCAAGCCAGCTCCCACAGTTGATCGCGTAGTCGTCAATAAACACCCGGCAAAAAAAATCCCCGAACCAGTCGGGGATTTTTTATGTGCGATCAATCAGCCCAAGGGCGGATCAATCTTCGCGGTAGCGACGCAGCTTCAGCTGCTTACCGGCAACGCGCGTGTCTTTCAGCTTGGCCAGCAGTTTTTCCAGGCCGTCTTCCGGCAGCTCCACCAGGGAGAAGCTGTCACGGACCTGAATGCGACCGATCGCTTCACGTGCCAGGCCACCCTCGTTGAGGATAGCGCCCAGCAGGTTCTTGGCGGCGATGCCATCACGCGCGCCCAGCGCGGTACGGCAACGAGCACGGCCTTCAGCCAATGGAACCGGAGCGCGACGCTCACGATCACCACGGTCTGGACGGTCACCGGTACGCTCTGGACGATCACCGCGTGGCGCGTTGTTCGGAACCAGTGGGCGTTCTTTCTCGATGGCTGCCAGGGTCAGGGCCTGACCGTTGGTGGCTTTGCGCAGCAGAGCTGCAGCCAGGGCACGAGGGGTGCAACCGATATCGGCAGTCAGGCGGTCCAGCAGTTCGCCGTGGGTCGATTCAGCGTCAGCCACCAGCGGCGACAAGCTGTTGGTCAGTTTCTTGATGCGCGCATCGAGAACGGCCTGGGCATCCGGCAGGCGGACTTCGGCAACTTTCTGACCGGTAACACGCTCGATCACTTGCAGCATGCGGCGCTCACGTGGAGTCACCAGCAGCAGTGCACGACCTTCGCGACCGGCACGGCCGGTACGGCCGATACGGTGAACGTAGGACTCTGGGTCGTACGGCATGTCAACGTTGAACACGTGGGTGATACGTGGAACGTCGAGGCCACGGGCAGCAACGTCGGTCGCCACAACGATGTCCAGACGGCCATCCTTGAGGGAGTCGATCACGCGCTCACGTTGGTTCTGGGCAATGTCACCGTTCAGCGCAGCGGCTTTGTAGCCTTTGGCTTCCAGGGCACTGGCCAGGTCCAGGGTCGCTTGCTTGGTGCGCACGAACATGATCAGGGCGTCGAAGTCTTCAACTTCCAGCAGGCTCAATACAGCCGAGGTCTTCTGGTCAGCGTGAACCAACAGGTGAGCCTGTTCGATCGCGGTAACGGTCTGAGTCTTGGTCTGGATCTTCACGTGTTGCGGATCGCGCAGGTGGCGTTCGGCAATGGCACGGATCGACTGTGGCAGGGTCGCCGAGAACAGTACGGTCTGACGGGTCGGTGGCAGCGCCTTGAAGATGACTTCCAGGTCATCCATAAAGCCCAGCTTCAACATTTCGTCAGCTTCGTCCAGAACCAGGTGGTTCACGGTCGACAGCACTTTCTCGTCACGACGCAGGTGGTCGCACAGACGGCCCGGGGTGGCGACAACGATCTGTGCGCCGTTACGGATTGCTTTCAGTTGTGGGCCCATAGGCGCGCCGCCGTAAACGGCCACAACGGTTACGCCTGGCATTTGCTTGGCGTAGGTTTCAAAAGCGGTTGCTACTTGCAGCGCCAACTCACGGGTTGGCGCCAGGATCAGGGCTTGCGGCTCGCGCTTGGCAGGATCGATGCAATGCAGAATAGGCAGGGCGAACGCGGCGGTTTTACCGGTACCGGTTTGCGCCTGGCCAATCATGTCCTGGCCGGCCATGATGATTGGGATCGATTGCTGCTGAATAGCCGAAGGTTCTTCGTAGCCGGTCGCGATGACGGCAGCAAGAATGTTCGGGTTAAGATTAAAAGCGGCGAAGCCGCCGGTTTCCTGGGTCATGGGTCTGCCTCTAAGTGCATCCGCAAAGACCCATGCTCCAAAGCTGCGCATGCCGTGTTGAGACTCAAGAGTCGCCCTGGCTGCTTTGTCGGCGGGGATTTGCGAAAACGAATGAATGAAAAAGATTCGTCAAGGAAGAGTCCGCTGTGCGGACGTGCAGCCGAAGCTGACTTCGGGGAATTGCGCTACCTAAACGCGGCCCGGTTAAAGGCCGGCGCGCACTATACCGGAAATACCTGAAAAAGGGAGCTTTTTTTATCTGAAAGCGCCGATAAACCGCACTGCGTCAATGCCTTTGCAGATACGCGCGCCAGGGTCTATTTTTCAAAGGCCCGGCCCTGTTGGTCATAACACTTAAACGGTTCACCTCTCCATCAAGACCCTTCGGTCTGAAACCTTAACCAAGCCCTGAGGGCACACCCGATGAATCAAGCCAGCAGCCGTCGCGTCAGTCGTGAATTACAGGGCCATGTCCTGCTGTTGGGCCTGAACCGGGTGGAAAAGCGCAACGCCTTTGACCTGGAGTTGCTCAATGAGCTGAGCCTGGCTTACGGCGAATTTGATCGAAACGACGAGGCGCGGGTCGCCGTGGTGTTTGCCCACGGCGACCACTTCACCGCCGGGCTGGACCTGATCAATGTCAGCGGCGTGATGTCGGGCGGCTGGCAACCGCCCCTGGGCGGGTGCGATCCGTGGGGTGTATTTGCCGGGCCCAGGGTCAGCAAACCGGTGATCGTCGCGGCTCAGGGTTACTGCTTGACTATCGGTATCGAGTTGATGCTCGCGGCGGATATCAATATTTGCGCGAGCAACACACGCTTTGCGCAGATGGAAGTACAGCGTGGGATCTTTCCGTTTGGCGGCGCGACACTGCGCTTTCATCAAGTGGCCGGCTGGGGCAATGCGATGCGCTGGTTGCTCACCGGCGATGAATTCGACGCGCATGAAGCCCTGCGTCTCGGGCTGGTGCAGGAAGTGATGGCCAGCGAAGACCTGCTGCCCCGTGCCATCGAGTTGGCCAGTCGCATTGCCCGCCAGGCGCCGCTGGGGGTGCAGGCGACGTTGATGTCGGCGCGCCAGGCGCGCATGCAAGGTGAAACCGTCGCGGCGGCAGGGTTGCAGGCGGTGGTGGAGAAATTGTTGAACAGTGAGGATGCCAAAGAAGGTGTGCGGGCGATGGTTGAGAAGCGGCCGGGGGTGTTTAAAGGAATTTGAGCACCTTGATTTAGCAGTCGACAGTGCTGGCCACTTCGCGAGCAAGCCCGCGCCCCGTTTGTACGCGTACATCCTTTGGAATGCGGTCGGGCGGGAGCGGGCTTGTTCGTGAAGGCGTCGGAACAGGCAACTAAGTCGCCGGCCGAATCGCCTTGATCAACGCCTGCAACGAATACCCCAACCGCGGCGCCAACGCCTCGGCGCGCGCCGTGAGGGCACCCAGATCAAGCGCCTGATCCAGCTCCGAAGGCACCAGCAGAATCACATTGCCCTCCTTCACCGGCAGCTCCCAGTAATGCCGGTGATACAACCCGCGCAGCAAGGCTGCGCCCAGCGGTTTGCCGTCGTCGGTGGCCCATTGGTTGATCACCAGCCAGCCACCCGGGTTGAGTTTCTTTTGGCAGTTTTCCAGGAAGGTCCAGGCCAGATGCCCGACGCCCGGGCCAACATCCGTATACAAGTCGACGAAAATCAGGTCGGCCGGCTCGGCGGTGTCGAGCAATTGCAGGGCGTCACCAATGCGGATGTACAAGCGCGGGTCGTCATCCAGCCCCAGGTACTCAATGGCCAGGCGTGGCACATCCGGGCGCAGCTCGATGGCTTCGACGTCTTCCAGCGGCAGGAACTTGAGGCACGCCTGGGTCAGCGTGCCGGCGCCAAGGCCCAGGAACAGCGCGCTCTCCGGCTGCTCATGGCACAACGCACCGATCAACATGGCGCGGGTGTAGTCGTACTCCAGCCAGCTGGGGTCGGCGGTAAATACGCAGCTTTGCTCGATGGCATCGCCAAACTCGAGAAACCGGTAGTCGGCCACTTCGAGCACACGGATCATGCCGAAATCATCATGGACTTCGGCCAGCAGGCGCTCGACACGCTCCTCGGTCATCACTACTCCTAATGGGTTTACCGCACGGCAAAGGCGCGATTGTCGGCCAAGCGGCGGCAACAGGTCACGCACTAATTGCTGATAACATTGGTGCCCGACCGTCAATCAACCAATCGAGTTCACGATGAGCCAACCCTGGAGCCCCGACAGCTGGCGCGCCCTGCCGATCCAGCAACAACCCCAGTACCCGGACGCTGCACACTTGCTGCACGTGGAGCAGAACCTGGCCAGCTACCCGCCACTGGTGTTTGCCGGGGAAGCCCGCGAGTTGCGCCGTCAGTTTGCCGAAGTAACCCAGGGCCGCGCGTTCCTGTTGCAGGGCGGCGACTGCGCCGAGAGCTTCGCCGAGTTCTCGGCGGCAAAAATCCGCGACACCTTCAAGGTGCTGCTGCAGATGGCGATCGTGATGACCTTCGCCGCCGGCTGCCCGGTGGTGAAAGTCGGGCGCATGGCCGGCCAGTTCGCCAAGCCGCGCTCGGCCAACGATGAAACCATCGACGGCATTACCCTGCCCGCCTACCGCGGCGACATCGTCAACGGCATCGGTTTCGACGAAAAAAGCCGCGTGCCGGACCCCGACCGCCTGCTGCAGTCCTATCACCAGTCCACCGCCACGCTGAACCTGCTGCGCGCGTTTGCCCAGGGCGGTTTTGCCGACCTGCATCAAGTGCACAAATGGAACCTGGACTTCATCGCCAACTCCGCACTGGCCGAGAAGTACAGCCAACTGGCGGACCGCATCGACGAAACCCTGGCCTTCATGCGCGCCTGCGGCATGGACAGCTCACCGCAGCTGCGCGAAACCAGCTTCTTCACTGCCCACGAAGCGCTGCTGCTCAACTATGAACAGGCCTTCGTGCGCCGCGACAGCCTGACCAACGACTACTACGATTGCTCGGCCCACATGTTGTGGATCGGCGACCGCACCCGTCAGTTGGACGGTGCCCACGTCGAATTCCTGCGCGGGGTGAACAACCCGATTGGCGTCAAGGTCGGCCCGAGCATGAACCCGGAGGACCTGATCCGTCTGATCGACATCCTCAACCCGGACAACGACCCCGGCCGCCTCAACCTGATCGCGCGCATGGGCGCCGGCAAGGTCGGCGACCACCTGCCCAACCTGATCCGCGCCGTACAGCGCGAAGGCAAGCAGGTGCTGTGGAGTTCGGACCCGATGCACGGCAACACCATCAAGGCCAGCAGCGGCTACAAGACCCGCGACTTTGCGCAGATTCTGGGTGAGGTGAAGGAGTTCTTCCAGGTGCATCAGGCCGAGGGCTCGTATGCCGGCGGGATTCACATCGAGATGACCGGGCAGAACGTTACCGAATGCATCGGCGGCGCACGGCCGATCACCGAAGACGGCTTGTCGGACCGCTACCACACCCATTGCGACCCACGGATGAATGCCGACCAGTCGCTGGAACTGGCGTTTCTGATTGCCGAGACGTTGAAACAAGTCAAACGCTGAGAGATTGACTCGACCGGTCGCGCCATCGCGGGCGCGCCCGGCGCCCACCTTCAACCGCGTACTCCTGTCGGCGTCGGGCTTGCCCGCGATGGCGCGCTAAAGGCCACTGTCCACGTCGAGCATGGCTGCTCTTAACCGCGCAGCACTCGGCCGCTGGCAATTGAGCTGGACCTGTTCCAACCCCAGCCAGTCAGCCATTTGCCGCAGGTTCAACGCCAACGCCTGCATCCCGGCGTCGTCCAGCCCCGGCGCCTCTTCGTGTACCGCATGCACCGCCAAGCGCCCGTTGGCGCGTTCGGCGCGCAGGTCCACGCGCGCAGCAATGCGCTCGTTGTGTAAAAACGGCAGCACGTAGTAGCCGTACACCCGCTTTGCCTGCGGGGTGTAGATTTCCAGCCGATAGCGAAAATCGAACAGCCGCTCAGTGCGGCTGCGCTCCCAGATCAGCGAATCGAAGGGCGACAGCAACGCACTGGCCGGCACCGTGCGGGGCACTTTCGGCTCAGGCAGGCAGTACGCCGGCTGCTTCCAGCCTTGCACCCGGCACGCCAGCAACTGCTCGTCCTCGACCAACTCGGCCAATCGGCTGCGGCTGTCGGCGGGGTCCAGGCGGAAATAATCACGCAGGTCCTTTTCAGTGGCCACCCCCAATGCCTTCGCACTGTGCAGCAGCAAGCCGCGCTGGGCCTCAGCTTCGCTCAAGGGGGATTGTTGAAGGATGCCGACGGGGATGACCCGCTCGGGCAAATCGTAGAGCCGCTCAAAACCACGTCGCCCTGCGACGGTGACCAGGCCGGCGGCGAACAGCCATTCCAGCGCGTGTTTTTCATCACTCCAATCCCACCAAGGGCCGGCACGCTCTTCACGGGTGGACAAGCTGCCCGCGCCCAACGCGCCCCGCTCCTCGACGGCCTGCAGGACGCGATGAACAGTGGCTTGCTGCTCACGCCCAAAACGCGCCATCTGCGCATAGATCCCCTGCCCCAGCTTTGCCCGTTCCATGCGCCAGCGCATCAACGGGTACAGCGCCATTGGCAGCAAAGAGGCCTCATGGCCCCAGTATTCAAATAGCGAACGCCGCCGCCCTTGGCTCCAGGCGGCGTCTTCAAGAAGCAAAGGGGCGTAATCACCCAGGCGGGAAAACAGCGGCAGATAATGCGAGCGCACTACCGCATTGACCGAATCGATCTGTAACACGCCCAAGCGATCAATCACCCGGTTGAGGTGCGCAGCCTTGATCACCGCTGGCGCCTGGCGCCCGGAAAAACCCTGGGCCACCAGCGCCATGCGTCGAGCTTGCTTGAGTGAAAAACACAGGTCGACGGGCATGGGATTCTCCGTATGGGCGCGCCGACTACACTACTGCATCCTGGGTCATTTTCGCAGCGGGTCTTGCCAGAAAGGCAGGTGGCGATCCTGCTCCACATCGCCACGATTGAGCCCGATGTCCTTGAGTGCGTCATCACTCAAGCTCGCCAGCACCTGACGCTCGTGGTGCAGTGCCTGCCAACGGGCCACCACCTGAAACAGCCCGAAAAACGGACGTTTCGTCATCAACACAAAACCTTTCTGACCTTTCATCTTCTCGCCCTCCAGTGGGGATGACGAGAGTGTGTGCCTGGCCTTATGATCAATCCAACGAATGTTTCTTATGCAATACATCTCGGAGATTGATCAATTGTCCGACTACCCGAGCATCGACACCGACGTGCTGCGTACCTTCGTCGCCATCGCCGACCAGGGCGGTTTTACCCGGGCCGGCGAGCTGGTCAATCGCACGCAATCAGCGGTGAGCATGCAGATGAAGCGCCTGGAAGAAGACGTGCTGCAACGCAAACTGTTCGAACGCGACGGCCGCCAGGTGCGGCTGACGCCCGAAGGCCAAGTGCTGCTCGGTTATGCGCGGCGCATCCTGAAGCTGCACAGTGAGGTGTTCAACACGCTGCGCGAACCGCACATGGTCGGGTTGGTACGTATCGGTACGCCAGACGACTACGTGATGCGTTATCTGCCGGGCATCCTCAAACGGTTTTCCAAAGCCTACCCGTTGATCCAGATCGAAATGCACTGCGAATCGTCATTGGTATTGATGCAGCGCCGCGATCTGGCCCTCACCGTGATCAGCCGGGAGCCCGGGAGTGAAATCGGCGAACTGTTGCGCAATGAGCGCATGGTCTGGGTGGCGGCGCCGTGCTTCTGTGTGGACGAGCATGAGTCGCTGCCATTGGCTATTTCCGGGGTGGACAGCTTCTGCACCCACTGGACTCGCTCTGCCCTCGAATCCATTGGGCGCGACTATCGCCTGGCCTATCACAGCTCCAACGGGGCGGCGATCCAGGCGGTGGTCAGCGCAGGCCTGGCAGTCACCGTCAGCATGCAAAGCCTGGTGACAGACGACCTGCGGGTACTGGGCAGTGACGAGGGATTTCCACCGCTGCCGTCGGTTAATTTGCGCCTGCTGCGCAACCCGGCCATGACCTCGCCGATAACCGAATGCCTGGCCGAGTACATCCTTGAAGGCTTCAAACTTTAAAGGTGAGCATCACCGCGCACACCGCCAGAAAACCGCAAAACAAGCCGCGCAGTACCCGTTCCGGCAGCGCGTGGGCAACTTTCACGCCCCAACTGATACTCAGCAGGCCACCCACCGCCAGTGGAACACCGATCATCCAGTCCACCTCGTGGTGCCAGGCGTAGGTGACCAGGGTGACGCTGGTGCTGGGCAACGCCAGGGCCAGGGACAAGCCTTGGGCGACCACCTGGGTGGTGCCGAACAGGCTGGTCAACACCGGCGTGGCCACCACCGCGCCGCCCACACCAAACAAACCGCCCATGGAGCCCGACGCGGCACCCAGCACGCCGAGCCATGGCCAGGAATACCGCATCTGCGCCGTCGGCGGCGCATTCCGGGTGAACATGCGCAGCAGGTTGTACGCCGACAACGTCAGCAAGAACGCAATAAAACCGATGCGCATGGCGCCGGCATCCAGGCCGACCGCCCAGATCGAGCCGAGCCAGGCAAAGCTGAAGCCCATGACACCCAACGGTAACGCGTGACGCAGTTCGATACGGTTGCGCTGGTGGTAACGCCACAGGGCCAACATGACGTTAGGCACCACCATCACCAGCGCGGTGCCTTGGGCAAGCTGTTGATCGAGACCGAACAGCACGCCGAGTACCGGGATCGCAATCAACCCGCCACCAATGCCGAACAGACCGCCCACGGTGCCGAGGGCCGCGCCCAATACCAGATACATCGCTAGATCCAACACCGCTCATTACTCCAGAAGCCCAGGCCTCGCATGCTACGCAGTCGGCTCTGGCGCGCAAAGGCACAGCAACGCACAATGGCTGTGCCAATCTCGCATAAGCGCTTGCCCATGAACCCGAATGCCCTGACCGATCAACTCGGCCTGTTTCTCGATGTACTGGAGACCGGCAGTTTTTCCGCCGCCGCCCGCCGGCATCCGCTGACCCCTTCGGCAGTGGCCCGACGCATCGACAGCCTGGAAAATTCGGTGGGCAGCCGCTTGTTTCAGCGCAGCACCCACGCCGTGGTGCCGACCCCGGCGGGCCTGGCCTTCGCGGAGCGAGCGCGGCGAATCGTCAGCGAGTTGCAGTTGGCGCGTGCCGAGGCGGTGTCATTGAGCCATGCGCCAGAAGGCTTGATTCGTGTGGACGCCCCGGCCGCGTTCGGACGACGGCACTTGGCGCCGGTGATTGCCGACTTTTTGAAGGTGTACCCGGGGCTCGACGTGCACCTGCATTTGATCGACAGCTTCGTCGATATGCAGGGCGCCCATCTGGGCAAGGTCGACCTGGTGCTGCGCGCCGGGCATATCGTCGACACCCGCCTGATCGCCACGCCCTTGGCCAGCATCGTGCGTATCGCCTGCGCCAGCCCGGCGTACTTGAAAAGTCGTGGCACGCCGACCCATCCCAGCGAGCTGAGTGAACATGACGGCCTCGACTGGGACGGCCTGGCGCCGATGTTCGCCTGGCGCTTTGAACTGGATGGGCGCCGCGCCACTTATCGCCCACGGCGCATTCGCATGAGTGCCAATAATGCCGAAGCGCTGCTCTCGGGCGCGCTCGCCGGGCTGGGTATTGCGCATTTGCCGACCTGGCTGGCCAGTGAATACCTGGTGCGGGGTGAACTGCTACCACTGTTTTGCGAAGACGGCCTACCCAGCCCGGAAACCACCGGCATCTACGCGCTGCGCCTGGAACAACAGGCCAATGCGCGTAGTCGGTTGTTGCTGGAATACCTCAAGTCGCGCTTCAGCCCCGTGCCACCGTGGGATCTGGCACTGCAAAGCGGCCTGGTCTGAGCACTCGGCCAGAATTATCTGGCGCATTAAAGATTTGCCCGCTAGATTCCAGCCCAGACACGCTTTTTCGAGGCACCGCCATGAGCAAAAACCCCGCCCCTTGCCAAGCATTGATGCTGGACAACCAGCTGTGCTTCGCCCTGCACTCCACCTCGCTGCTGATGACCAAGGTCTACAAGCCGTTGCTGCAAGCCCTTGGCCTGACCTATCCGCAGTACCTGGCCATGATGGTGCTGTGGGAAGAAGATGGTTTGACCGTGGGCGAAATCAGCAGTCGCTTGCTGACCGATCCGGGCTCACTGACCCCCTTGCTCAAGCGCCTGGAAGCCGAAGGCCTGCTCAGCCGCACCCGCAGCCGTGAAGATGAGCGCGTGGTCGTAGTGGAGCTCACCGCCACCGGCCGTGCATTGCAAGACAAAGCCATGGGAATCCCGCACTGCATCCTCGGCGCCAGCGGCCTGGAGCTGGAGCAGTTGCGCAAGCTGCAAAGCGATTTGATTGCGTTGCGCAGAAATCTGCAGGCTAACGTCTGAGGCGATAGACCAAACGCCAACTCCCCCCTGTGGGAGTTGGCTTGCCTGCTCGCACATTTGTTTGTGCCGTGTGCCAATGGGTCAACCCGTGCAAAATTTTTTGTAATTTATCTTGCGCGCTAAACATTAGCGCTATACATTTGCCTCACCAACTACTTAGCGCGCAAATATTTAGCGCTAACAAACCAAGAGGACGACACCATGCAAACTCTCTATACCGCAGTAGCCACCGCCACCGGCGGCCGTGATGGTCGTGCGGTTTCCAGCGACAACATCCTCGACGTCAAACTGTCCACCCCCAAAGAACTGGGCGGTGCCGGCGGCCAGGCCACCAACCCTGAACAACTGTTTGCTGCCGGCTACTCGGCCTGCTTTATCGGCGCCCTGAAGTTTGTCGCCAGCCAGACCAAGCGCAAAATCCCGGATGACGCTTCGATCACCGCCCACGTCGGCATTGGTCAAATCCCCGGTGGTTTCGGCCTGGACATCGACCTGCACGTGAGCCTGCCGGGCCTGGCCCAAGATGACGCGCAAAGCCTGGTCGATGCCGCCCACCAAGTCTGCCCGTACTCCAACGCCACCCGTGGCAACGTCGATGTGCGTTTGCACGTGACGGTCTGATAAATAGACGCCCATAAAAAAACCCGACGCCAGGTCGGGTTTTTTGTATCGCGGAGCCAGAATTACTTCTTGGCGCGACCTTTGTACGAACCACCTTCACGGGTGTCGATCTCGATCATGTCGTCGATTTCGATGAAATCAGCAACTTGCAGCTCGGTACCGTTAGCCAGTTTGGCAGGCTTCATCACCTTGCCCGAAGTGTCGCCGCGAGCGGAACCTTCGGTGTAGGCAACTTTACGCACGATGGTGGTCGGCAGCTCTACGGAAACCAGACGGTCTTCGAAGAAGATCGCTTCGCAGACGTCTTCCATACCTTCTTCGATGAACGGCAGAACGGCTTCGATATCTTCAGCGTTCAGCTCGTACATGGTGTAGTCGGTGGTGTCCATGAACGTGTAGGTGTCGCCGCTGATGAAGGACAGGGTCGCTTCTTTGCGGTCGAGGATCACGTCTTCCAGTTTGTCATCGGCGCTGTAGACGATCTCGGTCTTGTAGCCGGTCAGCAGGTTCTTCAGCTTGGTCTTCATGATTGCGCTGTTACGACCAGACTTGGTGAACTCAGCTTTCTGAACCAACCAAGGGTCGTTTTCGAGCTTGATGACGGTACCGGGTTTCAGCTCTTTACCAGTTTTCATTGCGTATATCCGAAATTTGGATGGGATTTACAAAAATCAAGGTGGCGTATCATATCCAACTTTCATAAAACTGTACCAGCGCCGTAGCAAGATCGGCCTGCAAGCCTTGTTCCAGACACCACGTTTGCGCGTGGTGGTGCACCTCCGGCCAGTGTTCCATGAGCATTTTCCACGCCTGTGTCATATCGCCATCAGCGTTCCAGGCTTGCCACAGGGTCACGACAGCGACCTTGGCGGCGGGCGATAAGGCGGCGGTGTAGAGCGTCAGGAAAGCATCGAGCTTGTCCAGATGGATGTCTTCGTCCTGGCGGTAGATGTGCCAGAGCAACGGCCGCCCGGCCCATTGGGCACGCACGAACGAGTCTTCGCCGCGCACGGCGTTGAAGTCGCAGCACCACAGCAGGCGGTCATATTGCTCCTGCCGTACGAACGGCAGTACCTGCACGGTCAGGGCAGCACGTTGATGGATATCCCCGACCGCCAGCCCTTCCACACCGAGCCAACGCTGTACGTCGCCGAGGATGCGCCCTTCCGGAACCAATAGATGAGTGGCACGCCCGTCCGTCGCCAATACGTCCAGCCAACTGGCGAGCCCGGCATTTTCATAGGCAAACAACGACATCAGCCGCGCACCCGCTACCGGAACGATGCCCATCGACTGCAGGAATTGGTGTTGCGCTGCGCCGTCTTGCTGAAATGCCTGACGCTGCTCCAATAACCCGCATTCGCGTAACAGCCCGCCCGTGCCCGGACGAAAGCCTGGGAAGAAGAAGTACTTCTGCACGCCCTTGAACTTCACCGACGGCAAGCGATGGCACCCCACCACCCAGTCTTCAGCGCTGAGGTAATCCAGGTTCATCCACAACGGCGTGCGCTCCCGCGTGGCCATGGCTTCCATATAATCGGCCGGCAGCTGGCAGGCGAAAGCGGCAATCACCACATCGGCAGAGGGCGTGTCGTGCCACTGCGCCGGCCAATGGCGAACCTCCACACCCTCTTGCCATTGCTGGTCCAGGTGCACATCAATCTCGGGGCACATGCGCTCGAAGGCGCGCAGGTCATCGACCCACAAACGCACTTCGCAGCGATGCTCCACCACCAATTGCCGGGCCAGGCGCCAGGTCACGCCGATGTCGCCGTAGTTGTCGACGACGCTGCAAAAAATATCCCAGCGGGCTTTCATTCCGGGCTCCAACGATCAAAGGCTCGATTGTCCGCATAAATGCGCGGATGCAGAAGGCTTGATCGCGATTATTCTGCACAGTGGCTGTGCGACAATCGCCGTCACGCCGTCAATGCCTGCCAGGAGGCCATCATGTCTGATCGTCCGTTATCGCTGTTCAAGCTCAGTATGGCTGTGGCTTTTGGCCTGTGGCTTGGCTTTATCGCCATTGTGCTGACCGCCTGGCTGGCATCGCGCTACGTGTTTGTGCAAACCCTGGCGCCGGTTGCTCAGGCGGTTCAGCAATTGGGCAAGCCTGCGGTGGTTGCGCCGGAGCCACCGAACCGCATGTTTGAGCAGTACCAGGAGAACCTGCGCAAGCAGGAACAACAGCAAAGCCTGGACCAGGCGCGCAACAACGCGCGCAACCTGTCCAACCCCAAATGCCAGTTCTGGCTACAGCAGGACCAGAACGCCCCCACTGAAAAGAGCAAGGCGAACGTCCTGCAATTTTGCGAATGATCAAGCACAGCCATGAATAAACACGCCGTCCACCAGTTGGTCCTGGAAAAGCTCTCCGTCGACCTCGACATCGCCCAACGCGCCGCGCAGACCGCCTACGAAACCGCGACCCACGAAGAAAACATTGCGGAAAACAAGTACGACACCCTGGGGCTGGAAGCTTCCTACCTGGCGGCTGGGCAGGCCAAGCGCGTCGAGGAAATCAAGCAGGCGCTGACGCTGTGCCACACCCTGCAACTGCGCGCTTATGATGATCAGCGCGGCATAGAAGTCGGTGCACTACTGGGCCTGGAAGACGAGAACGGTCGCCAACAGTGGCTGTTCCTGGCGCCGGATGCAGCCGGCTTGAAAGTCGATGTGGTGGGGCAACCGGTAACCGTCATCACCCCGCGTTCACCTCTGGGCAAAAGCCTGCTGGGCAAGTTCGAAGGGGATGAGGTGGAGATTCTGGTGGCAGGCGCTCGGCAACACTTTACGGTTACCGAGGCCAAATAAACCACTCAGTGGACGGGCAATTCCACGCCGTCGAAGAGCTCTTCCAGTTCCTGCTTGTTGTGGCACTGGATCGCCTTGGCCATGACTTCGCGGGTCAAATGTGGGGCGAATTTCTCGATGAAATCGCACATGAAACCGCGCAGGAATGTGCCACGGCGGAAGCCGATCTTGGTCACGCTGGATTCAAACAACTCGCTGGCGTCGAGTACTACCAGGTCTTTGTCGAGGTTGGTGTCGACCGCCATCTTGGCGACGATGCCGACGCCCAGACCGAGGCGCACGTAAGTCTTGATGACGTCGGCGTCGGCGGCGGTGAACACTACTTTCGGCGTGAGGCCGCGGTGGCTGAAGGCTTCGTCGAGCTTGGAACGGCCGGTAAAGCCAAACACGTAAGTCACGATCGGGTATTCAGCCAGGGCTTCGAGGGTCAGCTTCGGCAGCTTGGCCAGCGGGTGCCCCTGGGGCACGACCACGCAACGGTTCCAGCGGTAGCACGGCATCATCACCAGGTCACCAAACAGCTCCAGGGCTTCGGTGGCAATGGCGAAGTCAACGGTGCCATCAGCGGCCATCTCGGCGATCTGCATCGGCGAACCCTGGTGCATGTGCAGGGCCACGTCGGGGTACTGCTTGATGAAATCGCGGATCACCGGCGGCAACGCATAACGCGCCTGGGTGTGAGTGGTGGCGATCGACAGGGTGCCTTTCTTCTCGTTGGAGAATTCCTGGGCAATCTGCTTGATGCTTTCGACTTTACGCAGGATCTCGCCGGCGGTGGTGATGATGCGCTCGCCAGCCGGGGTGACGCGGGTCAGGTGCTTGCCGCTGCGCGCGAACACTTCGACGCCCAGCTCGTCTTCGAGCAGGCGGATCTGCTTGCTGATACCGGGTTGCGAGGTGTAGAGGCTTTGAGCGGTAGCGGAAACGTTGAGGTCGTGGTGCGCCACTTCCCAGATGTAGCGCAGTTGTTGAAGCTTCATAGATGTCCCTCAAAGCAAATAGACGCCACGGGTATCAGCGACGGTATATAACTATATTAAAGGTCAGACGGATAAATCTAGAACTTTTTATCGTTTTCACCGATCAACTGTCATCACTGCGCCGACGCTGCAACGACGGCACCATGTAAACCGGCACTGTCGCCAGTTGCAGCACCCTCGCCGCTGTGCGCCCCAGCGGTGTGGCGGCGGCGGTTGCATGGCTGTGACTACCTACGATCAACAGGTCGACGGAAAGTTTACGCAGCTGGTCGAGAATCACTTCGCACGGGTCGCCCTGAATCACCCGCACCGACTGAATCAACTTCAAGTCTTGCTCGCCGTCCCCCAACTCCTCGCGAAAACTGTCCAGTACCCGCTGCTCGATCGACGCCATGACCGTGTTAAGCCCCTGGCTCTGCCATTCACTCAAGGCCTGCTCATCAAGGTAGCTCTGCAACACCGATTCGGCGAACAGCCCAATCGGCTCGACCACATGGATCACATACAAATCCGCCTTGAACGTTCGGGCCAGCGCCAGCGCGTGTTGCATCACATAGGGCGCATACAGACCGAGGTCCGTGGCATACAGCATCGAACGAATCATAGAACCTCCTGGACTGCCAGGATGGCGGCGATTGAATGAGCTTAGCAGCGCCTTGACGACTTCGGCTGACTTAGCGCTCGGTGTGGATTTTCAACTCATTACTGATGCCATGGGGCACATGCCCGGTGGCCACCACTTCCCGGGCTTTCTCACAATGACCGGCCTGGTCATCGAAAAACACGTCGGCGGCGAACGCCTCCAGAAAGGCGGATTTCTCCAGGCCGCCGAGGAACAGCGACTCGTCCAAACGGATATCCCATTCACGCAAGGTGCGAATCACGCGCTCATGGGAGGGCGCCGAACGCGCCGTCACCAGCGCCGTGCGGATCGGGCATGCATCATCCGCGAACTCACGCTGCAACAGGTTGAGCGCCGCCAGGAAACCCTTGAACGGGCCGCCGTGCAGAGGCTGGCGCGCCGACTCGCGCTCGCTGGCCTGGAACGCTGCCAGCCCGCCGGCCTGGTACACCCGCTCCGACTCATCGGAAAACAGCACCGCATCGCCGTCGAACGCAATCCGCAGTTCTTCACTCGATGCCCGACGCGCACCGCCCGACAGAATCGTCGCCGCCGCAAAGCCGGCGTCGAGTGCGCTGCGCACGTCTTCAGCATGGGTCGAAAGAAACAGATGGCAACCGAATGCAGCCAAATAAGGATAGGGACTACGCCCGCCGACGAAAGCAGCGCGGGAAATATCCAGACCGTAATGCTGGATCGAATTGAACACTCGCAAGCCGGTATCGGCACTGTTGCGCGACACCAGGACGACCTCGACACGCGCACGCCCCAGGCTGGCGTTAAGACTGAGCAACTTCTTGACGAGTGGGAACGCGTCGCCGGGCTCCAGGGTTTCTTCCTCGTGTTCGATCTGGTATTTGCGGTAAGCCTCCACACCTTCGGCCAAGTAGACCTTGTGGCTGTCGCTCAGGTCGAACAGCGCCCGCGACGAAATCGCCAGCACCAACTTGTCGCCCAATCCCTTTGCCATGGTGTGCCCCCGAATCAGCGGTTGTGCCGATCAATAAAACTCAACGCCTGGTAAAGCGCTTCCATGCGTGGCAATTCGCAACCTGCCGCTTTGGCGGCGGCCAGTGGCCGTGCGTAGATCGCCGCCAACTCCAGCGGGCGTTTATGCACATGGTCGTGGTACATGCTCGGCAAGTAGTCAACCATGGTTTCGGTCATGGCGAACATCTGCTCGGCATAACTGGCCGGGATGTGATGACCGCAGGCATGGGCGCCCTGGACCACTTCAGCCATCAATGCCTGGATGAGTTCGCGGCTCGATTCATCCGCCATCATCGCGGTAGTGCCGGTGCCCAGTAACACGGAGAGGCCGTTGTAAGGCACATTCCACACCAGCTTGTGCCAGCGGGCCAAGTGTACGCTGGCCATGGCCTGGGACTCGATACCGGCCTTGTGAAACAGCGCGGCGCCCTCCTCGACAATCGCCTTCTGGCGCGCCTCATCATTGGCCGCCGTGCCACTGTGATAGCCCAGGTTGACCCTGCCCAGGGCCTGATGCTCGACGACACCGGGCGCGGCACGATGCACGCCGATATAGCACAGGCCGCCCAGCAGGTGCAGGGACGGCGGCAGGTGTTCACGCAGGCTGTCTTCAACGTCGAGACCGTTTTGCAACAGCACCACCCTGGCGTCCGGCGCTGCGACCTGGGCAATGGTCGGGGCCAGGTCCACGTTGCCGGTGGACTTGGTCCCGATCAACAGCCAATCGCACGCCGGCATATCGGCGGCGCGGGCATAAGCCTGCACCGGGTGCAGGTGCAACTGGCCGTGCAGCGTGCTGTTGAGGTGCAGGCCATGCTCACTGACCGCTGCATATTCGCTGCGCAACAGAAAGTGCACATCGAACCCGGCACGCGCCAGCATCAACCCATAGAACCCACCGATAGCACCGGTGCCAATAATGCCAATACGTGGAGACGACTCGGGTGCAACTGCGCTCATGGCAAATCCTCTGGTGTGCGGGTGAGTGCGTGATTCACCGCGTCGGTAAGGTCTTTATTCGTAAGGCGTGACTGTAATTGCCCAAGAAATTGACCCTCGCACACGAGGAACAACGCGGGCAAATGAAAGATCTGGTAGCGCTCGACCGCTCCGCCATTGTGCCCGGCATCGACCCAGCACACGCGGTCCACCGGCAATGTCCAACTCGGCAACTGCTGGCGTGCCCAGCGGCAGCTGGAGCACCCTACGCTGGTAAACACCACAAGCGAAATACCTGGCAATCCCAGCAATTGCTGGTCAATATCCAGGTCGGTCAATTCCTGTTCCTTCACTATACTGCTGCCACTGCCGTCAACTGGACGGCGCTCGGAGTCCGTGTACATGGGTCGTTTTTTACCTCACCCTGATGATGTCGCTGTCGAGTTGATCCAACGTCCCTCCCCTGCCATTCCCCGGCAACGCCTGCACACTATCGGCCTGGGCGGCGTCGCCTGCAATTGCCCGCGTGCCTTGCGCCAGGGCACAGCCGTTGATTTGTGCATCCCGTCCCTGGGTGCCAGCGCCCGTTATCCGGGCTATGTCGCCTGGTGCCGCAAAGTCGATAAGGGCTATCGCGTCGGCATCTCTTTTACCGATGAGCACGCGTTGTTCGGAGCACGAATGGGCGAGCAAGTGTGCCAGATGGAACGCTACTGCCGCCTGCACGAAGAGGCCGAGCCAACGCCTGCGCAGCTCGAAGCCATGGCCCGCGAGTGGGTCTCGCGCCATGCCGTTGAGTTCTCCCACGCGGCTTTTGTGGCGCCAGTGCTGGATTAAAGCCGGCTTTGCCCATTGTGGCGGGCCGGTATTACGCGCTAAGGTTCCTCCCCCCTGCATTCAAATCATGCTGTGCTCCGCCGCACGGGGATGGCTGGCGGCCGGCACCCGTGACCCTGACGAGTAACACGATGGCTGATTTACCGATCAATGACCTAAACGTCGAATCCAACGAGACCCTGATCACGCCCGATCAGCTCAAGCGCGAAATCCCTCTGAGCGACGCTGCCCTGCAGACCGTCACCAAGGGCCGCGAAGTCATCCGTGACATTCTCGACGGCACCGACCACCGCCTCTTCGTCGTCATCGGGCCGTGCTCGATCCACGACCTCAAGGCTGCCCACGAATACGCCGAGCGGCTCAAGGTACTGGCGGCGGAAGTGTCCGACACCCTGTACCTGGTGATGCGCGTCTATTTCGAAAAACCGCGGACCACCGTCGGCTGGAAAGGCTTGATCAACGACCCGTACCTGGACGACTCGTTCAAGATTCAGGACGGTTTGCACATTGGTCGTCAGTTGCTGCTGGACCTGGCCGAAATGGGCCTGCCCACCGCCACCGAAGCCCTCGACCCGATCTCCCCGCAATACCTGCAGGACCTGATCAGTTGGTCGGCCATCGGCGCGCGCACCACCGAATCCCAGACCCACCGTGAAATGGCGTCCGGCCTGTCTTCGGCCGTGGGCTTCAAGAACGGCACCGATGGCGGCCTGACGGTCGCGATCAACGCGCTGCAATCGGTGTCCAGCCCGCACCGTTTCCTGGGGATCAACCAGGAAGGTGGCGTGTCGATCGTCACCACCAAAGGCAACGCCTACGGCCACGTGGTATTGCGCGGTGGCAACGGCAAGCCCAACTATGATTCGGTCAGCGTTGCACTGTGCGAACAGGCACTGAACAAAGCCAAGATCAAGCCGAACATCATGGTCGACTGCAGCCACGCCAACTCCAACAAGGACCCGGCCCTGCAACCGCTGGTGATGGAAAACGTCGCCAACCAGATTCTTGAAGGCAACCAGTCGATTATCGGCTTGATGGTCGAGAGCCACTTGAACTGGGGCTGCCAGGCAATTCCAAAAGACCTGGCGGATTTGCAGTACGGCGTGTCGATCACCGATGCCTGCATCGATTGGGCGGCCACCGAAACGACCCTGCGCAGCATGCACGCCAAGCTCAAGGACGTGTTGCCTAAACGCAAACGCACCTGAGCCGCACAATTGCGCACACAAAAACGCCGGGCTAAGCCCGGCGTTTTTGTGTGCGCCTGATCAGTTACAGCTTCGCGGCATGGCGCTGGTGGCGCTCCATGTAGCGTTCTACGTAAGAGCACGAAGGGATCACGGTGTACCCGGCTTCTTCTGCGAACTTCAACGCTTCCTCGGTCAGCGCAGCAGCAATGCCGCGGCCCCGCAGTGCGTTGGGCACGAAGGTACGATAGATATCCAGGGTCTGCTTCCCGAGGTCCATGTAGGTCAGATAGGCACGATGACCGTCCACATTGGTCTCGAACTGATGACCAGCCTGGTCATGGTGGATGGACAACGCCTCGCTCATCACTACTCCTCGCGGGTCTTGAATGTCGACCCCTACCTTACCGATGTTTTTCCGGCGAAGGAACATCTACGCCACCCCGTGCCGGTTTCGACAACGAGAAAACCTATAGCGCTCACAACCAGCACGTAGAGAATAGTAGGCACCAATCCTGCAATAGCTCAAGGCGCACGCGTCATCCCCTGCCGCTGGTGGTTACAGAAAGAGCCTCGATCAATCAGCGATCGATAGCCTGAACATTGCCGGCAGTTGAAGCTTGAGACGAACTGCCGCTCTTAAAGTCACCTCTACATGCGCAAAAGATACCGGGTGAGGCAAAGGCGCCCAGAAAAAAAGTGTCAACATCGATATATAAATCTTCATCTGTCGGGCAGGCCCGACACATGCGGGCCGGACCTTTCAGCTTGGATCCAGTTCCCACTGATATGAAATTTTCTGGATAGTTTTTATACAAACCCCCAAAAGATTAGCCAAAATAGATTCGGCGCAAGAATTTTTTTTGCTTCTTGCGCTACGTCAGTTTACTTACTACAAGTAATGAGTAGTATGTACGCCGGCTATCAGCTCACTCTGAGAAAGTAGCCATTTAATAGAAAGTCCTTGAAGGGGAACACGATGAACAACGTTCTGAAATTCTCTGCTCTGGCTCTGGCCGCAGTTCTGGCTACCGGTTGCAGCAGCGTCTCCAAAGAAACCGAAGCTCGTCTGACTGCAACTGAAGACGCAGCAGCTCGCTCCCAGGCTCGTGCAGACGAAGCCTACCGTAAAGCTGATGAAGCTCTGGCTGCTGCTCAAAAAGCACAACAGACTGCTGACGAAGCTAACGAGCGCGCTCTGCGCATGCTTGAAAAAGCAAGCCGCAAGTAATAATCCTTCGGGGTTGTTATCAAGCCGATCCATTCTTGGATCGGCTTTTTTATTGCCCGGGATTCAGCCCTGAATCGCGCGCAATAAAAAGCCCGCCGCAGCGCAAGGCCAGGGCGGGCGTTTGATCGAGCGCGCTTATTGCTGCAGGTCGACCGGGGTACTCGACACCACGGGTGCGTTGCCGCCCGGTACGCCAATTTCGGTTGGCAACCCGTCTTCCGCCGCCACCACGTCACGCACCTGATCCCAATTGACCCGCAGGTTATTGGCCAGGTCTTCGCGTTTGAGCAAGGCGTTGATCACCGCGGTGTGCTTGTCGACGACCGACGGTGTGCCGTCATCATTCAACGGCGTATGCGCTTCCAGGTAGACCTTGCCGCCGCTGGTGCCGAACTTGTAGGCATCGCTGATGATGCGCACCGACGTGCCCACCGGCACCATGCTCGCCATCTCCAGCACGTTGTTGTTGAACATGCGGAAGCAGCCGTGGCTTGTACGCGTGCCGATACCAAATTTCATGTTGGAGCCGTGGATCAAATAGCCCGGCGTGCCCAATGTGAACTTGAACGGCCCCAGCGGGTTATCCGGACCGGCCGGCACCACGTTAGGCAGCGGATCACCGTTGGCGGCATGCTCGGCCTTGATCGAGGCGGGTGGCGTCCAGGTCGGGTTGGGGATCTTGCCCGTGATGGTGGTGTGGGCGACGGGTGAACCCCAGCCCTCGCGGCCAATCCCCAGCGGGAACGTGTAAACCACATTCTGGCCCTTGGGGTAGTAATAGAGCCGGTATTCAGCAAGGTTGATCACAATGCCTTCACGGGGCCCGGGCGGCAGGATGAAACGCGTGGGCAGCACAATTTCGGTGCCCGCGCCGGGCAACCAGGCATCGACACCCGGGTTGGCCGCGACCATTTCCGAGTAGCCCAGGTCATAGGTGGTACCCAGGTCGGCAAAGGTGTCTTCGTACTTGGCCTTGATCACCTGGACCTGACCAACGATGTCTTCACCCGGCGGTGGCAAGGGCAACTGCAAAGCTGACGCCGAACCGGCCGCACACAGAGCAGCGAGAGACAGGCAGCAGGTAACGACGGAAAGGCGCGACAACATCCGGAAAATCCTTCGCAGAACGACGGGTAGGAAAAAATTGATTGTATACGTGAAGCGCGCTGCAAGCATCTGTCCGCGCCGTTGCTATTCGAAGCGCAGTTCCGGCCAGATCAGCGGCGTGCCGCGCTTTTGCGATTCGAGAATCGCCCGGCACAACGGGCACAACCGCTGGTCCTGAAAGATCGAACGATCCACCGCCGACCAGCGTGGTTGCGCCGGCAATAAAGTGCCGCAGAGCGTGCGGTCGATCGAGCCGCCCAACTCCAGTTGACGCGCCACCAGATGCACCCGGACTTCCTGGCAGGCGAACAGATCCAGCTGCTCGTCAGGCTCGATCAGTTGGTAGTTGAACAGGGACCAGGCAGGGCGCGACATCGGGGGCTCCAGATCGGGGGGGCGCCACCTTAGCCGAAAGCCTGCCGCTAGAAAAGCGTCATAGCAGCGGTTTTAGCGTCGGCCAGACATTTTCCAGTAACTTGCCCTGGGCGCCGACTGCCGGGTGGAGCTGATCGGCCTGCATCAGTTCCGGGTGGCCACCAACGCCTTCGAGGAAAAACGGCACCAACGGGACACTTTTCTCCTTGGCCAAGGCCCCGTACACCTCGGCAAAGGCCGTGGTGTATTTCGGCCCGTAATTAGGTGGCAACTGCATGCCCAACAGCAGCACCTTGGCACCACCGGCCTTGGACTGGTCAATCATCGACGCAAGATTTTGTTTCAATTGCGCTGGCGGCTGGCCGCGCAGACCGTCATTGCCGCCCAACTCAAGGATCACGACGTCTGGCTTATGCTCTGCAAGCGCCGCCGGCAGCCGCGCCAGGCCTCCGGCACTGGTGTCGCCACTGATGGAGGCGTTGACCACTTTATCGTCGAAACCTTCGCGCTTGAGCCGTTGTCCCAACAACGCTACCCAGCCTTTGCTGGTATCCAGTCCGAAACCGGCACTGATACTATCCCCAACGATCAGGACTGTACCCGCCGCTGCGTTCTGGGCCATGCACATCAAGGCCAGGCCAGCACTCAAAAACCACATTCGCATCGGATTCTCCATGGGCGCAAGCATTCTCACCGCGCGAAACCTTAGCAAAGTGGTTCCCAGCGCGGAAGGTGAACTGACTATCCTGCACGAACTGAGCCTGGAACTGAACAAGGGCGATAGCCTGGCGATCGTCGGCAGTTCCGGTTCCGGCAAATCCACCCTCCTCGGCCTGCTGGCCGGCCTCGACCTGCCCAGCAGCGGTGAAGTCACCCTCGCCGGCCAAGCCTTGAGCACCCTCGACGAAGACCAGCGCGCGCGCATTCGTGCCGAGCACGTGGGTTTTGTTTTTCAATCGTTTCAATTGCTCGACAGCCTCAACGCCCTGGAAAACGTCATGCTGCCGCTGGAACTCGACGGTCGCAAAGACGCCCGCGAACGCGCCAGGTACCTGCTGGAGCGCGTCGGCCTGGGCCAACGGCTGACCCACTCGCCCCGCCAGCTTTCCGGTGGCGAGCAGCAGCGTGTCGCCATCGCCCGGGCCTTTGCCGCCGAGCCGGATGTGCTGTTTGCCGATGAGCCTACCGGCAACCTCGACAGCCACACCGGCGAGCGCATCAGCGACCTGCTGTTCGAGCTCAATAAAGAGAGCGGCACGACCCTGGTGCTGGTCACCCACGACGAGCGCCTGGCCCACCGTTGCCGACGCCTGATCCGCCTTGAAGCCGGCCTGATGGTCGCGCCCCTGGAGCCTTGATGGCACGTATGCCGCTGTTGCGCCTGTTCAGCCTTGCCATGCGCCAATTACTGCGCGACGCCCGCGCCGGTGAATTGCGCGTGTTGTTTTTCGCCCTGCTGGTGGCGGTGACAGCCAGCACTGCCATCGGCTACTTCGGTGCACGTCTGAACGGCGCCATGCTGTTGCGTGCCACCGAGTTCCTCGGTGCCGACCTGGTGCTCGAAGGCAGCTCGCCGGCGCGTCCCGAACAAATCAGATCCGGGACCGAGCTGGGCCTCGATCACGCGCGCATCGTGGAATTCTCCAGCGTTATCGCCACGGATAACGGCATCCAGCTCTCCAGTATCAAGGCGGTCAACGAGCAGTACCCGTTGCGTGGCGAACTGAAAAGCGCGGCAGAGCCATTCGGTGCCGAAACCCCGGGCGGCGGCCCGAAACCCGGCGAAGCCTGGGTGGAAGCTCGCCTGTTGACGGCGCTGAACCTGAAGGTCGGCGACAGCATCGACGTCGGTATGAAAAGCCTGCGACTGGCTCGCATCCTGACCTATGAACCCGACCGCGCCGGCAACTTCTACAGCCTCACGCCTCGGGTGATGATCAACCTTTCGGACCTGGACGCAACCGGTGTGGTGCAGCCCGGCAGCCGCGTCAGCTACCGCGAACTGTGGCGTGCGCCCCAAGGCAGCACAGCGCTGCAAACCTATCGCGACCTGGTCAAGCCAGGCCTTGCCGCCAACCAGCGCCTGCAGGATTCGCGAGACGGCAACCAGCAGATCGGCGGCGCCCTGGGCAAGGCCGAACGTTACTTGAACATGGCCAGCCTGGTGGCGGTGTTGCTTGCCGGCGTAGCCGTGGCGCTGTCGGCCAACCGGTTTGCCAGCCGACGTTTCGACGCCAGTGCCCTGCTGCGTTGCCTCGGGTTGTCACGCCGTGAAGCGATGGTATTGTTCAGCCTGCAACTGAGCGTACTGGGCCTGCTGGCGAGCCTGACCGGTGCCGTGCTCGGATGGCTGGCGCAATTTGGTCTGTTCTATTTCCTGCACGATCTGTTGCCGGCCGACGTGCCGCCCGGCGGGTTGCTGCCGGCAGTTGCAGGTATCGGCACCGGGCTGGTTGCCCTCGCCGGCTTCGCCCTGCCGCCGTTGGCGGCGCTGGGCCGCGTGCCACCGCTGCGGGTATTGCGCCGTGACATGCTGCCGATCCCTTCCAGTACCTGGATGGTGTACGGCGCCGCACTGTTCGCCCTTGGCCTGATCATGTGGCGCCTGAGCCTCGATCTGGTGCTGACCTTCGCATTACTGGGCGGCGGCGTAATGGCAGCGCTGATCCTCGGCGGCCTGCTCTTGTTGTTGCTGCAAAGCTTGCGACGGCTATTGGCGCGCGCCTCCCTGCCCTGGCGCCTGGGCCTGGGCCAATTGCTGCGTCACCCACTGGCGGCAGCCGGTCAGTCCCTGGCGTTTGGCCTGATCCTGTTGTCCATGGGCCTGATCGCCCTGTTGCGCGGCGAACTGCTCGACACGTGGCAAAACCAGTTGCCCAAGGACGCCCCCAACTATTTCGCCCTGAATATCCTGCCGGCCGACAAGGACGCCTTTGGCGCCCGCCTGCTGGACCTGCAGGCGCAAGCAGCGCCGCTGTATCCGGTGGTGCCGGGCCGGTTGATCAGCATCAATGGCGAAGCGGTGCAGCAAATCGTCAGCAAAGACTCCAGCGGGGACCGTGCCGTACAGCGTGACTTGAGCCTGACCTGGGCGGC
Organism: Pseudomonas sp. AP19; assembly: GCF_001728855.1. Taxonomy (NCBI): domain Bacteria; kingdom Pseudomonadati; phylum Pseudomonadota; class Gammaproteobacteria; order Pseudomonadales; family Pseudomonadaceae; genus Pseudomonas; species Pseudomonas sp. AP19. The sequence continues at coordinate 14,912 of NZ_LXJP01000024.1, read as the reverse complement.
CGACCTGCCGCCGGGCAACGTGCTGACCACAGGTTCCTGGTGGTCGCAGCAACCGGGCGATGGCATCCCTGGCGTGTCGGTAGAAGCCAAGGTCGCCGAAAGCCTGAAGCTCAAGCTGGACGATCACTTGGTGTTCACCATCGGTGGGGAGAATCGCGAAGCGCGGGTCACCAGCCTGCGGACCATTAACTGGGATAACTTCCAGCCCAACTTCTTCATGATCTTCCAACCGGGCACGCTGAAAGACCTGCCCGCCACCTACCTGACCAGCTTCTACCTGGCGCCTGGGCATGACCAGCAGATCGTCGACCTGTCCCGAGCATTCCCGGCAGTCACGATATTGCAGGTCGAAGCCTTGCTGGAGCAGTTGCGCAGCATTCTTGCCCAAGTGACCCTGGCGGTAGAGTACGTATTGCTGTTTGTGTTGGCCGCGGGCATGGCCGTGTTGTTTTCGGGCCTGCAGGCCACGCTGGATGAGCGCATTCGCCAAGGTGCGCTGTTGCGTGCACTGGGTGCCGAGCGCACGTTGCTGGTCAAGGCTCGGCGGATCGAGTTCGGCTTGCTCGGCGCGGTCAGCGGCCTGCTGGCGGCACTCGGCACGGAACTCATCACCTGGGTGCTGTACCGCTACGCTTTCGACCTGGCCTGGCATCCACATGCGTGGTTGCTCGTGCTGCCCGTGATCGGTGCCGTGCTGATCGGCGGTGCCGGCGTATTTGGTACGCGCCGCGCACTGAATGCCAGCCCGCTGACCGTGCTGCGCGAAGGCTGAAACGGCTGATGGCCAGCGCACGTAACGCGTGCTGGCCATCGTCTACTTCACATACTCGATAGCGGTGATCCACCAGCACACCTCACCATTGGGTGTCTGCACGATAGCCTCATCGTCGACCGCCTTACGCAACAGCGCCCGAGCCATCGGTGAGTCGATGGAGATGTAATCCATGCGCTCATAAATTTCGTCATAGCCGACGATTCGAAAACGCTTGGTCTCGCCCTGCTCATTTTCGATGTCCACCCAAGCGCCGAAGAACACCTTGCCTTCCTGCTCAGGCATGTACTCCACCACCCGCATGTCTTCCAGACGCTTGCGCAAGTAGCGCACGCGCCGATCAATCTCACGCAGCAGTTTCTTGTTGTATTGGTAATCCGCGTTCTCGCTGCGATCTCCGAGGGAAGCCGCCCAGGTCACCTTGCGGGTGGTATCCGGGCGCTTTTCTCGCCACAGGTAATCGAGCTCTTTTTTCAGCGCTTCATGACCTTCTTTGGTAATCAGCTTGGTACTCAAACGCTTGCATCCCCAGACAATGTCCAATGGTGCCGATACGCCACAGCATCATGCCTTGGCGTCGGCCGGCTGGGGTTGATAATAAATGAACCCTGAAAAGTAGCCAGACCAGAGAACCCGTCAATTCAACCCTGGCCGTCCAACGCGTGGTCCAGCTCAAGCAGCACACCCTGCAGACGCTCACGTATTCCCGACACGTGCGCCAGCGCGAGCGTCAACTGCTCAGCCTTAAGGTCAACCGCCAATGTCTGGTTCTGCAACTGCGTGGTGTGCTGCTCCAACGCAACGCCCTTTTCATCCAGCGCGACCTGCTCTTGCTCCAGTCGAGCCTGCCACTGCTCAAGTATTTCCTCACGTTCGATAACAGCAAGCTTCTGCTGTGCCAGTTCCTGGGCGACCTTGGCGAGACTGGTCAGCGTAGTGTCCACCTCAACCATAGATGCATGTTCCATCTTGGCAGGAAGTTTGTGCGGTACAGGTTCCAGGGGCTCACGCTGAGCCGGCGGTGCACTCGGCTCGGCCGGTGCCTGCGTTATTGGAACGGGAGAGTCCTGGAGTTGCGGCACGACAGGCTCGCTGACAGGCTGTTCGGTGGCCTTGGGTGGGTTCGTGGCTCGGGGCGGCGACACCATCTGCGACGAGAAGCGAATGGACGGCACGATCAATGAAGCACTTTCAATCGCCGGCAACACGGGCGCAGACATGCCCAGGGTAATGACCTTCATGACCAAGGCCTTCTTGATGATCATTGAATGATGATCCTCAGGCCTGGCAGGCGGCAACTTGCAACCTTTCAAATCAATAAAATGAAACAGGGTCGAAGACTCGACCGCCGCACCCGTCTTAGTGCCGGAGGCTGCCGCCATCATCAGGATTTGCTTGAAGACTTGCATGGCAACTTGCAGGTCTTCCTTGGACTCCACACCGCCCAGGAAATACCGATCAAGTTTCTTGCGTAACGCCGCAATATAGACTCTCGAGTTACCTGGTTCGACCTCTTCATCCAGGCTATAGACAAGAAAGTTGGCGTCGGTCTGCGCGACGGCAAACCCGCAGAGCAGTGCGCCGTTGACCGGTGCATCCTGGCCGCTGCGTTCAAGAACAAGGGTACGTAGAAGCATCATGCTATTCAGGCCTCATTGCGAAAGAACAAACCTTATATAAACACCAGATAAACATCCGGCCATTAATAAGCTCGAAACAGCGCAATTGTTTCAGCAAGTTATCCAATCTGACGTAGGACTTATCTGATAAACATGTCCCCACGTTCCCAAGTCCAATGTTTAAACGTAACCTTCTTGGCGTTCAACCGTTTATGACGGGTACCTATTCATACGCCTCGCAAAACTTATTCGGTAAACAAATGCTCGAGATAAGCAGCCTGACAAAGCACCTGGGCAAAAGAAAAGTTATCACCCACCTCTCGTTTTGCGCCGAACGCCAGGAATGCATAGGCCTGTTTGGGGAGCATGGCGCAGGCAAAACTGCGCTGTTGAATCTGATAGCAGGCGTAACTAAACCCTCCGCCGGGCATATCACCGTCCAAGGGTTCGACACCCAATCTCATCCACTTCAGGCCCAAAAAGCCCTGGGCTATCAACTCCAGAGCGGCCTCAGCCATTCGACCATGTCCGTCAAAGGCATGCTCAATTTCATCGCTGACGTGCGAGGTTTCAGCGGCGCTGAAAAACGCAGCCGGGTCGATCGTGTCGCCATGCGCCTGGAATTATCCCGGCTGCTCAACGCGCCACTCGATACGCTTTCCATTGGCTTGAAGCGCAAAGTAGCCATCGCCCAAGCAATCCTGCATACACCGGGGCTGCTTTTGCTGGATGAACCGAACGAGGGGCTGGCACCGGATCAACTGCTCAAGTTCAAGACACTGATCCAGTCCCTGGCCGAAGAAATGACGGTCATCATCGCCTCCCGTCATTGCGATGACCTTTCCACTCTGTGCGCACGCGCGCTGGTTATCGCAGACGGTCAGTTGGTGGCTGATACCCCGCTGCCCGATTTGCAGCGCAACTCCCGACATCACCAAGCCGTCACGCTCGCCGCGCAAACCCCTCTGGATTTGCTGGCCCTTGCCGTATTACCCGGCGTCGCCGGCATAGAAGAGGACCGGCATGCGCCGGGCACCGTGACTGTTCTGGCCATGCCGGGGCACAGCATCTACCCCCATATAAACGCACTGATCGCCAGCCGCAGCTGGAACATCACGTCACTGAGTCTGGAACCAGGGCGCCTGAATGACGTTGTCCACCGTCTTAGCCACGAGGTATCCCTTTGAAGCTGCTGCCCGTTATTTTCAAGCGTCAACTTGCCAGTTACGCCTGCACGCCAAGCACCTACCTGAGTGTCGCCGCCTTTCTGGTGCTGGGCGCAGCGCTCGGGTTGTATACGACACCGTGGATGGAACGGGACAGTGGCGACTTGCACGTATTTTTCCAGTTGCATCCCTGGCTTTATCTGCTGTTGATTCCCACGTTATCGACACACCTGTGGGCGGATGAACACTGCGCAGGCTTGCGCGACATGATGAAAACACTGCCCGTGACTTCAGCAGAACGCGTGATGGGAAAATTTCTGGCCGCGTGGGTCGTGTGTGGTATCGCGTTGGTGCTCACGTTTCCGGTGGTGATCCTCGCCAACTGTCTCGGCAATGCCGATAACCTTGTTATCGGTTCACAATTTCTGACCAGTTGGTTGCTGGCCGGCAGCTACCTGTCTGTCGGTTGTTTTATTTGTACACTCGCGCGCCACCGCCTGGTTATTTTCCTGGTGACATTGGGTTTATTGCTGACAGCCAGCGGACTTTCTTCTGTCCTGGATGCACTCGAACATCAGGCGCCTATCTGGGTAATCGACAGTTTGATCGCACTTGATCCAATCGCGCGTTTCGAAACTATCGACAATGGCAAACTGACCCTTCACGACAGTTTGTACTTCATCAGCATGATCCTTGCCTTTCTATCGGCAAGCACGGTCACACTCAACTACAAAACCAGTTGAGAAGGGAAGCAACCTATGCGATCCGCTCTTAGTACGGGCATGACACTGTTGGTCATACTGCTACTGTTCCTGGCCTTTAATCTGTCCTGGGTCAACAACCTGCCTGAGGTACGCTGGGACTTTTCACAACAAAAAAAACACACGTTATCGCCCGCAGCGCGAAACTTACTCGCGACACTCGAACACCCGTTGGACTTGTATTACTTCAATTCGAGCCATGATCCAAAAAGAAGCCACGCACTAAAACGCTACGGTGAACGGGTGGAAGACTTGCTCAATGAGTTCGAGAAAGCATCAAAGGGCATGATTAACCTGCATGTTATTGATCCGGCACCTTATTCAGAAGATGCCTACAAAGCCGGACTGTTCGGCCTTGACGACAAGCAGGGTTTTCTGGGCCTCATCGGCACTCGCGCAGGCCAGAACTCACAACGAATCGATGTATTCAGCCGCGATGACGAGCCACTGCTTGAATATGAAATCAGCCACCTGATCTACAAACTGATGCACCCCGACCCGCCCACCATTGGTGTGCTAACGGGGCTGGCGCTGAGTGAGTCTGCCGGGCGTGCGATGGCGCAGATGCATCAACATTTCAACCTGGTGAGCCTGGCATCAAACACCTCCAAGGTGCCTGAATCGATCGGCACGCTGATGGTCGTGCATCCGCGCGCATTGCCCGAACACGCGCTGTATGCGATTGAGCAGTTCGTATTGAGGGGCGGCAAACTGATGATCTTCATTGATCCCGTGAGCGCGTCGGATGCGAACACGCCAGCGGTGGATTCCCGGCTCGACGGGCTGCTTGCCGCGTGGGGCATACAGATGCCGACCGACAAACTACTGGTCGACCACGTCTATGCCCTATCGTCTTCACTCAGCCCTGACGCGCCGGCATTACGTCACGCGGCCAGGTTGAACCTGCCACGACAAGCGATGACAGCCAGCGATGTGAGCACCTGGAAACTGAGCACTGTTGTGGTATCCAGCAGCGGCGCCCTGTCGCGCGTGAGGAAAGGCCGTACGACGCTGACGCCGCTGCTGCAAAGCTCCAGGCAGTCCGCGTTGATGGACACGGACCGGGTCGCAGCGGCGCCTGCATCCGACTCACTCATTGACGGGACGACGCCCGGCCAACGCCAGGTGATAGCAGCCCGCATCGAGGGCCCCGCCTATTCCGCATTTCCAGAGGGTCTCAGCGGACAGTCTCCCGGCTTGCAAAAGGCCGCAAACATCCAAGTGGTGGTGGTCGCCGACACGGATTTGCTGATGGATTCGGTGATCAATTCGGCGCCTAACACCAACGTACTGTTTGTCTTGAATACCCTGGACAACCTGGCTGCCCCGAACATTCTCGCGAACATTCAACCCCGTGTGATGGCGGGCGATGCCCCGACGGCACTGGAACAGATGCGCGAGGCCGCCGCACAGGCCTATACGCAAAAAGCCGGGGAACTGCAAAAACGGCTTGAGCAAACCGAACAGGAGTGGCAACGGTTAAACCCGCCGAGCATAGAATTCGGCACTCAAGCGGTGGACACCAATACCCAGTTGCAAGCGCTCAATAAGGAACGCCTGCGGCTGCCCATGGAGTTGCAAGCACTCAAGGTCGAGGCTTACGCATCGGTGCATCGCATGGAACGAAACCTGAAACTGCTGATGATTTGTGCGGTGCCGCTGCCGTTATGCCTGATTGCCTGGGCAGTTTTTGTCTACCACCGACGGCGGCGATCAGTCGTTGCTACAGCCTGCCACTGACGCCTTAACGACGCGCAATCAAGCCTTGGCGGGCAATGCGCGTCAGTTGACGAATCACCTCATCGGCATCGCCGGCACTCGGCGCCTGGATAACGGCAAGATCAAAGCTGTTGCTGGCAAAACGGCCCAGGGAATCGCCCTCTTCCACAAACTGGATCAGGAAGGCCGAAGGCCGCCCGCTACGACGCGGCCAACCGTCCAGGTAACGCAGCAATGTCGGCTGGTGCTTGCCGCCCAGCAGGATTCTCGGATTACGTTGAGTCAGGCCCGCAGTGATCGGGGCCAGGCGTATGAGGGGGCGTAGTGCATTCATCGTGTCGTGTCTCTGCCTCAAAAGTCTGCGGGCAGGTGAGAGGCAACACCGAACCAGCGCTTTAGCGGTATTTCGAATACTGACGCTGAATAAGCGCAGGCTTCTGTCGGGCTGCAATGAGTCCCAGTGGCGCCCCGCAATTAGCTGTTTAAATCGGCGCATGAGCAGCATCCTAGAGAAGCCGATGGGGCGGTGTCAAGAATCCCGAGCAACGAAAAAACCCGCGCATGGCGGGCTTTTTCAAGGTGCTGCGTGAGTATCAGTTGGCAATGGCGCGGTCGACTGACAGCTTACCAGCGCCTTCCAGCAAGACCGCCAGCGCGCCGCCGAGCAAGGCCAACGCAAACTCATAACCGTTGTTGGCCATGAACAGCCCGTTGTGGATGTGCACCGAGAAAATAGCCACCAGCGACAGGAAGGTCAGGCCCAACGCGGCTGGGCGCACCAGCAAACCAATGATCAATGCCAGCCCGGCGAAGAACTCCGTACCGCCTGACAGCACCGCCATCAAGGTACCCGGTGTCAGGCCGAGGCTTTCCATGTACTGCGCAGTACCCGCCAGGCCGTAGCCACCAAACCAGCCAAAAAGTTTTTGCGAGCCGTGTGCCGCGAAAATGATACCGACGAAAATTCGCAGAATGGTCAGGCCGTAACCGGCACGGGTGGACAGGACGCGGTTGATCAGTGGGCTCATCGAGATAATCCTTTTCAAAGTAGGGTGGGTTGGCCGCTATATTAATCGGATTAAGCAATGATAAAAGCCGAAAAAATGCCTAATACTTATCTATAAAACCGATTATTTTCGCGAGGCGATCTTCGGTGCCGACGGCTCCAGGGACCCGCGCTCCCGATCAAACGCCAAGTAGTACTTGTTCACGCTATTAACATAGCTGACGCCACCCATTCCCACCTGCTCCATGGCAATACGTTCGACCTGGAAGAACCACTGATTGGGGTTCAACCCTCGGCGGCGCGCCTCCGCACGCATACCTTGCACACGCTCTGGCCCCATGTTGTAAGCCGCCAGCACAAAGGCCATGCGTTCACGCTCGTTGAGTTTTGGGCTGGCAAAGAATTTGCGGCGAATCATCGCCAGGTAACGCGCGCCAGCCTGCACGTTGCTGTCGAGGCTCTCGATATTGTTGACGCCCACGCGCTGCGCCGCCGACGGCGTGATCTGCATCAGGCCGGTAGGTCCGCCACTGTTGCGCGCGCCAGGGTCAAAGGCCGACTCCTTGAACGCCAGTGCCGCCAGGTTCAACCAGTCCATACCCTGCTCACGGGCGTGTTTTTGCAGGACCGGGCGCAGCTTTTCCAAACGCTGGCGATCGGCGCGCGCCAGGGGGTTACGCACTTGATAGAGGCGTCGGTAGATACGCTGAAACGCCACGTCCTGGTCGGAAGGCGTGCGATAAGACTTGAGGAACCGATCAATGCTGGCCCGCAGCATCGAGGCATCCTGGCGCACGAACCAGTACTCATCGCCCGGCTCGCTGATTGCCACCTGCCGATCAAAGCGCAACTTGGGCAGGATTTTCGACCAACGCTCGGCAATCGGTTTCTCGACAATGGTGAGGTGGAAGATCCCGGCCTGGACCATCTCCAAAACATCCTCCACGGCCAATGTCGGGTCGACCCATTCCACCTTGACCGGCGGCTGCTTGTGCAGGGCCAGTTTCTGGTTGACCTGGTTGATCGCGTCCGCCGCCGCACTGCCGGTGGTCAGCGCCAGGGGGCGCCCGGACAGTTGCTCCAGCTTGGTAAACCGCCGCTCGCCCTTCACGCCCACCAGCCACAACGGCACACCCGTGGCAATCGGGTCGCTGCTGCTGATTTTGTGCACTGCCTTCACATCGAGCAATTCACCCGGCGCGACCAGGTCGCCTTCGCCACGGGCCAGCGCGCCGAGCAGTTGGTCCTTGGCCTTGGGAATAATCTTCAGGTTGATTTCTTCACCGTCACGGGCGTGACCGTTCAGGTATTGCTCAAAGGCCCGCAGGCGATGGTATTCGACACCGATGGCCTGGCCCTGGACTTCACCGGAACTGTTGCGGCTCTGGTTGACCAACACACGCAGGGTGCGGCTGGAGCGAATTTGCGCCAGATCACGTACCTTGCCAGGCTTGGTCACTTCCAGCGGGCCGTCCAGACGTGCGACCGCCGCCATGGGCAGCAGTAACGTCAGGCACAACACAAGCAACGCCGAGGGTCGGATCATCCGCTCTCCGGAAAGAATACTGGCCAGCGCCGTCGCGAAAGGCGAAGGGCTGGAGGTCAGAAACAGAGCGCTTTATGCGCTGGCAAGGCACGCAACGGCGGCAAGGTAGAGGGCGAGTGACCCTCCACAATGTCGCTTACGACGTTCAAAGACAGCTATAACTCGTTGTAGTTCTTAGTTTTTCTTATAAATCTACAGCTCTGATATGCTTTCCGGCCGCAGGCGGAGATAGCACCATGCAACTCATTGATATCGGCGTCAACCTGACCAACCCCAGTTTCGACGAGAGGCACCAGGCCGTTCTCGACCGTGCCTATGCCGCCGGGGTGGAACAATTGGTGCTCACCGGCACCAGTGTGGATGGCAGCGAACAGGCCCTGGAGCTGTGCGTAAAACTTGATGAAAGCGGCCAACGCCTGTTCAGCACCGCCGGCATCCACCCGCACTCGGCCAGTGACTGGAACGGCGACAGTGCTCAGCGCCTGCGCGGTTTGCTCAGCGAAAGCCGGGTACGTGCAGTGGGTGAATGCGGGCTGGATTTCAACCGGGATTTCTCGCCGCGCCCTCAGCAGGAAAAAGTCCTCGAAGAACACCTGGCGCTGGCCGTCGAGCTGAAGTTGCCGGTGTTTCTTCACGAGCGTGACGCCAACCAGCGCCTGCTGGAAATTCTCAAGGGTTACCGCGACCACCTGACGGCTGCCGTGGTGCATTGCTTTACCGGCGAACAACACGCGTTGTTCAGCTACCTCGACCTCGATTTGCACATCGGCATCACCGGCTGGATCTGCGACGAGCGCCGTGGGACTCACCTGCATCCGCTGGTCAGGGAAATTCCCCGCGGCCGTCTGATGCTGGAAAGCGATGCGCCCTACCTGCTGCCGCGCACACTGCGCCCCAAGCCAAAAAATGGCCGCAACGAACCCGCCTACTTGCCCGAAGTGCTGCGTGAAGTCGCCCTGCACCGCAACGAAACCATCGAAGACCTGGCCGAACACAGCAGCGCATGCTCGCGCGCATTTTTTGGCTTGCCCCACATCGCCTGATGCGGCGCATTGACCCATGTCAAAACCGATTTCCTGAGTAGCGGCACAATAATGGCACCTTGCCAATACTGTTTCCGCTATCAGAGAAAACCTTCCATGGGTGCCTGGCTTAGCAATATCTCGCTGAAATACAAATTCTGGGCGGTCAACGCGGTCGCTTTCATCACCACCTTGCTGCTGGTGCTGTACGCCGTGCAGCTCGAACAACAGGCACGCAGCGACGCGTCCCAAGCCTCGGCCCAGGCGCAGGCCCGATTGCTCGGCACCTGGCCGGCCGACAAGGCGCTGCCTGAAGGCGAGCATTGGTTGACGTTTGCCCGTGGCCAAACCCCGCAGTTGGCCGATCAGGACCTGTCAGCCCTGAGCACAGCCAGTGGCTGGGTCGCACTGAATCATCTGCCCTTGTTCGGGAACAACCCGCTGATCGGCGCTGACGTCATTGCGCGCGCCGATGGGCGACAGGTTGCCGTGCTGGCCTACGGGCAGAGCCTGAGCCAGGTATTCACCGAACGCTTCGCCAACTACGCCGTGGCGGTGCTGATCCTGATGCTGGCGATGCTTGGCGCCTCGCAGTTGCTGATCCGCTTCCTGCTCAGCCAACTCAATACCCTCAAGGACGTGATGCTGCACGTCGAGAAGACCGGCGATTTGTCGGCCCGCGTGCCGCTGGCCTGCAAAGACGAAGTCGGCCAAATGGCCAGTGCGTTCAACGCCATGCAAGCCGGCTACCAGCGAGTGGTCAACACCGTGGCGCGCACTGCGCGGCAGCTCGATGAAGGCGCCGCGCGCCTGGCCAGCAGCATGAACGAGGTGCAACACGGCATGCTCGGCCAGCAAAGCGAAACCGACCAGGCCGCCACCGCCATCAACGAAATGACCGCCACCGTCCACCATATCGCCCAACACGCCGGCGCCACCCGCGACCTGTCACAGACCGCCGATACCCTGGCGGGCAGCGGCCGGGAAGTGGTCGACCGGGTCCAGCGCTCGATTGCCGGGTTGTCCACCGGCGTGCAACAGACCGCCGAAATGATCCAGCAACTCGCCGAAGACAGCCAGAAAATCAACGGTGTCGTCAGTGTGATCCATAGCATCGCCGAACAGACCAACCTGCTCGCCCTCAACGCCGCCATCGAAGCCGCCCGGGCCGGGGAAATGGGCCGTGGTTTTGCCGTGGTCGCCGACGAAGTGCGCAACCTGGCCAAACGCGTGCAAACCTCCACAGACGAAATCACCCGCATGGTGTCAGCCCTGCAATCGGGCACCCGCGACGCCGTGGACTTCATGCAGGAAAGCTCACTCAAGGCCGACGACTGTGTGCAACAGGCCCAGGAAGCCGGCGCGGCGCTCGCCGAAATCACCGGTGCCGTGGCGCAGATGCGCGAAAGTAACACGCAGATTGCCGTCGCCGCCGAACAGCAGAGCCATGTTGCCGAAGAGATGAACCGCGCAGTGGTGAGCATTCGTGATGTGACCGAGAACACCGTGCAGCAGACCGTGGGCTCGGCCACCACCAGCAATGAACTGGCGACGCTGGCCGGGGAGTTGAGCAAGGCGATCGGGCAGTTGAAGTTGTAGCCAGACAAGGCTGGCTATGGCCCCCATAGCGAGGCTTGATTCGCCGCCCCACCCGCCTGCGACCTACACTTTGTCCATGTTGTTTCAACGGACAGAGGATTAATCATCATGGGCAAACGTCATCCTAACTTCCCCGCGTGGCAATGGCGCAATCAGCCACACAGCCTTCAGCACCCGACCAACCTGGGGCTGCAGTTGATTGCCGTACCGCTGCTGATCATCGGTTTTCTGTCGATGGCATCCGGTGTATTCAGCCTCAGCCTGGCCAGTTTTGCCGTCGGCGCCATCGGTGTGTTGGCAGGCGTTGCGCTGCAACGCCACGGGCGCACGCTGGAAGCTCAGGGTAGCCAGCGGTTCTGAGGCTCAGGCGAAGACCACTACGGTCTGGCGGCTGATGGCGATCAACTCGCCGGTCGGGCTCCAGAGTGCGGCGGCGGCATGGCCATAGCCGTCGCGGGCATGCTCGATGTTGACGCAGTACTGGCACCAGTCGAGGGTGCTCAGCTCATGTAGCGGCTGGATAAATTCGATGGTCCAGGTCAGCGTGCTGCCGGGCGCCGGCGCGGACAGGTGTGGCAGCAAGGCCGGTGGCCAGGCATCGACCAGGGCGAGGATGTGCGACTCGGTGAGGGGCTCTTCCTTCACGTCCCCGCGCAAACGCACCCAGCCGCCCATGACGCGCGATTTATTACCGGTAAACGGCAGTCCGCCGACACTCCAGCGCATTGCCAGGTGCCGCATGAATTCGGGGGTGACACCCTTGATGTAAGGCAACTCCTGGCACTCATCCCAATGTTTGAACACCGGTGGGGCCTCGCTTGCCACATCAATCTGCGACTCGCGTGCCGCGCCAAAGCTGGCCTGCACCAGGGTTGCAACCTCGCCATTTTGCACCACACGGCCGAGCAGTTGACTCACAGCCTTGCCTTCGCGCAGGACCTCAACCTGATAACTGGCAGGCACCTGCGGGGCGACCGGACCGACGAAGGTCACAGCCAGTGAGCGTAAGGGCCGGTCTGCCGGTACTTGAGCGCGCAGCGCTTCGTATTGCAAGGCGGCGACCAGGCCACCAAAGGTCGCGCGACCCTGGGCCCATTCGGCGGGAATAGTGACGTCCAGCGGGGTACTACGGGCAGCGTCGAGCAAATCACTAAAACGCATGGCGACCTCACCTCAAGAAAACCGATCAAGGGATCTTAACCATCAGGTCAGCCACGTACAGCGCGCATTCCGGCCAAAAACCGGACCGCGTTAAAAACAATCGGCGCCAAGCTTGTCCAGCACCCGATCCGCCTGCCCTTCAGCCTCGGCCATGGTGCGATGCCAGATTGCAACACACGGCTGCAAGTCGGGTTGATGTTCGGCCTGGGCCAACCACTGCCAGCAATCGTGCCAATCACCCAGGGCGCCCTGCGCTTGCTTGAGGCGCGACATCGCTTTGGCCGGGAGTTTGTCCAGCGCGGGGTAGGCCTCGGCCGCGTAGCGTACGCGCTTGATCAGCAAGCGCAGGCGATGACGGTCATGGTTTGGGTCTTTCAGGGCTTTATCGAGGGCGTGCCATTGCTTGCCCAGCCGCTTTTCGATGCTGGAGCGCAGGCCTTTGAGCAGCTTCTGGTGCTGGGAGGCGCGGATAAAACGTGGGAAGGCATCAAGGATCAGCAGCAGGTGCGCCAGTTCCGGGCTTTGCGCGACGTGGCGGTAGGCATCGGGTTGCAGGCGCAGGCGTCGGTCGGCAGCGTCGTGATGACCGTGCTGGTGAAGATACGCCGCCAGGACCTCTCGGTCGCGCAGCGGCGTGGTCATTTGGCCGACCGTGCCGGCGGCCAATTCAAGCTGTTCGACACCCGGCAGGCCACGTAAAGGCCGCAGCAAACTGCGCAGGCGCCGCACGGTGGTGCGCAGGTCGTGCAAGGCTTCATCGTCGGTGACGGCGGCGAGGCGAGCCTGGCAGCTCAGTAACCCTACCTCCAGGCCAATGACCTGAGCGACTAACTGATCAACCAAAGCTGACATCCCTTCCTCCCTAAACCATTAAGACCCTGCTTGCCGCTTACCGATTAACGCCCGGCGCGCGACTCACGGATATAGAACCGCGCTTTCTCGGCCTTGTTGGAGCACCCTTCAAACGCTTCGAATTGCTGTTGGGTCTTGGCGCCCGTCAACAACGACAACGCCTTAGAGTAGCTGACAGTCCCGGCAAACCCTTCGGCCTTGGCCAAATCCAACTCATGCCACGCCGCGTCCAATTGCGTGCCACAACTGTCGCGGTACGCGGTTTTCCCGGCACAACCGGCCAGGGCCAACACGATCACAGGCACACACATCCAGGCTTTCATCAATGACACCTCAAATTTAAGAAAAACAGTCGTACGGTGTAGACGTTGGCGACAAGGAAAAGTGCCTTGTACGGGAGCCTGAAACCGAAAGTCACAATAGCCAGAGCATACCCGAGCGCCACGACTATTCCGGAAAATTATTGCGTGTGTCGACGAGGATTGAAGCACTGACCTTGATGGGTGCATTGTGGGCACCTGTTTTGCGAAGGATCAGGTCATGAAGAAACGTGTTGCCTTGGTGCTGGGCTCCGGCGGAGCCCGGGGTTACGCCCATATTGGCGTGATCGAGGAAATCGAACGGCGCGGCTATGACATCGCCTGTATCGCCGGTTGCTCGATGGGCGCAGTGGTAGGCGGGATCTATGCCGCCGGCAAGCTCGATGAATACCGAAACTGGATCGAAAGCCTCGACTACCTGGACGTGCTGCGCCTGGTGGACGTGAGTTTTCGCCTGGGGGCGATCCGCGGCGAGAAAGTCTTCGGACAAATCCGCAAGATTGTCGGCGAGATCAATATCGAAGAGCTGCGCATTCCCTACACCGCCGTTGCCACTGACCTGACCAACCAACAGGAAATCTGGTTCCAGGAAGGCTGCCTGCACCAGGCCATGCGCGCTTCGGCGGCGATTCCCAGCCTGTTCACACCGGTCATGCAGGGCAACCGCATGCTGGTCGACGGTGGCCTGCTCAACCCGCTGCCGATTGTGCCGGTGGTGTCCAGCCATTGCGACTTGATCATCGCGGTCAACCTCAACGCCACCAACCAAAAACACTACCAACTGCCGGTGATCCAGCGCCCGCCGGCGTTCAAGAGCCGCTTCAACAGCTTGGCCAAATCATTGGGCTCACACCTGCCGTTTCGCCGCAAACAAGCCGAGCAGTTAATGAAGCTGGAGCAGGAGGCATTGCAGGCCCAGACCGCAGAAATCAACCCCTGGCTGGAGTCGGCCGAGCCCGAATCCCAGCAACCCGCCGCCGCGCCGGAAAAAGCCGGGGCACCCAAATCGGCGACCGGCTCGTTCATCATCGACAACGTTGGCCCGGCGTCGCTGCTGGACCTGATCAACCAGAGCTTCGAGGTGATGCAAACATCACTGGCGCAGTACAAGATCGCCGGTTACCCGCCGGATGTGCTGATCAACGTGCCGAAGCGCGTGTGCCGGTTTTTCGAGTTCTACAAGGCGCCGGAGTTGATCGCCTTGGGCCGGGAAATCGCCAGGGATACGCTGGACAAGTATGAGAGTGAGCAGGGTTGACTGGCGGCGTGACTGATGGCGTCATCGCGAGCAAGCCCGCTCCCCCATTTGTCCGCATTCCAAAGGTGGAACTCGATCGAATGTGGGAGCGGGCTGGCTCGCGAAGGAGCC